>CAIXBH010000095.1 GCA_903917615.1 uncultured Chloroflexota bacterium | reverse complement strand
TGCGTGATGAACAGCACATCCGCCTTCGGCAGCCCTGTGGTCGTCAACCGGAACGGGTCGATCCAGATCACCTTGCCGTTCCGGATGAGGAACGTCGACTGCGCGCCCTTGGTGACGCCCTCCAACAGATTGCCTGATGTCATGCTCAACCCTCCGAGGCCCGCGCGACCGCGAGACCGTTCCCCCGACCGCGGGGTCTGTGTTGCGTGTCTCGACCGAGGTGCAACCTCGCCGACCGTGCATGAGGCTACACTCCGAGCGTCGAGTTTTGCCAGAACCTACGCGCGACGCGCACCCCTCGCGCGCCCCATGGAGCTACCGATGGACGTCTACACCGCCATCCGCACGCGCCGCGACATGGAGACCTTCAGCGACGAGTGCCCACCGCAGGACGTCGTCGCCCGCATCGTCGAGGCTGCGACCTGGGCGCCAAACCACCGACTGACCGAACCGTGGCGTTTTTATGTCGTCGCGGGAGACCGTCGCGAGGCGCTCGCGGACGTGATCGCTTCAGCGCTGGCCGAATCGGGCGAGGCGGAGGGCGCGCAGCGCTCCGTGCGCGCCAAGCTGATGCGCGCGCCACTGACGATCTTCGTGAGCCAGGCGGTCACTGACGACGCGGCCCGCAGCGAGGAGCGCGCGATCGAGGACTACGCCGCCTGCGTCGCGGCGATCCAGAACCTGCTCCTCGCCGCGCACGAGGAGGGCCTGATCGCGCACTACAGCACCGGCGCGATGATCGGCTACCCGCAGACGCGCAATGCGCTGGGCCTCGGCCCGGACGACCGCATCGTCGCGATGCTCAACCTCGGCTACCGGCACGCGGACGCGCCCTCGAAGGAAGGGCGACGCAACGCGCCGATCGTGACGTGGGACTGGCCTTCAGGCGCCTGAGGACGCCGCATGCGCCCCGGCGCGATCGAGGGAGGCCTACTCGGCCCCGTCGACGTCCATGACGGTCTCGCAGTGTCGATGTGGCGCGGGCTGACCAGCCTCCACCGGCGGTGCCTTGTCGCACAACACTCCGTCGAAGTACTCGACCTGGTCGTTGCTCGCCTCCTGGTCGAGCTTCTCGTCCAGGTGGACTGCGGCGGCGCCGGTCGTCGCGGTGATCTGCTGCTCGACCGACGCCATCTCGGACGCGAAGGCCGTCAGCCCGCCGGGCTCTTGCGCCACGGACGCGAGCCACATCACGAGGAGCGCGACGAGCCCCACCCTCAGGCGCGTGCTGGCAGATGGTCCCATCGTGTTCCCTGCAACACGGTCGCGGAGCGGAACGCGGCGGGCTAGACCCCGCCGCCCGCGGACGGAGCGGGTTCCATTTCGCCACGCCGGCGGCGGGCGATCGCAGCGTCCTCGCCCAGCACTTCCGTCTCGCGCTCGGCCTTCTCGCTCTCGTACGTCATCTTGTACAGGTTCGCGTACACGCCACCGGAGGCCAGCAGCTCATCGTGCGTTCCGATCTCGACGACCTTGCCAAGGTCGAGGACGACGATGCGGTCGGCCTCGCGGATCGTCGACAGGCGGTGAGCGATCACGAACGAGGTGCGGCCCTTCAGCAGCTCACGCAGCGCGCGCTGGATGATCTGCTCCGTCTGCGTGTCCACGTACGCCGTCGCCTCGTCGAGGACGAGGATGCGCGGCGACGCGAGGATCGCGCGGGCGAAGCTGATCAGCTGGCGCTGGCCCAGCGAGAAGTTCTGACCACCGGCGCGCAGCATTGTGTTGTAGCCCAGCGGCAACCTCGTGATGAACTCGTCCGCACCCACGGCTTTCGCCGCGGTCGCGATCGACTCGAGGGTGGCGTCAGAACCGTACGCGATGTTCTCGGCGATGGTGCCGCTGAACAGGTACGGCGTCTGGAGCACGACGCCCATGTGGCGCGTCAGCGACCGGCGCTGGATGTCGCGCAGGTCGTGGCCATCGATGCGGATCGCACCGCCCGTAACCTCGTACCCGCGACTGACCAGCGAGGTGATCGTGGTCTTACCAGCACCAGTGTGCCCGACGAACGCGATCGTCTCGCCCGGCTGCACGTGCAGGTCGATGTCCTGGAGGATCGGCACGCCCTCGACGTAGTGGAAGGAGACGTGGTCGAAGTCGACGCGTCCCTCGACCTCTTGGAGCTCGATGGCATTCGGGCTGTCGACGATGCGCGCCTTGGTGTCGAGCACCTCGAACACACGCACACCACCGGCCATCGCGCGCTGCACCATCGTGTACTGCAGCACGAGGTCACGAATCGGGTCGAAGAACTTGCCGACCGTCAGCGTGAACGTCGTGAGCAGGCCGTAGAGCACCGCAGGGTTGACCGAGT
>CAIXBH010000094.1 GCA_903917615.1 uncultured Chloroflexota bacterium | reverse complement strand
CGTGATCACCCTCGCCACGCTCGAGCGTGTCGCGCCGCTCCTCGAGCAACTGCGTGACTGTTCGCCATCGCTGCGCCAGGTCAGCGTGTCGCACGGGGTGCCGCTCGCCGATGGCACGCGCCTCGACCCCGCGAACCCGATCTTCCTGATCGCCGCGACGAAGCCCGAAGCGTCGCGATGACCCGCGAGGTTGTGCCTGGCACGGTGTACGTCGTCGGGGCCGGGCCGGGCGCGCCCGACCTGATCACCATCCGCGGACGTGCGCTCATCGAGGCGGCCGACGTGCTCCTGATCGCCGATTCGCTCGTGGATCCCGCGCACGCGGCAGCGGCGAAGCCTGGCGCGCGCGTCGTGGGCTCCTCGGCGCGCACCCTCGAGGAGATCACCGGACTGATGACCGAGGCCGCGCGTCGGGGGGAGGTCGTTGTGCGGGTGCACAGCGGTGACCCCTCGGTCTATGGCGCGCTGCACGAGCAACTCGTGGCGCTGCGCGCCGCGGGCGTCCCGGTGGAGGTGGTGCCCGGCGTGAACAGCGCGCTGGCCGCGGCGGCGGCGCTCGGCGTGGAGCTCACCGTCCCCGATGTCGCACAGACGGTGATTCTCACCCGCGCCGAGGGGCGCGCGAGCACAGTGCCGGATGCCGAGTCGCTGCGCTCGCTTGCCGCGCACGGCGCGACGCTGGCGCTGTTCCTCAGCGCCAACCTGATCGATCGCGCCGTCGGCGAACTGATCGAGGGTGGGTATCGGCCCGAGACGCCCGCGGCGATCGCGTACCGCGTGTCGTGGCCGGACGAACGGCTCATCCGCTGTGCGCTCGGCGACGTGGCCGCGTCGATGCGCCAGGCGGGCATCGATCGCACGGCGGTCGTGCTCGTCGGTGCCGCGCTCGGAGACGACGCTGCCGTCGAGGCCGCCCGCTCGCGCCTCTACGACCCGGCGTATGGCCACCGCTACCGTGCGGCGGGCGAGGCGTAGCGATGCAGGACGCGACGCGGCTCATCGCCGGCATCGGCCTCTCGTCGGATGTCACGCTCGACGAGATTGAGTGCCTCGTCGCCGACGCACTCGTTGAATCTGCGCATCCGTGGGAGGAGCTGAAGGTCATCGCGACCCTCGACGCTCGTCGTGACCACCCGGCACTCGTCGCGTTCACGGCGCGCCACGGGATCACGCTCTGCGGGGTCGCCGCCGGCGCGCTCGCCGGGGTGAACGTGCCGAATCCCTCGAACGCGGTTGGTGCCCATGTCGGGACCGAGAGCGTCGCGGAGGCGGCCGCCTTGCTGGCGGGCCGTGCCACGGAACTGCTGCTGCCGAAGCGCGCGTCGGCTCACGCGACGGTCGCGCTCGCCATCATCTACGAGGGTGTGCCGTGAGCGGCGTGCTGATCGCCGGGACCGCAAGCGGCACGGGCAAGACCACCATCACCACCGGGCTCATCGCCGCGTTGCGTGCGCGAGGGCTACGCGTCGCGCCGTTCAAAGTCGGGCCGGACTACATCGACCCCACGTACCACGCGCGAGCCGCCGGTCGCCCCTGCGAGACGCTCGATTCCTGGATGGTGCCGCATGCGGCGCTGCGCGATCTGTTCGCGCGCGCGACGGCCTCGGCCGACATCGCGGTGGTCGAGGGCGTCATGGGGCTGTTCGACGGCCGCACGGGCGGCGGCGAGGCGGGAAGCAGCGCGGAGGTCGCGAAGCTCCTCGGCCTGCCAGTGATCCTCGTGGTGGACGTGGCGAAGATCGCGCGCAGCATCGCGGCACAGGTGCTCGGCTACCAGATGTTCGATCACGATCTCGCGATCGCGGGCGTCATTCTGAACAACGTCGCGAGCGACACCCACGCCGCGCTCTGCACGGAGGCGATCGAGGCCGCTACGGGTATCCCGGTCCTCGGTGCCCTGCGGCGAGACGATGGCCTGCGCGTCCCGGAGCGTCACCTCGGGCTCGTGCCTATCATCGAGGGCCGCGTCGCGGAGGACTTCTTCGCGGCCGCCGAGGCTCGCGTCGCAGCGGGCATCGACCTCGACCGCGTGCTCGTGATCGCGCGCGGCGCCAGGGCAGTCGAGGGAACCGCTGACTCGGGGCTCTGGCCGGCCGAGCCGGTACGCACGCGCGTGCCGATCGCGTACGCCGCCGACGAGGCCTTCTCGTTCATGTACCCGGCGAACCTCGAGTTGCTCACCGCGTGGGGGGCGAACCTGCTGCCGTTCAGTCCGCTCCGCGACGCTGCGCTGCCAGATGGGGCGCGCGGGGTCTACCTCGGTGGGGGCTTCCCGGAGCTCTACGCCGAGGCGGCCGCATCGAACGGGTCGATGCGCGAGTCGCTCCGCGTCGCCGCGGCGCGAGGCTTCACCGTCTACGGCGAGTGCGGCGGACTGATGTACCTCGGTGAGTCGCTCGTAGACGAGTCGGGACGGGCCCACGCGATGGCGGGCGTCGTCCCGCTGCGCTCCTCGATGGCACAGCGGCGGCTCACGCTCGGCTACCGCCTCGCGACCGCCCGCGTCGACGGCCCGCATCTTGCGGCCGGGCAGACCGTGCGCGGTCACGAGTTCCACTGGTCGACCCTCGAGGCCCCCGCGGCATCGGACACGTCGGCGTACAGCCTCCAGGCGCGCGCTGGTGGTGATGCCACGGCGGAGGGCTACGCCTCCGCGAACGTCTGGGCCTCCTACGTGCACCTGCACTTCGCGGCCGACGCCGCTATCGCCCCGCGTTTCGTCGCGGCGTGCGCCCGCGCCCACTGACGGGCGCTTGCGTTCTTCCTGCCTCGATGTACTCTTGTGAATATTCGCAAGACGGGCGGGCTGAGATGAGTTGCGAGCAGGAGACGGCACTCGCGCTTCACGCGGCGGGGCGGCGGAGCACGACGCCGCGCATCAAGGTCGCGAGCGCGCTCCAGCACGCCGGGGGACACCTCACGGCCGAGGAGATCCACGCGCTGATTCAGGAGACGGACCACCAGGCGGCGATCGCGCTGTCCACGGTCTACCGCACCCTCGAGACGCTGAAGGAGATCCGCCTCGTGGCCGAGGCGGACGGGGGACCGCGTGCCACCTACGAGTGGGTGGACCGCGAGCACCCGCACTCGCACCTCATGTGCCGTGCCTGTGGCCGCGAGGCCATGCTCCCGCCGCAATTCGTTGCGGAGTTCGCATCGCGGATCGAGGCGACCGCGGGCTTCGAGGTCCACCTCGACCACTTCGTCGTGCCGGGGCTCTGCGCCGACTGCCGTGCGACCGAGGGGCGCGCGTGACGGCGTCGAGGCAGGTGCTGGGCTTCTCGCGCGCGGAGTGGATGCGCCTCGCCGGCTTCTTCGGCTTCATCGCGCTGCTGCATGTCGTCGGGTGGGGGCTGTTCCTGCACTACGCGAACGACTTCGGGCCCGCGTATGCGGGCGCCGGCGCGCTGGCATACGGCTTCGGGCTCCGGCATGCGTTCGACGCCGACCATATTTCGGCGGTGGACGACACGACGCGCTTCATGGTGCAGGACGGCAGGCACCCCCTCGGCGTGGGGTTCTTCTTCTCGCTCGGGCACTCGACGGTCGTCTTCCTGCTGTCGTTCGGGCTCGCCGTTGCGGCGCGGTTCGTGCAGCAGAACATGGAGTCCTGGCACACGATCGGCGGCACCATCGGCGCGACCGTGTCGGCGACCTTCCTCTGGATCGTGGGGATCCTCAACCTGATCGTCTTCCTTGGCATCTGGCGCACCTACCAGGAGATCAAGCGCGGCGAGCACGACGAGGAGCGTCTCGAGGATCTCCTCGCGCAGCGCGGCTTCATGAATCGCATCCTCGGGAGCCGCTTCCGCAGTCTCGTGTCGGAGAGCTGGCACATGTATCCGGTCGGTGTCCTGTTCGGACTCGGCTTCGACACGGCAACCGAGGTGGGCCTGCTCGCGATCACGGCGGGGGCCGCGGGTGCGGCGACGAACGGCGGCGGGGCCCCGCTGCCCGTGCTCGGGATCATCGCGCTGCCGCTGCTCTTCACAGCGGGGATGTCGCTGATGGACACCGCCGACGGCGCATTCATGTCGAAGGCGTACCACTGGGCGTTGTCGACGCCGCTCCGCAAGGTCTACTACAACCTCACGACGACCGGCCTCTCGGTGTTCGTCGCGCTCGCGATCGGCACGATCGAGTACCTGCAAGTCATCAGCCAGCGCCTGAAGATCGACAGTCCGTTCTTCAACTGGATCGGCGATCTGGACTTCGAGACGATGGGGTACGCGATCGTCGGCATCTTCATCGTGACGTGGGCGATCTCGGTGGCGCTGTTCAAACTCCGGCGCATCGAGGAACGCTGGGGCGGTGCGGCGCCCGAGGAGTAGTGTGGGGCGGCCGCCGGTCCTGCCGGCTGCCTGACGAGGGGGTCGAGTGAACGCAGTCCTGCATGCCGTCCAGCCGTACGAGCTCCACGGCGTCCTGTACTTCCGCATGCTCTACGTCGTCGACGGCGAGGAGGCTCCGCGCGAGGCGCGCGTCTCCCATGAGATGACGTACGCCGATCCCTCTCCCGGCGACCGCGTCGACGTGCACGCGCTGCTCGGCATCGTCGACCGCGTCACGCGGATCGAGGACTGAGCATGACCGACGAGACCGCCGGGCGGACGTACGTGCTGGCGCAGATCTGCCTGCTCGGGCTGCTCGCGCTTGATGCGTGGCGCGGGCTTCGGCGTGCGACGGGGGCCGGCCGTGCCGCCGGTGTGCTCGCGGCGACCGCGGGCGGGACGACGGTGCTGCTCGCCGCGGCCAGCCTTGGGCGCGAGTTGAGGGCCGAGCCGGCACCTTCACCGCAGGCCGAGTTGCGCACGGGCGGTGCCTACGCGCGGGTTCGGCACCCGATGTACGCGGGCCTCCTGCTCGGCGCGGCCGGGCTCGTGCTGGTTGCCGGGCGACCCCGCTCCGTCGTGCTGTGGGGCGCGCTGCTGGCGGTGCTGCTGCGCAAGATCGGTCTGGAGGAGCGGCTGCTCAGCGAGCGCTTCCCCGGCTACGCGGCATACGCCGAGCGCACGCCGCGACTGCTCCCGCGCGTCGTGCGGACCTGGTAGGACAGCCTCGAACCTATCGGCGCAGCGCGACGATGTCGGTCGCGGTCAGTCCGGTCAGGCTGCTCACGGGTGCGCCGGCGACCCAGATCTTCCAGATCTGCTTCGGCACATCGAAGCTGAACGCCGCGACCACCGTGAACTTCTGCGCGGCGACCAGCGTCGGGAGGTCGCTCGTGCCGGCAACGACGAAGGTGATGCCTCCGACCGGTGGCACAGTCGCCACGTTCGCCGCGCCCGGGGCGGCGTAGGTGAAGCCACCGGTCAGCGTGGCTGACGGGGAGCCCGGGTTCGTCACTACGACGTCGACGGCGCCTCCGGTGGCCGTGGCCGTCGGCGTCGCCGCCGGGGTCGTGGCCGCTGCGCCGGTCGTCGGCACCGCAGGCACTGCCGGGGCTGCGGCTGCTGCAGCAGCAGCTGCCGCAGCGGCCGAGGCGGGGGTGGTTGCGGTGATGGTCTGGCTCGTCGTGACGAGCACGCGCGAGGCGGGGATGCCGCCGAAGGTCACCGTCGCGCCCGCCGCGAAGTTGGTGCCGGTGATCGTCACGTCGGTGCCACCGGCCAGCGGCCCGCTCGGCGGATCCACGGCCACGATGGTTGGCGCCGCCGCCTGGAACGTGAAGCCGCTCGCGAGGATGCCGATCTGACCGTCCGGGTTTGTCACCACGAGCGGGACGTTCCCCACCGTGCCTGCCGGTGTGGTGATGATGATCGAGGTGCCACCCCCGATGATCGCGTTCGTCCCCGTGAACTGGCCGAAGGCGACCGTGGCCCCGCGCGCGAAGCCGGTGCCCGTGATCGTGATCACGGTCCCGCCGAGATACGTGCCGGCGGCGGGGCTGACGGACGAGACAACGGGCGCAGCATCAGCCTTGTAGGTGAAGCCGGTGACGTTCGAGCCGGCCTGCCCGTCGTAGTTGGTCACCGTGACCGGCACGCCGGCTGCCGTCGCGGCATGTGATGGCGTGGTCGCGGTGATGAGCGTCGAGCTCACGACGGTGATCGCGCTGGCCGGTGTGCCGCCGATGAGCACCGAGGCATTCGCGAGGAAGCCGGTGCCGGTGATCGAGATGGACGTGCCACCGGTCGTCGATCCGGTCGCCGGGCTGATTGCGGACACCGTTGGCACGGCGTTCGCGGCGAAGGTGAATCCGCTGCCGAGCGTCCCCGACTGCCCGTCGGGATTCGTCACCACGACCGCACCGACGCCTGCGCTGCGTGCCGGCGTCGTCCCGACGATCGAGGTGGCGCTGGCCACCGTGGTGCCGCTCAGCGGGACGCCACCGATCGTGACGCTCGCGCCCGCCACGAAGTTCGTGCCGGTGATCGTCACCGCGGTTCCACCGGTGCCCGGTCCGGTCGACGGGCTCATGCTCGCGATCGTCGGGGCAGGGAGCGGGCTGAACGTGAACGAGCCGCTCAGCGCCCCGGTCTGCGTGTCCGGGTTCGAGACCGAGATGACCGCGGCGCCGGCCGCGTGCGCGGGCGTCGTCGCCGTGATCGATGTGGCGCTCGCCACGTTGACGTTCGTGGCGGCGGTGCCGCCAATCAGCACCGTCGCACCGGAGACGAAGCCCGTGCCGGTGATCGTGACGGGGGTGCCACCGGCCGCCGTGCCCGTAGTGGGGGCGATCGCGGTGACGGAGGGGGCGCCTGCCGCGGTGTACGCGTATCCGCTGTTGAGGGTGCCACCCTGGCCGTCGGAGTTCGTGACCGTGACGCTGGCGGCGCCCACGACATTCGCGGGCGTCACGGCGGTGATCGTGGTCGCGTTCACGACGACGACCGAGGTTGCCGGCCTGCCGCCGATGCTGGCGCTGGCGCTGGCGCGGAATCCAGTGCCGGTGATGGTGATCGCGGTGCCGCCGCTGGAGGTGCCAGTCGCCGGCGCGATGCTCGCGACGGTCGGTGCCGCGTACTGGTAGATGAACCCGCCGCTCAGCGTCGCACCCTGGGTGTCGACGTTGGTGACCGCCACCATGACCGCGCCCGGTGCGCCTGCGGGCGTCGTCGCCGTGATCTGCGTGCTGCTGACGATCGTGACGGAGCTTGCGGCCGCCCCTCCGAACGTGACGCTGGCGCCCACGACGAAGCCCGTCCCGGTGATCGTCACCACCGTGCCACCGGCGCCCGGTCCGAGTGCCGGCGAGACCCCGCTGATCGTCGGCGCCGGCGCAGCCTCGACGACGCCACGACTGAGCGGCAGCGCGAAGACGAGCATGATGACGATCGCGAAACATGCGATCGCGGCGCGCAGGCGAAACCGGGCGGACGTGTGGTGCGGCATCTCGGTGACGATGGTGCGGCCTGTGCATCGCCGCGCGTATCAGGGAAGGCCCCCGATCGGGCCCCGAGCCTCCCCGAGCAGGCGCGCGAGCCCTAGACGCGGACGCGCGGCGGCGGCGCGGCCGGGCGATCGGTGGCGGCGATTTCGGCGGCAGGCTGGGCGAACTGGGCCGCGTAGAGGCGGGCGTATGCGCCGTCCGCGGCCATGAGGGCTGCGTGCGTCCCGCGCTCGACGATGTGCCCGGACTCCATCACGAGAATCATGTCGGCGTTGCGGATGGTGGAGAGCCGGTGCGCGATCACGAAGCTGGTCCGGCCGGTCCGCAGCGCAGTCATCGCGCGCTGGATCAGCAACTCGGTGCGCGTGTCGACGGAGCTGGTGGCCTCATCCAGGATGAGGACCGCGGCGTCGGCAAGGAACGCCCGCGCGATTGTGATCAACTGCTTCTCGCCGGCGCTGACGTTCGAGCCCTCTTCGTCGATGACCGTCTCGTAGCCATCGGCCAGCGTGCGCACGAAGCGGTCGACGTACGTCGCCTGCGCGGCCTCGATGACCTGGTCGCGCGTCGCACCCTCGGCCCCGTACGCGATGTTCTCCGCGATCGTGCCGCCGAACAGCCACGTGTCCTGCAGCACCATGCCGATGTTGGCGCGAAGCTCCTCGCGTGACATCGCTGCGATGTCCACGCCGTCCAGCGTGATCCGGCCCGCGCTCGCCTCATAGAACCGCATGAGCAGATTCACCAGCGTCGTCTTTCCGGCGCCGCTGGACCCCACGATGGCCACCGTCTGTCCGGGCTCGACCACGAGCGACAGGTCTTCGATGAGCGGCTGCTCCGGCACGTAACGGAACGACACCCCCTCGAATGCGACGCGGCCGCGCACCGGATCGGGACGGGCCGGTGCGGTCGGCTCTGGGCTCTGCTCCGGCGCATCGAGGACCTGGAACACGCGCTCTGCAGAGGCGACCCCGGACTGGATCAGGTTGGAGAGGCTGGCCATCTGCTGCAGCGGCTGGTTGAACTGGCGCGAGTACTGGATGAACGCCTGCACGTCGCCCAGCGACATCGCCCCCGACGCGACGCGCAGGCCCCCGACGACCGCGACGAGCACGTAGTTCACGTTCCCGAGGAAGATCGAGGCGGGCTGGATGACGCCGGAGATCAGCTGGGCCTTGAAACTGGACGCGAACAGCGCCTCGTTGTGCAGCCGGAAGATCTCCGCTGCCTCCTGGTGGCGCCCGAAGACCTTCACGAGCGCATGTCCCGTGTACATCTCCTCGATGTGACCGTTGAGGCGCCCGGTGGATGCCCACTGCGCGATGTACTGCGGCTGCGCACGCTTTCCGATCACGACCGTCGCCAGGATCGAGAGCGGCACGGTGACCAGCGCGATCACCGCGAGGATCGGCGACAGCCACACCATCATCGCCAACACGCCGATCACGGTGAGGACGGAGGTGATGAGCTGGCTGAGCGTCTGCTGCAGGGACTGGGCGACGTTGTCGGTGTCGTTCGTCGCCCGGCTCAGGACCTCGCCGCGCGGCTGCCCGTCGAAGTAGCTCAGGGGCACGCGGGAGAGCTTCGCCTCGATCTGCTCGCGCAGGCGGTAGAGCACGCGCTGCACAACGATGGCGGTGAGGCGCCCCTGTAGCCAGCTCGCGGCGCCCGCTGCGAGGTAGATCGCCAGGACCTGGAGCAGCACGCGTCCGATCGCCGCGAAGTCGATGCCCCGGCCGGGGACCAGGTGCATCGCGGCGACCATGTTCGCAAGGTTCTCGTTTCCCTGCCGGCGCAGGCCCTCGACCGCCTGGGCGGCCGTGACGCCAGCCGGCAGCTGGCGGGCGACCACGCCGGTGAAGACGAGGTCGGTCGCCTGACCCAACATCCGTGGTCCCACCACGGAGAGGGTGACACTGGCGATCCCGAGGAGCAGCGCAATCACGATCAGGTGCCGTTCCGGTCGGAGCATCCGGAGCAGTCGGAGCGTGGAGCCCCGGAAGTCCTGCGGCTTCGCGACGGGCGCGGCGCCGGGCATCATCCGCCCGCCGAACGCGGGTGGGGGCGTGCGCCCGGGGGCGGCGCTCACGCGGCCTCCTCCTCGGTCAGCTGGGACAGGACGATCTCCCGATAGGTGTCACTCGACTGCATGAGTTCGGCATGCGTCCCAGCCGCCGTGATGCGACCGCCGTCGAGCACGAGGATGCGATCCGCTTCGCGGATGGTGCTCACACGTTGCGCGACGATGATCACGGTGGCGTCCGCCGTCTCTCGGTGGAGCGCGTCTCGCAGGGCGGCGTCCGTGGCGTAGTCGAGGGCGGAGAACGAGTCGTCGAAGACGTAGATCTCGGGCCGCAGCACAAGGGCGCGCGCGATTGCCAGCCGCTGGCGCTGTCCGCCGGAGACGTTCGTGCCGCCCTGCGCGATGGGGGCGGCGAGGCCACCCGGCATCTCCCGCACGAAGGCTGCTGCCTGCGCGATCTCGAGGGCGCGCCAGAGCTCCTCGTCCGTGGCCCTCGGCTTTCCGTAGCGCAGGTTGGAGGCCACGGTCCCGGAGAACAGATAGGGCGTCTGCGGGACGACACCGACGATGTGGGCGAGCGTCTCGGCCCCGAGTTCGCGGATGTCCACCCCGTCGATGAGCACGGTGCCGCTCGTGGCGTCGAACAGTCGCGCGATCAGATTGATGACCGTGGTCTTGCCGCTGCCCGTGCTGCCGATCAGACCGATCGTCTCGCCCTGCCTCGCTACAAGGGTGATATCGCGCAGCACGGGTTCCTCGGCGCCAGGGAAGTGGAACGAGACGTCGCGGAACTCGACCTCGCCTCGGGCGGGGACGTTGGTGACCGGGTGCTCGGGCAGCGTGACGGTCGACTCGGTGTCGAGGATCTCCTGGATCCGGTCGGCGCAGACCTGCGCACGGGGGATCATGATGAACATGAAGGTCGCCATCATGATCGCGATCAGGATCTGGATGAGGTAGCTCAGAAAGGCGATCAGGCTTCCGACCTGCATGCCGCCGCTGTCGATGCGGTGCGCGCCGAACCACACCACGCCGACGCTCGAAATGTTCACGACGAGCATGACCGTCGGGAACATGAGGGCCATCAACTTGCCGGTCGCCAGCGATACGTCCGTGAGCGTGCGGTTCGCTTCAGCGAACCGCAGCCGCTCGTGCTCGTCCCGGACGAACGCGCGGATCACGCGGATGCCGGTGATCTGCTCGCGGAGCACCTGATTCACCCGGTCGATGCGCTCCTGCATGCTCCGGAAGAGCGGCCCCATCCGCACGACGATGAGGCCGATGAGGCCGATGAGCGCCGGCACGCTGACCAGGAGTACGCCGGAGAGCGGCCCGTCCTGCCGGACCGCGAGGATGATGCCGCCGACGCACGTGATCGGCGCCGAAAGGAACAGCGTCGAGATCATGAGCGTGAGCAGCTGCACCTGCTGGACGTCGTTCGTGGTGCGCGTGATCAGCGACGGCGCCCCGAAGTGTCCGACCTCCCGCGCCGAGAAGGAGAGCACGCGGGCGAAAATCGCGGCGCGGAGGTCGCGGCCGAGCGCCATGGCGGTACGCGCTCCGAAGTAGACCGCACCGATTGCGCAGGAGATCTGGAAGAGGGTGACGCCCAGCATCACCGCGCCCGTGCGGACGATGTAGGCGGTATCCCCCTTCACCACGCCCTGGTCGACGATGTTCGCGTTCAGGGTGGGCAGGTAGAGCGTGGCGACCGTCTGGAGCAACTGCAGCAGCAGCACCGCCCCGATGAGCGAGCCGTACGGGCGCAGGTATGTACGCAGGATGCGGGTCAGCACGGGTTCGCGGGCCCCTTCCTCGTCCCATCGAGGCTACGCTGAAATCTCCCGCAGCGTGCGAGGAGGGCATGCGGAGGCCGAACCGAGCGAGCGGCGGGTCCGGCCGGAGGAGCCGCCAGGGTGTCGAGCCTCGGGGCGTCGGGGCTCGGCATCGTTGCCGTACCTACGAACCTCACCGATGCACTCGATCCTGACCAATACATAGGTTGGCTTCGGCGCCCGACATTACCCAATCACAACCGTTTGATACCTCGTTCCAGGGACGCGGCACTTCTACGATTTTCGCGTAGAGCGCGCCGCACTCGTTTGGGAGCATCCCCGTCCACATGACTCTCCGCCGACGCACCGTGCTGGCGACGATCCTGAGCGTCGGCATGATCATGGCCGCGCTCGTCGGCGCGTATCGGTTCATCCTCGCCAGCGCCTACGCCAGCCTTGAGCGCCAGGAGGCGATGACCGAGCTCTCCCGTACGCACAGCGTCCTGATGGCCGAGATCCGCGCGCTCGATGTTGTCCTGACCGACTGGGCGTCATGGGACGACGCCTACGACTACGTCGTCTCGCGCGACAAGAAGTTCGAGGAGAGCAATCTCCCCGGCGAGATCCTGAGTCAGCTCAGGCTCAACGTGCTGGTGATCCGCAACAGCGCCGGAGAGAACGTGGCGGCGCGCGGCGCCGGCCCGGACGGCAAGCCCGTTGCGATTCCCGGACTGACGGATCGCATCGACCCCGCCAGTCCGCTGCTGAGGCTGCCGAAGGAGGGAGCGCAGTCTGGCTTCGTCCAGACCTCGCTCGGTCCCATATTTGTCTCAGTCCGACCGATCCTGATGAGCGACGGCTCCGGCGCTCCACGAGGCGTCGTGTTGATGGGCCGCCTGATAGACGAGGCCTTTGTCGCGCGGCTCTCGGAGACCCTGCAACTCGGCATGAGCCTCGTGCCGCCCGATGCGTCAGCGCTGCCGCCGGAGGTCCGCGCGGCGTTGCCCGCGCTACCGGTCGATGGTGCGACGACGAGCATTCGCTCAGATGATCGGATCGCTGCTTATTGCTACATCCGCGACCTCGACGGCAAGCCGATTGCGGTGCTCGGGGTCGAGACGGACCGCAGCATCGCGCGGCAGGGGGCCTCTACGCTTCGCGCGCTGCTGGTTACGGTCGCCGCGACCGGCGTGATCCTCATCGTCGTCCTGTCGTTTGCTATCGACGCCTCGGTGGTCCGTCGGCTCCGCACGCTCCGCCGGGATATGGAGCACATCGGGAGTCGCGGCGCGGGGACCGGCGGTGGCCGCGCCGCCGTGACCGGGCACGACGAGATCGCCGAGGTCGCGGGTGGCATCAACGACATGCTCGACCGCCTCGATCTCGCGACGCAGGAGCAAGCGCGCCTGTTCGAGCGGGTGACCGAGCAGCGGCGCCTTGTCGACGAGGCGCTCCGTCAGATGGTTGAGGGCATCGTCGTGCTGGATCCGGAGGGGCGCTGCACCATCTGCAACCCGGCGGCCGGCCGGCTGCTGGGTCGCGAGCCGGCGAGTGTGGTCGGGAAACTCTGGACCGAGGTGGCCCCGCCACTCATCCCCGCGGACGCCCCAACACGCTCAGCCGGTGGCGAGATGTACCACATGGGCCAGCGCGCCGTGGCGGTCAGCCAACCCAGCGACCCCGCCGGGCCCGGGCTCTCTGTCATCGTCCTCCGTGACGTGACCGAGGTGCGGGACGTCGAGGCGCTGAAGCGCGACCTCGTTGCGACCGTGAGCCATGAGCTCCGCACACCCCTGACCGCCATCCGCGCAACGGTCGGGCTGCTCCGCGAGCCGAGTGCCGGGGCGCTCTCGGAGGTGCACGCGCGCCTCGTCGAATTGCTCGTCAGCAATACAGACCGCCTGTGGGTGCTCGTCGACGACCTGCTCGATATGGCGGCGCTGGAGGGAGGGCGCGTCGCGCTCTTCCGCGACGCCGCATACGTGAACCCCATCTGCGAGCGAGTGATCGAGGATCTGCACGGCTCCGCTGCGCAGGCGAGCGTGAGCCTCGTGCGCGATCTGCGCGCGTCGCACGCCGCGTATCTCGATGCCGGGCGGATGCGCCAGGTGATCGAGAACCTGGTCAGCAACGCGCTGAAGTTCACGCCTGCAGGCGGCGAGGTCACGGTCATCACCCGATCGGACGACGAGCACGTCCTGATCGAGGTGCGCGATACCGGGATCGGCATCGAGCATGCGGACCTGGAGCGGATCTTCGAGAAGTTCTATCGCACCCGGCGGGCCAGCGCCTTCGCGCGCGGCACCGGCCTGGGCCTCTCCATCGCGCGGTCGATCGTCGAGCTCCACGGCGGCCGGCTGTACGCGCAGAGCGACGGGGAGCACGGCACCACGATGATCATCGAACTGCCGGTCTCGCCGATGGCCGACCTCTCGGTCGTCATGGACGACCCCGCGGAGTAGCCCGGGGTTTGCCGGTGCTAGTCGCGGCGGCGGCGCGCGATGTAGTGCGCGCTCGTGTTCGTCAGTAGCTCGGCCGATTCCATGACCGTCTCGGTCAGCGTCGGGTGCGGGTGGATCGACTGCTTCAGGTCTTCGACCCGAGCGCCCATCTCCACCGCCAGCACGCCCTCGGCGATCATCTCGCCCGCGCCGTGTCCGACGATCGCCATCCCGAGGATGCGCTCCGTGCCCGGCTCGATGATCAGCTTCGTGTGGCCGTCGGTGCGGCCCATCGTGAGGGCGCGACCGGATGCGGTCCACGGATAGCGTGTGACTTCGACGTCGACGCCGCGCGTCCGCGCCTGCGTCTCGGTGAGGCCGCACCACGCGATCTCGGGGTCCGTGAAGACGACGGCGGGAATCGCCGCCGGCTGCCAGACGGCCGGCTCGCCGAGGATGACCTCGACGGCGGTCTGCCCCTCGTGCATCGCCTTGTGGGCGAGCATCGGTTCGCCGGCGATGTCGCCGATCGCGAAGATCGCCGGATTCGCCGTGCGGCGCTGGTGGTCCACCTCGATGAATCCGCGCTCGTTCAGTTGCACGCCGGTGTGCTCCAGGCCCAGGTCGGCTGAGTTCGGTCGGCGTCCGACAGCGATCAGCGCGCGGTCGAAGTGGCGCGACTCCTGGATGTCCGCGCCGCTCAACTCGACGGTGATGCCGTCGCCGTCTTCGGCGATCGAGTTCACGCGGGTGTTCAGCAGCAACTCGTGGAGCCGCGGCACGAGGCGGTCAGACAGCACCTTCACGAGGTCGGCATCGACCCCGGGGAGGAGACTGCCGGTGGCCTCGACCACGGTCACGTTGGAGCCCAGGGCCACGTAGACGCTCGCCATCTCGAGGCCGATGTAGCCCCCGCCGATGACCAGCAGCGACTCCGGCTTCTCGCGCAGTTCGAGCGCCGCGGTGGAGTCCCACACACGGTCGGATTCGATGCGCAGCGGGCCGGGGATCACCGGTACGGAGCCGGTGGCGATGATGGCGTAGTCGAAGTTGACCTCGGTCAGCTCGCCCTCGTTCATCACGCGGATCGTGCCGGCGTCGGAGAATCGCCCGCGCCCGCGGACATACTTCACGCGGCGCGCGCGGCCGAGCATGCCCAGGCCGCCCGTGAGCTGGCGGACGATGCCGTCCTTCCAGGCGCGCAACTTGTCGAGGTCGATCGCTGGCTTGTTGAACGTCACGCCGAACGCATCGCCCTCGGCGGCGCTGTTGATGACATCGGCGGCGTGCAGCAGCGCCTTGCTGGGGATGCAGCCGACGAAGCAGCAGATGCCGCCAGGGTTCGGCTGCGTGTCGATGAGGGTGACGTCCATGCCCTTCTCGGCAGCGAGGTAGGCGGCGGTGTAGCCCCCGGGGCCAGCGCCGAGCACGGCGAGGCGCTTGCGTTCAGTGGTCACGCTAGCCCTCCAGCGCCATGAGCAACGGGTTCTTGATGGCTTCGGTGATCCAGGACATGAAGCGTGCGCCGTCCGCGCCGTCGATGATGCGGTGGTCGAGGCCCATCGACATCGGCATGCGCAGCTCGGGCACCCAGCGGTCGCCCTGCAGGACCGGCACCTGCTCGGCGCGGCCGAGGCCGAGGATCGCGATCTCCGGCCAGTTGATGATGGGACCGAAGTATCCGGTGCCCAGACTGCCGAGGTTCGTGATCGTGAAGGTCGAGCCCTGCTGCTCGTCGATCGTGAGCTGGTTGTTCCGCGCCTTCTCCGCGAGCTGGTTCAACTCGACGGAGAGTTCGAGGATGTTCTTCTGGTCGACGTTCTCGACCTTCGGCACCACCAGGCCGCGCTCGGTGTCCACGGCGATGCCGAGGTGGATGTAGTTCTTCACGATGAGCTCGCCGCTCTCGAGGTCGAGCGACGCGTTGACCTTCGGATGCGCCTTCAGGGCCGCCGCAACGACCTTCATCATCATGACCGTGATCGTGAGGTTCCCGCCGAGTGCGCGCGCCTTGTCGCGGTACTGCTGGCGGAGCTTCTCCATCTCGGTCACGTCCGCGTGGTGGAACAGGTGGACGTGCGGGATGTCCGTCCACGACTGCGCCATGTTGCGCGCGACGGTGCGGCGGAGCCGCGACAGCGGCTCGCGCGTGACGTCACCCCAGCGCGAGAAGTCCGGGAGCGGGCGCGTCTCAGCGGCAGCGGCGGCCTGCACGATCACCTGCGCTGCAGGAGCTGGTGCGAGGGCCTGCGTACGAGCGAACCGCTTCACGTCCTCCTCGGAGATACGGCCGCCCGGGCCGCTGCCGGTGAGGCCACTGAGGTCGACGCCGATCTCGCGGGCCAACTGACGCACCGACGGCGAGGCGAACGGGACAGTGTCGCCCGGGGGGGGCGTCGTCGCGTCGGGAGCTGCCGGGGCCGCAGCGCGCGGTGCTGCTGGCGCCGGCGCGG
>CAIXBH010000093.1 GCA_903917615.1 uncultured Chloroflexota bacterium | reverse complement strand
TATCCGAGGATGGAGCGGGAGACCGGATTCGAACCGGCGACCCTCTGCTTGGGAACTCATGGCTCGCTTCCACCGCGGTCCAGATTCGCTGGTGCCGCGGAAGTCACCAAAGTTATCGGGCCTCAATGAACCCGCTGACGCATTCAGGCGTCAGGCGACCGCAACGTCCACGTGCTCGAAAACGACACCGTCGTCCTCGGGGATCGCCGCGCCTTCTTCTGCCAGGCATTCGAGGTGGAACGCAATCGCCTCGCGGGCGGCCTGCAGTGCCTCGTCCTTCGACTCACCTTGGGTGAACAGTCCCGGCAACGCGGGCACTGTCACGGAGTAGCCGCCCTCCTCGGGCTCGGGAATCAGAACCACCGTGTAGCGCTTCATGCTTTCCTCCACGGATGCGCCTCTAAAGTAACTCAACCAGTTCGTCGACTGTGAGGCCAGCCTGCTCCAGGATGGCGCGGAGCGTGCCGGGTTTCACGATGTCGCGGGCATGCACGGAGACCGTGACACGCCCACCTCGCTCGGGATGGGCCAGCCGTGCATGACTGCCCCGTTGGCGCACTATTCCCCAACCGGCGCGACGCAGTGCCGCTAGCAGCTCCGACGAGGTGACCCGGGGAAGCCGCTCGGGCATCAGTCACGCCTCCCCGACGCTGTCTCGTTGGCGTTCGCGGGACCGGGCCCCGGTTCGCCGCGCCGGCCATCGCAGGTTCCGCTAACGCTGGCAGGTTCGCAACTCACCTCTAGAACCGATCGCCGAGCGCCAGACGGCGATGGGCATCCCGCGCGCGCTCGGCAGCGGCGCTTGCGCCGTAGCGCGCGAGCATGGTCCGGGAGTGCCACCCGGCGAGTTGCATCAGGTCGATCTCGGCGCCGCCGGCGGCCAGCCATTCGTGCGCAAACGTGTGGCGGAACCGGTGCGGATGGACGTGATCGAGGCCGGCCTCGGCCGCTCGCCGGCGCACCATATGCGCGATGCCGTTCAGGGTCATGGGACCACCGCTCCCGAGCCAGAGTGTGGGCTGGTGCGCGTCTTTCCGTTGCGCACGGAGGCGGAGGTAGCGATCCAGCGCGAGCGCCGTCTTCCGGCCGAAGGGGCATAGTCGCGGCCGGCGATTCTTACCGAGGACCGCGACCACGTTGTACTCGCGATCGAGGTCCTCCAATTGGATCCACGCGAGCTCCCCGACACGCATGCCGGTGTCGACGAACAGCCGGAGGATTGCCATATCTCGGCGCTCCCGGAACAGCGTGCCCTGACAGACCTTGAACAGACGTGTCAGTTCATCCGCCGTCAGCACGGCAGGCGGCACGACCGGCACGATCGGCGGCTGCATCCGCTGCATGGGGGAACGGGTGATCTCTCCCTCGGCCACGCACCAGGCGAAGAAGAGGTTGAGCGTGCGATAGCGGTTTGCCGCAGTCGCCGGCCGATACCGGGCGAGCAAGTCGGTCATGAACGCTTCGACGTGTTCCCGACGGATGTGCGGGAGCGCGAGCGGCATGCCCTGTTCGACGAGAAACGCGTCGAATAGCCGAAGGGCTTCGCCGTACGTCTGGATGGTCCGTGGCGACTTGTTTTCGGCGAGCAGCTTCCTGCGGAAGCTCGCCACCAAGGCCCGATAACTTTCCGACAGTGGGTCGGTTTCGGGTGTGCCGAACGGGCGAATCTGGCTGGTTTGCTGGGATCTCTGGGACATCTGAACCTCCTCGGGTCGAGGTTCAGTTATCGGCTCGCGCGCCATCGGGGATATCGGGAAAAGGCCTCCGGAGGCCCTCCGGAAGCCCGGATCCCTTGGAATTACAAGGGATCGTGTGTAATGGAGCGGGAGACCGGATTCGAACCGGCGACCCTCTGCTTGGGAACCATCTTATACGATGCGCTGTGCTGCAGACGTGCTACTGCTGCCGGAATCGGTCCAGTTATCGGGTGGCGGCAAAGGCGTCGAGCGGGACGGTCAACCCGTTCAACCGCAACCGCCCGCAATGCCTCGACGCTGCGCCAACGTCTTGCCGTCCGTGTCCGAGACGAGGACCACGTTCTGGAGCCCGTACTTCGCATACAGGTTATTGAAGACGAACGTTGAGAATCGTTGACATACCAGAACCGCATCGGGCTTGGCGTTGTTGTTCGGGAGTGAAACCCGTGCCGTCAACGTTTGATTGGCGAAGGCGACCCCTTGGATTCCCCCGCACCAGTTAGCTTGCGGGTCGCCTGGCGACCCAGGTGCGCAGACCGTAGAGGTGAGCCAACTCACGAACGCTCCCCGGACTTCACCATCCGCAGCGGCACTTCCCTTCAAACGTTCTGCGAGGGCCGCTGGAGATATCTCCCCCGTCGGACCACTCGTTGCTGTACCCGTCGTGCTGCTCGTTGCTGGGGCGGTGCTTGCGCCCTTCGTGTCGCTTGCACCGTCGCACGCTGCGACCGCAAGACTGAGCGCAAGCGAGAGGATCGCCATCCCAGTCCATCGCGTCATGTTGTCCTCCGTCGCGGCTGTCGCGGCGTACCGATTCGATAGGGCCGCCTGCAGGTCGAGCGTCAGGAGAATAGCAGAGCATGGAGCGGCGAGCGCCGACTGTCGCCGGTACTCGCCGCGTGCCCAGCGTGCAGGCGTACGACGCGCATCAAGGCTTCCCTGCGGCTCGCTTCGCTCGGCCTTGACCCGCGCCGCACGCGGCCATCGGTGGCCGGGATGCAGCGGCTAACCGCGACCAACCTAGCCTTACGGCTGACGCCAGCGATTGCGCGAGTCGGTTGCCGAGGTGGTGCAGACCATCTGCAACCCTGTCTTGGTGACACCCGTGGCTCCCCCCGGGCTGCAGAACGCACCCGCCGTTACCACGTTCTGGGAGGGTGCGGGAGCGGCGGTAGCGGCGGGCGCAACCGCAGTCTGCGTCGCGGTTGGTGCGGCATCCGTCGGCGTCGGGAGAGCTGTCGGAACATTCAAAGGCGCCGACGTTGCCGCGACTGGACCGGGACTGCCCGCTGCGGACGGCGCATTTGTATTCAGCACATACCGGAGATAAGCACTGTACCAATCCCCCGCGATCTCGCGCTGCGCGACCGCCAAGTCGAGTTGTCCTGCGCACACAAGCGCGTGCAGCTTGTTCTCCAGCTTGTCTTTGACGAGCGAACCCGCGTCACCCTGCTCGGGCTGCGGCCACAGATTCCGGATATCGTTCGACCCGCCAATTTCGAGCGGGATGAGATGGTCGATCTCATACGCTCCCGTTGGATGCGACGTAATGCCGTATTGCGCGTAGACCTGTGTCTTTTCTGAGTCTGGTACATCGCGAACACTCGCGCTGTAACCGGATACGCAGATCTGAGTGACCGTCACGGTGAACGTATCGCCCGGCGTGAGACGCGGGTCGGGCATCGGGACGCCCGGACGGCTGCCCGTGTCTATGTTTCCGGTGGCGTTCCCGGCGCTCGGGCTAGCGGAGCCGTTCGCGTTCGGTACTGACGTTGCCTGGCTGACTGGGACGTTTGTGGCGACCTGGGTCGCTGTCGGCGACGCGGCTACCGTGCCCCCCGACGTTCGCGACGACGGTGGGAGCAACGCGCCACCTACCGCGAACAGGACGACCCCGGCGAGCAGCACCCCCGCCGCAATTCTCCGGTTGCTCACACGCAGACGGCGAATCGGGTAGACGACGCAAACAGCCCCAATTACGAAGGCCACCATTCCAACTAGTGCGAGCAGGACTCCCACTGTTTCCATCTGAGTCTCCGAAACCGCGTCCATCGACTGGCGCACCGAGCAGCGTCTGACTGGCGCGCCATTCATACCACCCTACGGCTCGCCTCGTTCGGCCTTGACCCGCGCCGCGCGCAGCCAGCGTTGGTGCTTCGGGTTGAGCCGCTTCCGTCCCTCGTCGAGCAGCGCGCCGACGTCCAACATTCCCAACCGAGCGAGAGCGGCGAAGGTCGGTGAGACCTGACGCCGTACCCATTCCTCCGCTTGTTCGGGCGTGGTGTCCTCGACCGGGGCGACGGCGCGAGCTCGTCCCACTTCTCCGATGAGGCGTTCGTACCAGGCTGACCGACGCCAGCGCGTCACGTTCTCGCCGTCCCGCTCGCGGAAGTCGAGGAACCCGGCGAGTCTGCCGGCGAACACCACCGCCAGCGGCTCCGAACCGAGCAGTTGCCGCGCGCACTCGTCCGCGGCCTCGTCACGCTCCTGGAGCTCGATGCGTGTGCCGTCGATGAGGCCGCCCGACTCGATGCCCTTGTCGTACACACGGAGCCGCCGCCGACTGGTCGGGGAGCCGACATACAGCGTCCGTCCGAGCAGTCGGTCGAACTCCGAGCGTCGCAACGACAACTGTCGCGTGAGTCCTGCCTGATGCACGCGGGTCACGTGTTCGCCGCGCTCGATGGCTTCGCCGAATTGCTCCACGGTCGCGACGGCATAGGGGACGGTCGCCTGTACGTCGATGCGCGAGAAGCCGCCACCCTGACTCGTCACCCAGCCCACCACCGACAGCAGTACGTCCTCGG
The DNA here is from genome assembly GCA_903917615.1 of uncultured Chloroflexota bacterium. Classification (GTDB taxonomy): domain Bacteria; phylum Chloroflexota; class Dehalococcoidia; order UBA2979; family UBA2979; genus SHYQ01. Next base: position 49,996 of record CAIXBH010000093.1, on the reverse strand, counting down.
CGAGCCGGGAGCAGGCTTTCCCGGTGAGTCGCACGTGAACCTCTGGACGCCGCTCGTCCCACATCACGTCAATCTCGCGGTCGCTCACCGCGTAGTGCGCGTAGCCGAGCGCCCCATGGTCGAGCTCTCGCCATGCGTCGCCGTCAAAGGTCAGCCGCTCCGCTATCCGGTTCCAATCTGACTCGGTGACGGAGAACTCCAGCCAGTCGATACCGGCCATAGAGTCGGTAATTTCTGCCCCCCTGTTAGTGGTCGGGGGCAGGGTGGAGTCGTCATGGCGGGTCATCGACGGTGCCGCCGAGCCTTTGCGGAGGCATAGGCGAGCCGTGCGAAGTACGCCTTTCGGGCGCGTTCCGCGAGGGTGCGGCGCACCTCGGGCGACAGGGAGCCGTCGGGGTCCACTTCGCGCTCGAAACGTAGGTCGAACGCCCGCCGCGCCGGCGCTGTCGCGCTCGCCGCGTCGGGCGTCCTCGACCACCGCGTGTAAGCGGCGATGCGTGCTCGTTGGCTCGCTGCGCTGTCCATGCAGCGAACCTATCGGCGAAGCGTGGGCCGGTCTGCGCTGGATACGACCTACATTCGCGCCGAGGCCATTTCTAGGCCGCGAGCAGCGTTCTCCACGGCTCCGGCAGGCCGTTCGTGCAGTACGGGCACGACACCTGATGCGTCCGCTTCCCGTTGCTGAACGCCTTCCTCAGCATCGCTACGCGGTCACTCGGCAGCGCCCCCGATGCCTCCAACGCCTCGTGCACCCACGCGAGGCCGCTGCGCTCGCAGAGCGCGAGGATGGCGTGGTAGTCCTCGATGCCCTCGACCTCGCGAAGGTGACGCACGAGGACGCCCATACCTGACCCTGCGCGCCGCCCGCCACGACGCGCGGGAACCTCGGTCGCTGCCGACTCGACTACGACGACACGCGGGAGCCGATACCGCTGGCCCGAGGCGTCCTCGCCGTCGATGCGGAGATACGCCTGCCGCTCCGGGGTGAGCTCGTCCGCCAGCACCTTCGGCCAACGCTTGCCGAAGTGGGCGCGCAGCACATCGCCCTCGAAGTGCCGCCAGCGCCCAACTCGCGCGTCCGAACTGATGCCCTCGATGGGCCACACGCTGAAGACCGGGTAGGCCCCAGGCAGCCCCACCTGTCCGACCAATGGCAGCGTGAGCGGCTGTCGTCGGAACAACAGGACGTGGTACCGCTCGAACGCAGCGTCGTCGGTCACGTTCAGAGCCGATCGCCTGGCGACCGCATCGTGTACGCCGCCCTTGCTCGCTCATCCGCAGCACTCGCCCCATAGCGAGAAAGCATCGTGCGCGAGCGCCACCCCGCGAGCCGCATCAGGTCGCCCTCGTTGCCACCGGACGCGAGCCATTGATGCGCGTAGGTGTGACGGAAGCGGTGCGGGTGCACACCCTCCACGCCTGCGACGATTGCCCGCCGTCGGATCACATCGGCGATGCCCCAACTCGTCATCGGTCCCGCGTGCCCGAGCCAGAATTCCTTCGCGCTTGCGAGGCGTTGCTGCGAACGCTTGCGGAGGTAGCGGTCGAGTGCACGTGCCGTCTTGCGACCGAAGGGACACGCACGCGGCCGCCGTCCCTTGCCCAGCACCACGATCACGTTCTGCTCGAAGTCCACATCCTCGACGTTGAGGCCGGTCACTTCGGACAGGCGACAACCCGTGTCGATGAACAGCCGGATGATGGCGGTGTCGCGTCGTTCCTCGAAGCCCTCACCGGCACAAGCCCGCAGGAGTCGCGTGAGTTCCGCATCACTCAGCACATCGGGCGGGGTCTCAGGGACGTGCGGCGGGCTCATCTTCGCCATCGGCGACGCCTTCAGCTCCCCTTCCTCGACACACCAGCGGAAGAACGCCTGAAGCCCTCGGTAGCGGTTGCTGGCCGTCGCAGGCTTGTACCGTTCGAGCAGATACGAGATGAACGCCTCGACGTGTTCACGCCTGACGTGCGCCGGGTCGCTGGGCATGCCCTGCGACGCGACGAAGCTCCCGAACGCCTTCAGCGATTCGGTGTACGTGGCGACGGTGCGAGGAGACTTGTTCTCGGCGAGAAGTGTGCGCCGGAACGATTCCGCAAGAGAGCGGAAATTTGCGAGCGAATCTGTCTCAGACTGCTCCTGAACGCGGTTCTGGATCTGCACGGTGAGCTCCCGAGCAGAGGTCAGTTATCTGCTCCAGGACCACTGTACTTCGTAGAACGTACGTTCTCAAGTACCGGAACCCCTTTATTTGCAAGGGATTCGTGGTTTGGAGCGGGAGACCGGATTCGAACCGGCGACCCTCTGCTTGGGAAGCAGATGCTCTGCCAACTGAGCTACTCCCGCGTCGCTCCGGATTCGCGCACATCATACCGATCGACGGCCCGAGTTGGCGACCCTCTGATGATCCTGCAGCAGATGCCTCGGGTGCTCCGAGTCCCATCGGGGTCGCACGGCTCACGCGCTGGCGCTGAGAGCGGTCCGGGCGGTGCTCCTGATGCCCCAGGGAGTCCGAGCACTCCAGGGCCCCTTCCAATGCTCCAACCTCTTAGGATGTGGCATCCCATCGTGGCGCAGATCGGGGCCCCCATGCAGTCTCTGGGCACCTTTGACTACATCATCGTCGGCGCGGGCAGCGCCGGATGCGTCCTCGCGAACCGGCTGACGCGCGATCCAAAGGTGCGCGTGCTGCTGCTCGAGGCGGGCGGTAAAGACAACTGGATCTGGATTCACATTCCCGTCGGGTACCTGTACTGCATCGGGAATCCGCGCACCGACTGGTGCTATACGACGCGGGAGGAACCCGGCCTGAACGGGCGCGCGATCGGCTACGCGCGGGGACGGGTGCTCGGCGGCAGTTCGTCAATTAACGCGATGCTCTGTATTCGCGGACAGCGCGAGGACTACGACGGCTGGGCAGGCCTCGGCAATCCAGGCTGGGGCTGGGACGATGTGCTGCCGATCTTCAAACGCTTCGAGGACTATCACCTCGGCGCCGACGAGTTCCACGGCGAGGGCGGCGAGTGGCGGGTGGAGCGGCAGCGCCTCAAGTGGAAGCTCCTCGAGTCCTTCCGCGAGGCGGCGAAGCAGTCCGGCATCCCTGAAACCGATGACTTCAATCGCGGCGACAACGAGGGCTGCGGCTACTTCGAGGTGAACCAGCGCAACGGTGTTCGCTGGAGTGCGTCGAAGGCGTTTCTTCGCCCGGCGATGCAACGCCCGAACCTCACCGTTGTGACCGGCGCGCTCGTGCAGCGACTCACGTTCGAGGGAACGCGGATCAGTGGTATCGAGTTTCTTGAAGGCGCCGTTCAGCGCTCGGCGCAGTCGCGTGTCGAGACCATCCTGTCGGCAGGATCGATCGGTTCGCCGCAGATCCTGCAGTTGTCAGGCGTTGGGCCGGCCTCGTTGTTGCGTGACCGCGGCGTGCCGGTGGCGGTCGATCTCCCGGGCGTCGGCGAGAATCTGCAGGACCATCTGCAACTGCGGACGATCTACAAGGTCCAGAACGTGCGCACCCTGAACGAGTGGTACCACCGCCCGACGGGCCGCATCGAGATGGCGCTGCAGTACGCGTTTACGCGTCGTGGCCCGCTGACGATGGCGCCATCCCAGCTCGGCGCGTTCACCCGCTCCGATCCGTCCAGGACACGCGCGAACCTCGAGTACCACATCCAGCCGCTCTCGCTCGACAAGTTCGGTTCGCCGCTGCACACGTTCCCGGCATTCACCGCATCCGTATGCAACCTGCAGCCGCGTTCGCGTGGGTGGGTGCGCATCGCGACGAGTGACGCGCACGATGCGCCCAGCATCGCGCCGAACTACCTGGACGATGAGGATGACCGCCTCGTCGCGGCGGATGCCCTGCGCCTGACGCGCCGCATCATGGCCGCACCGGCGATGCGGCCGTTCGCGCCCGAGGAGTACCTGCCGGGCGCTTCGTACCAGACGGACGAGGAACTCGCCCGCGCCGCGGGCGATATCGGCGCGACGATCTTTCATCCGGTGGGCACCTGCAAGATGGGCCCCGACACCGACCCGATGGCCGTCGTCGACGCCCGCCTGCGGGTCCGCGGCGTTCAGGGTCTCCGTGTGGTGGACGCCTCGGTCATGCCCACGCTGACCTCCGGCAACACGAACACGCCGACGATGATGATCGCGGAGCGAGCGAGCGAGCTGATTCTCGAAGACCTCGCCGCGCGCCGCTGAGACGCGCACGAGTGACGACCCGGGTGTGTCCCGGTGGGGTCGCCTTGGGCCGCTTGCAGCCGTCGCCCTCCGCTGCACGCGCGGTCACGTACACCCTCCCGCGTGCGGCCTCGCCGAGGCGAACGGACGCATGGATGTCAGCGCGGCTCAGCCGTGCTCGCTTGAGTGCCGCGGCCGTCGTGATACCGTCCGAGCGCGGCGGTCACCGCCGCCAAGTCGGGACATCACGTGCGGGGGCGACCGATGAACAGCATCGCGACGACGGCCTCAGGAGGCGATACCGAAACGACCGGCGTGCTCGACGCCGTGATCGTCGGCGCAGGGTTCTCAGGTCTCTATCAGCTCCACGCACTGAGGGATCGACTCGGCCTGTCGGTGCAGGTGCTGGAGGCAGCCGACGGTGTGGGCGGTACCTGGTACTGGAACCGCTATCCGGGTGCCCGCTGCGATTCTGAGAGCCATTCCTACTGCTACTCGTTCTCTGAGGAGCTCTTGCAGGACTGGGAGTGGTCAGAGCGGTATCCCGGCCAGCCGGAAATCATGCGCTATCTCAACTTCGTGGCCGATCGGCTCGACCTGAAGCGCGACATTCGCTTCAACACCAGAGTGGCTGCCGCCGAGTATGACGAGGCGCGCAACGTCTGGCACGTGACCAGCGAGGCAGGCGATCGGTTCACCGCCAGGTATCTGATCACGGCAGTCGGGTGCCTCTCGACCGCCAATGTGCCCGCGATTCCCGGACTGGAGAGTTTCGCCGGCGCCTGGTACCACACCGGTCTCTGGCCGCACGAGGGCGTCGATTTCTCCGGCAAGCGTGTCGCGCAGATCGGGACGGGCTCCACCGGCATCCAGGCGGCTCCGGTCATCGCCGAGTCAGCGAGCCACCTCACGGTGTTCCAGCGCACGCCGAACTACAGCGTGCCCGCCAGGAACGGGCCGTTGACGCCCGAGTTTCGCCAGTATGTGAAGGACAACTTCGACGAGATCCGGCGGATCATGCGGAGCACGACGAACGGTCATCCGTTCACGATCGCGGACCGCTCCGTGTTCGACGTGTCGCCAGAAGAGCGCCTTGGGATCTATGAGGCCGCATGGGAAACGGGTGGGCTGCGATTTCGCGCCGCGTTCCGTGACCTCCTCACCGACCGGAAGGCCAACGACACGGCTGCCGAGTTCCTGATGAACAAGATCCGCGAGATCGTGAACGACGCTGGTACTGCCGAGATACTCGCCAAGATCGACCATCCGTACGCCGCCAAGCGCCCGCCGATCGATACGGACTACTTCGAGACGTTCAATCGGGACAACGTGGCCCTCGTGGACGTCCATGCGGATCCCATCGAATCGATCACGCCCGCCGGAATCCGCCTGCGCAGCGGCGCGGAGTACCCCGTCGATGTAATCGTGTTTGCCACGGGCTTCGATGCGATGACCGGCACACTCACGCGCATGGGAATTCGCGGTCGAGACGGGCTCACCCTCACCGAAGCGTGGGAGGCGGGACCGCGGAACTACCTCGGGCTCCAGGTGACGGGTTTCCCGAACATGTTCACGGTGACCGGCCCGGGGAGTCCGTCGGTCCTCTGCAACATGCCTGTGGCGATCGAGCAGCACGTTGAGTGGATCACCGACTGCATCGCGTACATGAGGGAACGTGGCATCGAGCGTGTCGAGGCACTGCCCGAGTCGACCGACCGCTGGGTGGAGCACGTGAACGAGACCGCCGCCGCAACGCTCTTTCCCGAGGCGCACCACTCCTGGTACCTGGGCGCCAATATCCCGGGCAAGCCGCGCGTCTTCATGCCCTATCCGGGGGGGCTGGCACGCTATCGGGCGATCTGCGACGAGGTCGCCGCTAAGGGGTACGAGGGCTTCGAGTTCAGCTAGTGCTCAGATCCGCGGGCCCTCGGCCCCGAGCGGTCGACCTGAGTCGCGAGCCAGTCGGCGATGGGGCAACCGCGGCAGATGGTCCGCGCGGACCAGGCACCATTTCGGGAGCACGTCGGTTGCGGCCGAGCCCGAGTTGTCGAGAGATTGGGATCCCGCCTTGCCTCAAACCACACGTATGAAATTCGGCATCTTCCTTGCACCTTTCCACGCGCTCGGCGAAAACCCGACGCTGGCGATCCATCGTGACCTTGAGCTGATCGAATGGCTCGACCAGTTGGGCTACGACGAAGCGTGGGTGGGCGAACACCACAGCGCAGGGTGGGAGCTGATCGCCTCCCCTGAGGTGTTCATTGCAGTCGCCGCGGAGCGCACAAGGCACATCAGGCTCGGGACGGGCGTCGTGTCGCTGCCGTATCACCACCCGCTGATTCTGGCGGACCGCATCGTGCTGCTCGACCACCTGACACGGGGGCGAGTCATGTTCGGCGTCGGCCCGGGTGCCCTGTCGTCTGACGCCGCGATGCTTGGGATCGAGGCGGTCACGCAGCGTCCGCGCATGGAGGAGGCGCTAGACGTCATCCTGCGACTCTTCACGGAGGTCGATCCGATCACCGTCGAGACGGACTGGTTCGTCCTGCGCGACGCCCGTCTGCAACTCCGGCCGTACACGGCGCCGCACCCGCTCATTGCCGTCGCCGCCGTTCAGTCGCCGGCGGGGATGCGGCTCGCAGGCAAGCATGGCGCGTCAGTGCTCACACTCGCGCTGCCGCGGGGGGAGAAGCGAGAGTCAGCGCTTCAGGAATTCTGGGCCATCGCCGAGGAGTCGGCGGCAGAACATGGTCAAACGATGGATCGCAACGAGTGGCGCATCGTGATCCACTGCCATCTGGCCGAAACACGCGAAGAGGCGTTCGCACAGACGCGCGTGAAGGCCGGCCAGTACCAGCGCGGCTACTTCACCGAGACGCTCGGGCACGACGACCCCGCTCCCGAACTGACGCCGGACGAGATTCTGCCCGAGATGGTGCGGCGTGGGTCATGGTGCGTCGGCACGCCAGACGATCTCATCGAGTTCATTGAGATGATGATGGAGCGGAGCGGCGGCTTCGGTGGCCTGATGATCCAGGCGGTCGAATGGGCGGACCGCGAAGCCGTGCGCAAGAGCTATGAGCTACTCGCGCGCTACGTCATGCCGCACTTCCAGGGCGCACTCGTTGGCCTCGAGGCGTCCCACCGAGATGCCGTAGCGAGCGCGCAGGTCTTGCGTCAGCAACATGACGAGGCGATCGCACGCGCCAGGCAGGCACCTGCGGGCTGACACGGCGAGGGCGCTCAGACCTCAAGAGCAGCGGACTCGGGGGCCTCGAGCCGTCCGTGGCGTATCGCCGGATCAAGAGAGGCCCGCCAGATGGCGGGCCTCTTCGCGTGTGCTCGGCGTCGCACGGTGGATCGCGATCCGCTGGCGGCCGGGTCGCCGGCGCGCGGTCGGAGCCAGCGGTGCGGCGCTCCGTCTCACATGGCGAACAGCGGCATCCCCTTGTGGTATCGCTCCTTCAGCAGGGCGGTGTGCTCGCCCGGGTATCCGTTGGGGTACTTGTCCGGGTCCAGGGGACCGTGCACGGGGTTGAAACTCGGCGTCGGAATGACGCCAATCGAAGGTCGGACGATCTTCGCGGGCGTCTTGCTGAACTGAAACGGAGGGCCGCCGAGGCTGAGCTTCCCTGCGACCGGCAGATCCACGTCCACGATGTACTTGTTCTCCCTGAGCTGTTCGTTATAGAAGGCCTCCTCCAGGGGGATGTACCTCCCGCACGGCACGCCGTGCTTGTGCAGCTTCAGCGACCACCACCAGGACGGGAACGCCTCGAACTTCTCGCTCAGGAGCTGCACCAGCTCATCGCGGTGCGCCACGCGGTCGTCGTTCGTTGCGAACTTCGGGTCAGAGGCCATCGACGACATGTCGAGGGCGTCGCACAGGTTCCGCCATTCCTCCTGACTCGTCGCGCTCACCGCCAGATAGCTGTCGTGCGTCTTGAAGGCCTGGTCAGGCACGACGTTCGGCAGCGCGCTTCCCCATCCAGCCGGATCAACCTTCGTGGAGAAGTACTCCGCGAAGCGGTGGGTCTGGATGAACGAAATCGCCTCGAGCATGGAGGTCTGCATCCACTGCCCCTGCCCGGTCACGGCCCGCGCGTGCAGGCCGAGCAGGGCGCCGGAGACGATCGACAGCGAGGTCGTGGCGTCCTGCGTCGAGACCCGGAGCTTCTCGGCGACGCCTCCCTTTGGCCCACTGACCGAGTAGTAGCCGGTGAAGGCCGCCGCGAAGCCGTCGGCGCAGCCGTAGAACCCAATCGGGCCTTCCTGGCCGTACCCCGATGACGAGCAGTAGACCAGCCTCGGATTGAGCTTGGACATGGCCTCGTAGCCGATTCCGAGCCGCTCCGCGACGCCGGGCCGGAAGTTCTCGATCAGGACGTCCGCCTCCTTGATGATGGCGACGGCGACCTCCCAGTCGGCAGGATTCTTGAGGTCCAGCCCGGCGGTCTGGCTCTTCCCCTGGTTGAAGCCGATGTACGGGGTGGGGACCCCGTTCTGGGTGGGTTCCCGCATCAGGATCGAGTCGCCGGCCGTGGACTCGACCTTGATCACGTGCGCGCCAAGCTGCCCCAGGATCGACCCCGAGTACGGGCCGACCTCGAACATCGAGAAGTCCACGATCTTGATGCCTTGCAGGGGGCCGGGGCCATCCGTGGTCGCGCCGACCGGCTCGTTGTTCGGCCGGACGACGGGCGCGATCTTCTCGGGGCCCGGGGCGGCGTTGCCGGCGCTCGTGGGCTGCCCGTCGGCGAAGCCGACCTTGCGGAGCTCTTCGGCCGTGTGCTCGCCGAGGAGCGGCGGTCGGCCTGCGGGGACGATCGGGGTGCTCTTCAGCACCCACGGCGCCTTCAAGGTCTCGAACTTCCCGCCATTCGGGTGCTCGACCTCGATCGCCACCTTCATGTACTGCGTCTGCGGGTGGCCGAGGAACTCCGAGTAGGTGTGCACGGGGGCGGCCTGGGTGCCGACCTCCTCGTTGATCATCCTCGACAGCTCGGCGCGCGTGAACTTCTGGTAGGCGCTGCTGATCAGCTCGTAGCCCGGCTCGCCCCTGACGAACCTGAGGCCAGACTGGGGGTTCAGTCGAGGGTCGTCGGGATCCAGACCGATGTCGCGATAGAACTTCGCGATCTGCTCGGCGTTGTTGGCCCGCCTGTTCGGCCGGATCATGCCGTTGATCCGGCCGTCCTTCGCGAGGGAGCCAGAATCTGCCTCGTCCATCGGGCCGATGATCTCGAACCCGATCCACTTGTCGGGGTTGCTCATCACGGGCCAGGTGTTGCACATCATCGCGACGACGGCGCCGACGAGTGAGGCCTCCACCTTCTGTCCGACGCCGAGCTTCGTCCGGGCGAGGAGCGCGGCGAGCACCGCCTGGAAGAGGTAGCTGCCGGCCCACGCACTGCCGACGTAGCTGCCGGATCGGATGGGCTCGACAAGGGCGGCTCTCGCCTCGCGGCTGGTCATGTCGCCGAGGTAGCGCCAGATGCCGGAGAAGGCCTGTGCTGACAACTCCGACCCCGTCCGATCAGCGAGCGGCCCGTGGCTGCCGAAGTCGGACATCGAGGCGTAGATCAGGCGCGGGTTGGATTCCCGGACGCTGTCGTAGTCCAGTCCGTACGCCTCGGCGATGCCGGGAGGAAAGTGCGTGAGGACGACGTCGGCGCGGCTGATCAGTTGCTTCGCGGCTGCTCGCCCCTGGTCCGTCTTGAGGTCGAGCACGACGCTCTTCTTGCCTCGGTTGAGGGAGAGGAAGAGATGGCTGACACCGTCCGTGTACGGGCCGATCCCTCTGGTCCGATCGCCCTCGGGAGACTCCACCTTGATTACCTCGGCGCCAGCGTCTGCAAATTGCAGCCCGCTGAAGGGCACGGAGAAACCGTCTCCCAGCTCGATGACCTTCAAACCTTCGAGAACCATGTTTCCTCCGGCGCCTGGGCAATTTGCATTCGTTCTCGCGGACGGTGTTGGTCGTCAGCCTTACGCTGTCGGGCCTCTGCCGTCCGCGCCGACCTGTTGTGCCTCCGTTACCTGCACGTCTGACGCGCAGCGAAGGCCGCGGGTCCGCGCCCGTCGGTCATACCGCGCTGTATCACGGATGTGGTTCGTACGTCTAGGGCGGTGGCGGCGGCTGGCCGGAGCGATGCAGTCGCGGGAGATGGAGTCGTGTTCCGACCGCGAGACGCTGGGACTTCGAGTCCCGCGCCCGTGCGCGAGACGGCTGCCCGCGTGACAGTGTGGCGAGGGCTGTGCACAATCACTCATTCGCGCTCGTCGGGAGATGTCCATGACCCTGAACCGCACGCTGCGGCAGTTGTCCAACGCGCGGGACCGTCGCGATCCCGAGATATACGACTACTCCCCAGACGGCGATTTCGATCCGCCGCCGGGCACCCGGTACATGACGCTCGCTGAGGCGCAGTCGCTTGAGTGCAACCTCTGCGGGCAGTGCTGCGGATCTGAGGAGGCCGACCTGATCGGCTTTCCACTTCGCCAGTACACGTTCGGGGGCATTCCGCAGCATCAGTGGCGTTCGATGAACGGCGGGCAGCCGCTGATCATTCCGTTGACGCCCTCTGGGGTGGCGAGGGCATGGCGACCGGCGGATGCGAACAACGACCGCCCGCCCGCGTTCCGCTGCGAGGCGCTCCAGCATCATCCAGACGGGACGACGCGCTGCGGACTCTGGCAATCTCGTCGTCCGTCACCCTGCGACGCGTTTCCCGTGAAGCCGAAGTATTACCCGAGCCACCTCGAGCGGGGTGCGTACATCCTGCTCAACACGCAGTACCAGCGGCTGTGCACGTGGGTGGATGTGCTGGTCTGTCCTGACGATTCTGTGATCCTCAAGTGGCGCAAGCGTGACGGGACGTTGTCTCGCCGGCTCACGGCCGAGCAGCGCAAGTACGTGGCGCGCGTGTTTCGCGAGGCCTACCGAGACGTGTTCTCGAAGGACGGCTCGCTGCCCCTGCGCGAGTGGCGCAAGGTGCGCGCAGAGGAAGGCGCGTGGCGCTAGCGCACGCCCGGAGCGTCCGCAGGACGAGCGCGAGGCGCCCCGTCGGAGCCGACTGACCTCAGCGGTGCGGTCACCAGTCCCGCAGTGTTGCCGAGCCGGTGCTCGGTAGAGACCGCGCCCCCTCGGGCAGCGTCGTATCTCGCCGAGCGTGCGGGGGAGCCGTGTCATGCTCTGTCCGGTCGCGCTAGAGTGCGGGCGACGCCGCAGCGTCGCCCGCTGGTGCGACCTCCCGACGCCTGCACGAGGAGCGTGACATGGGCGAGCCATTCACTGACCCGACGAGAAGCCCGGGCGCGATCGACGTGTCCTCGTACGCCGCAGGCGACAGCGGCGAACGCGAATTGCTGCATCCCTCGACCTGGATCAAGAAGGACTACGTCGTCGAGAAGCGCGAGTTCAATAAGTTCCAGGACGACGAGGTCCCCACGGTGGCGAAGCGCCGCACCGTGAAGAACAGCAAGAGCATGCCGATTCGGCACCAGAAGAACGGCATGTGCTGGGAGGAACAGGAATTCGAGATCAGCACGTACGTCACCCGCCACTTCATTCGGAAGCGCTGGGTGGAGTACTGGGCCGTGAACAAGACACTCGAGATCTACAACGAGTTCGTCAACGACGTGAACAAGGCCGCCGGCGACCTCCTGAACTCGTTCGGTGACAACGTGCGCGACGGATCGCGGGTGGGGCTGAACCAGCCCTCATGGACGCCGCCCGGCAAGGCCGGCGCGACCGCGGCAGTGCTGGGCTCGGGCGGGGCGCTGCAGACGCTCGGCGGGACCATGGCGACGGCTGCCGGCACTGGCATTCCGATCGCCGAGGGCACTGGCGTCGTTGGCACAGCCGTGATCGCGACCGCGGATGCGAGTGCGGCGGTCGTCGGGGCGACGGGGACGGTGTTGAGCGCCACCGGTACCGCCGTGACGTTTGCGGCGCAGGTCGTGGTGCCCGCGGCCGTCATCAGCGGGGTGGCCGTGGCGGCGTTCGTCGGCACGGCCGAGATCATGAAGCAGGAGGACGCCGAGAAGATCTCGGAGGGCTGGGAACTCGTCGGGACGTACGACGCACCCGAGGAACTCGAGCGGATGGCGATCGCGGTCGAGCGCACCCCACCGAAGCCCTGCGCGCCGTCGCCGGACGAAGAGCACTTCACGACGCCGTTTCCGGGCCCGTTCAACGCGGTCAACTGGTGGAGCTGGATGCTGCAGCAGTGGTGGGTGCTGGTCGCGACGGTCGTCCTCGGTGCGCTGTTGGTGATCGGCGGGGTATTCCTCCGCGGGGGGTTCAGCGCGGCCCCGGGCGAACGTCCGGTCTCCGGTGGTGCCGCGCCACCTGCGGGCGCGCCCGTGGTGTCCGACCTGCGCAAGGTCTTCGTGACGCCGGTTACCACCTGGTCGATCACCGCCAAGGATCCCGCGGGTGGAGCACTCAAGTACACGTGGACGCTGACGCCGGACGTGGCGAGCGAGGCGTGTGGCACGCCGGTAGCGAAGTGGACGCAGAGCGGGACGTCGGTGGCGTGGAGCCACTCGAGCGAGCCTCCCGACCGCTGCGCGCACGCGAGCCCGGATCACGCGGTCACCATGACTGTCGTGGTGACAAATCAGCAGGGGCAGTCCGTGACGTGTTCGATCAAGGGCACCGAATCGGCCGACGTACCGAACCCGAGCTGCCGGTGATCCTGCCGTGACGGTCGCGATCTCGACCGTGGCGCGTCTGATCCTCGCGGTGCTCTTCGGGCTCGCGGCGGTCGCGAAGGTGCGGGACCCGCAGGGCACTCGGCGCGCCGCCCGCGACCTCGGTGTGCCGCATACGGCGGTGCGGACCGTCGCTCGCGTCCTCCCGATCGTCGAGGGCGCGATTGCTCTCGCGCTCGTGCTGCCCTCGTCGGCCCCACGGGCCGCAGTGGCGGCGCTCGCTCTACTCGAGGCGTTCACGGTCGTGGTCGCTGCCAACGGCGTTCGCGGGCGGCGGTCACTCTGTGCCTGTTTCGGCACGCTCGTGCCGCCTGGGTTGGAATCTCTCGGAGCGTCAATCGCGCGCAACGTGGTGATGATGGCGCTCGCCGTGCTCTCGCTCGGCGCGGTGGGCCCGTGGCCGGCCGACCCGGGCCGGAGCGTCGCCGCAGCGGCCCTCGCGCTGGCGATCGGGGCGGGCGGGGCGTGGCTCGGTGGCCGCTCGCGGGCCCGAGAACTTCCGGCAACGCCGGTCGGATGGCGTGCGCCGAGGCTGCCTCGCCACAACGTCGGGCGCACCGGAGTCGATATCCGTCGCGGCGATGCCTCGCTGCTCGTGTTCTGGAGCCCGGACTGTCCGTTCTCGCGCGGGTTGCTGCCGGCCCTGCGTGCTCACGCCGGTCGCGCGGCGAGGCCCGCGCTGGTCGTCGTCTCTTCTGGTCGTGTCGAGGACCACGAGGAGATTGACCTCGACACGCCGATCCTGCTCGACGCGGCCAACCGGACGGCGCGCGCATTCGGTGTGACCGGCACGCCGGCTGCCGTGCTGGTGGACGGCGATCGGCGCATCGCCTCGAGGATCGCTGTGGGTTCCCCTGATGTGCTCGCGCTGATGGAGCAGGTGGCGCCGGCCCGGGTTGGAACGAGGCCGGTGTCAGTCGGGTCTCGCCCCGGCGGGAACCGCGGTCTCACCGCGTGAGTCGGTCTTAACCAGAGTGTGTGCGACGCCGATTCAGTGGACCGTCGGCTAGCGAGCCTTCGTCATGATCGCCGAGTCGCCGAAGCCGGTCGCCCATTGGAGCACTTCGGCGCCCGCGATCTGGCGCGGCCCGCATTCGCCGCGGAGCTGGCGCACCATCTCGATCATGTGGTTGTAGCCGGAGTAGTGGCCCTCCGACATGAGGCCGCCGTTCGTGTTCACGGGCAGCTCGCCGCCCAGCGCGATGCGGCCGTCCTGAATGAAGGCGTGCGCCTCGCCGGCTTTGCAGAAGCCGTAGCGCTCGAGCACCATCCACAGGTTCGTGCTGAACGAGTCGTACACGTAGAGGCCGTCGATGTCGCCCTGCTTCACGTCCGCCATGTCGTAGACAGGCTGGGGCGGCGCGACGTAGTCGAATTCGCTCTGGAACTTCAGCGGCAGGCCGGGCCGGGCGTACGGATTCGAGGAGTCGCGGCTGGTCTGCACGCCCTGCAGGCCGCTGATGTTGACCGGCGTCTGCTTCAGATCGCGCGCGCGGTCCGGGGTGGTCACGATGAGGCACGTGGAGCCCTCGTTGACCAGGCAGTAGTCGAACAGGCGGAAGGGCGGGGTGATGAAGCGCGACTCCATGTAGTCGTCCAGCGTCATCGGCCTGCTGTGCATGATGGCCTGCGGGTTGAGGTTCGCGTGCTTGCGGAAGGTCACGGCGACGGTGCCGAGCTCCTCGCTGGTGGCGCCGTAGCGGCTCATGTACTCGCGCGCGACTAGCGACGTCGCGGCGCCCGGGGTGTCGAGGCCGACGATGTTGCTCTCGCCGTGACCGCCCGTGAAGTCGCGGAGGCCCTCGGCGTGCCCGCGTCCCTGGCGGCCCGACTCGAAGTGGCGCGCGTATCCGTGGCCGCTCAGCGTGGTGTTGCAGATCGCGACGTAGTTCGCCATGCCGGTGCTGACCGCGGCCGCAGCCTGGGCGAGGCTCGTGGAGCCCCAGCGTCCGTGGCTCCAGCTCTGGTTCGCCCAGCGCAGATTCATGCCGGTGTGGTGGGCGAACTCGTCGTAGTCCATGCCGTTCGGCGCGCCGTGCGCCGTGACGAACCCGTCGATGTCGTCGCGCTGGAGTCCGGCGTCTGCGAGGGCGTTGCGGAACGCGGTCACCTGCAGCATCGCGGGACTCTTGTCGACGACGCGCCCGAACTCGCTCACGCCGACGCCGACCACAACGGCCTGGTCCTTCAGGTTGAATGCTGCTGCCATCTCGACCTCCGCCTGTGCTGTGCGCCCACGTCCTGCGCGCTCGCCTGCCGTGGGAGACACTAGCGCACCGCACGCCCCAGGCGTGAGCCCGGGGCGTCCCCAGGCTCGTCGCCGGTGCCCACTGCTACTTCAAGTTGAAGAACTCCATTGCGTTGGTGCGCAGGATCTGGTCTTTCTCGGCGTCCGTGAAGGGGAGCGAGAGGATCTGACGCGCGCCGTAGAGGTCTTCGCCGTCGCTGCCGGGGCGACCGTCGGAACCGTACATAATCCGTTCCACGCCGACCTTGCGGAAGACGCGGACGGCCTGCGTGGTCGGCATGCAGTGGTGTCCACCGGCCGGGTGGTGGTCGTCGACCAGCCCGTGGGAGAAGTCGAACTTGAGGTTGTCTCCGAACTCCCGCGCCATGTCGACGCGGTCGTCCCACATGTCGTCGCCGAGGTGGGCCATGATGAAGCGCAGGTGCGGGAACTGCTGCAGGACGGGCCGCCACCCGAGAGGTGCGCCGTACGCAACACCGTCTTCGCTTGCGTGCCCGTTGCTGTCCGTCAGGATGCCGAGGCCAAGTTCCTGGCACCGCTCGTACACCGGCATCATCGACCGGTGGTCCGGGAAGTGGCGGTTGATGCTGGGGTGAAGCTTGAGACCCGTTGCTCCGAGTTTGATGCAGCGCTCGAGTTCCTCGATCGTCTCCTCACCGAACAGCGTGGGGTCGATGGAGACGTAGGTGCGGTAGCGAGGCTCCTTCGCCTGCGCCTCCAGCGACCAATCGTTCATCTCGCGGATCCGCTGGCGCATCTCCTCGGCGAGGTCGACGCGCGCCCGCGCGATCTCGGCGTCGGTCGCGCCCTGGGTGCGCGCGCGCCGCAGGCGAGACTCCGTCATGGAATTCGTGTTCATCACGTTCATCAGCACGGTGTGGGTGATGCCGTTGAGGTCCATCCACGCGATCTGACGCTCCGGGTTCGCGCGGTACCAGTCATCGGGTAGGCCGCGAATCGGGAAGACCTGCTTCTCCTGCTGCGGATCGCGGCAGAGGTGGGCGTGCATGTTGACGATCTGCGTGCGGTCGGGCATGGCGGTCGGCCTTTCTACTCAGCGTGCCTGTCGATACGGCGGCTAGCGCGCGCCTCGGTTCACGATCCCCGAGGTCTGCAGAGCCTCGATGCGCGCGGCGTCGAGGCCGAGTTCGGTCAGGACCTCGGTCGTATGCTCGCCGAGCAGCGGCGGGGCAAGGCGCACCGATGCCGTGGTCTCGTTCGAGGTCCACGGTGGGCTCACCTCACGCACGACGCCGCGCACCGGGTGCGTGACGGTCGAGAGCGCGCCGGTCTCGAGGATGCCCGGGTCAGAGAACAGGCTCTGGTAGTCGTGCATCGGCGCAAAGAGCATGCCGAGCTCCTCGAGCTTCTCGGAGAGCTCCGCGTACGTGCGCTCCTTGAACGCGCGCTGCAGATACGGCCAGACCAGCGTCTGGTCGCCACGCCCGCCGATCCGCCGGCCGGCGAGTTGCGGGTGGTCCGCGAGGACCTCGCCGAAGATGCCGAGCCACTCCATCAGGTGCTGCGGCGCGTCGGGATCGGTCGCGTAGGCGAAGCCCATCTCGATCGCCCGGTCCTTGGTCGCGATGCCGTACGCCGGCTCGTCGAGGTGGTTGTTGTAGTGTCCGCCCCCGTCGATCGTCTCGGGGTCGCTCCATGAGGTGATGTAGTTCTGTTGCGTGGCCAGGATCGCGCGCAGATACGAGGTTTCCACCTGCTGCCCGCGCCCGCTCTTCTTGCGCCAGTAGAGCGCGGCGAGGATTGCCTGCATCGCGTACATCGAGGCGGTGACGCCCACGTAGTTCGACCCGAAGCGCACGGGCTCCTCGCCGCGGCGTCCCACGAACCGCTGGATGCCGGCGCGCGCCTGCAGCGTGAAGTCGGTCGCGGGCCGATCGGCCTCTGGTCCCGACCGTTCCAGCGTGGAGATGTCGCAGTAGATCAGCCCCGGGTTGTCGCGCGAGACGGTCGCGTAGTCGAGGCCCAGACGGGCCGCGTCCGCGGCCTTCGGGAACGAGTGCACGAGGATGTCCGCCCCGCGGATGAGGTCGCGCACGAGCGCAGCGCCTTCGGGCTGCTCGATGTCGATAACCACGCTCCGCTTGTTGCGGTTCATGCCCATGTACATCGACCCGTCCTCGTGGTCGAACGGTGGACCGAGGTGGCGCGCCCAGTCGCCGCCCGGCGGTTCGATCTTGATCACGTCGGCGCCGGCATCGCCGAGCTGCATCGTGCAGAAGGGGGCACCGTCGCCCTGGGTGAGATCGATCACGCGGAGCCCCGCCAATGCGCCTGTCATGTTCGTCGCCTCCGCGCCGCGTTACCGGGTCAACTCTTCGGCGCGCAACTCCGCCATGACGGAATCATGGCTCTCGTCCATCGCGCCGGAGAGCGTGCCGTAGTGCGCGGGCGTCTCGCTCAGCTTCCACGGCACTGCGTTCGTGCGGACCCACCCGATGTCCGGGTGCGTGTGGATCTCGAGGAGGTTGTTCGCGACGACCTGCGGATCCGAGTAGAGGTCCTCGATGTCCCACGTGAAGGTGCTGCAGGGGACGCCGGCGTCCGTGAGTCGCGCGATCCAGCGGTCGCCCTCGAAGCGCACGAAGGCGCGCGCGAGGATGGGCTCGAGCGCGTCGCGGTGCTCGACGCGCAGCGCGTTCGTGCGGAAGCGCTCGTCATCGGCGAGCGCGGGGAGGTCGAGGGCGCCGCAGAGCGCGCGCCACGACGCCTCGTCCGGACATTCCACGGCGATGTACTTGTCCGCCGTCCGGAACGCCTGCGAGGGGACGATGAACGGCGTCGCGCTGCCCCACGGCTCCGGCACCTCGTCGCGCATGAAGTACTCGGTGGCGCGCACCTGGCCCACGGAGACCATCGTCGACAACTGGGACGTGCCGACGTGCGAGCCGCGGCCGGTGTCCTCGCGCGTGTACAGCGCCATCAAGATCGCCTGGGCGATGGTCAGCGGCGACGTGAAGTCGATGACGATGAACCGCGGCTTCTCCGGTGTGCCGCCGCGCACGCCGTTGATCGAGACGTAGCCGCCCATCGCCTGCGACACGTTGTCCACGGCCGCCTTGTGGCTGTACCGGCCGTGCTCGCCGAATCCGCTGGCCGAGGCGTAGATGAGCCGGGGGTTGATCGTCGAAAGCGTCTCGTAGTCGAAGCCGATGCGAGAGGCGACGCCGCGGCGCCAGTTCTCGAGGAAGACGTCCGCACGGCGGACCAGCGCGAGCATCGTCTCGCGCCCCTCCTCGGTCTTCGCGTCGAGGACGATGTTGCGCTTTCCGTGGTTCATCCCGGCGTGATAGAGGGGGATGCCGTTCTTCTTCGGCGCGCCCGAGTGCCGGGTCATCTCGCCCTGCGGACGTTCGATCTTGATGACGTCCGCGCCGAGGTCGCCGAGCAAGGCCCCGGCCCACGGGCCCTGGGCGCCCTCTGTGACGTCGACGACACGAATTCCCTCGAGTGGACCACCCATCGCCGGCACTCCTTGTCCCGCGGCGCAGTCGCATGCGGCCGCGTCGCCTCGGACTGTATCTGATTACGCTTGTGAACAACATGCATGATGGATATGCTCCGCCCGCGAGCCCTGGCGCGATGCCGAGGGCAGTTGCACCACCGGAGGGCACCGTGACCGACTCGAACTACTGGGATCGCCTGGGGATGCGCGCGGTCAGTCGGCGCGAGGTACTGCGGAGCTCGATCTTCGCCGGAGCCGGTCTTGGCGCCGCGGCGCTCGTAGGGTGCAGCAGCGCGAGCAAGCCAGCGACCACGCAGCCAGGGGCGAGCGCCGGGAGCGCCGCATCCGGCGCACCCGCGGCGAACGTCCGCACGGGCGGTCGGCTCACCGAGGTCGGCGCCTACCCGCCGAGCCTCGACTTCACGCGCGAAGTCACCGCTGGCGTCCCGACGATCACCATGCCGGTCTACAACTCGCTGTTGAAGTTCGACACGACGGTCGAGCTCCAGGAGTTCAAGACGGTCCAGCCCGACCTCGCCGAGAAGTGGGAGATCGCGGGCGATGGCCAGAGCTACACGTTCAAGCTCGTCAAGAACGCGAAGTTCCACGACGGCACGCCGTTCACGTCGGCCGACGTGAAGGCCTCGTTCCTGCGGCAGCAGAACCCGCCGGCGGGCGTGGTGATGCCGCGCGGCTCGCAGATCCAGGCCGTGAAGTCGTTCGAGACGCCCGACGACTACACCATCGTGATGAAGCTGTCCCGCCCGTCCTCGCCGTCCTCGTTCCTGCAGGTGCTCGCGCAGCACTGGATGGGGATCTACTCGCGGAAGGACATCGAGGGGAAGTTCGACTTCGTGACGAAGATGAACGGGACCGGCCCGTTCCGTCTGAAGTCCGCCGACCAGACGACGAAGATCTCCTACGACAAGAACAAGGACTACTTCGTCAAGGATCGGCCCTACCTCGACGGCATCGACATCTACAACATCCCTGACGCATCCACGAAGCTCGCGCAGATCCAGGCCGGGGCGATCAACATCTCGGCCGCGAGCACCGAGGAGTTCAAGACGCTCAAGCAGGCGCTGGGCTCGAAGGCGCAGTTCCAGAGCGTGCTGCTCCAGACCGTGAGCGCCCTCGTGATGAACTCCAACCGCGCGCCGTTCAACGACGACCGGGTGCGGCGCGCGATGGCGCTGGCATACAACAAGGAGGACGGGAACAAGCTGCTCACGGATAACGAAGGCGTGACCGGTGGCTACATGTTCCCCAACGGCGGATGGGCGCTGCCGAAGGAAGAGCTGGAGAAGATCCCCGGCTACGGGCCCTACAGCGAGGCGAGCCTTGCGGAAGCCAAGAAGCTCATGGCGGCAGCGGGTGTGAAGGCGGGCACGAACGTCTCCATTTTGACGCGGCAGGGCTCCGGTGCCGGCGGCGGCTCGGGCGAGTCGCACTCGCTGTTCCTCGCGGACCAGATGAAGAAGATCGACCTCGTCGGGAAGCTCGACATCCAGACCACCGCCAAGGAGTACGACGCAGCCAACGCGGGCAACTTCGACACCTACATCATCGCGCTGGCGTTCTTTGTCGATGACCCTGACTCCGTCTACCCGGATCACTTCCTGACCAATTCGCCACTGAACTACAACAAGCTCGGCAGCAAGGCCGTCGACGATCTCTTCCTGAAGCAGTCGGTGGAGCTCGACACGAAGAAGCGCGTCGAGCTGGTGCGGGACATGGAGCGCCAGGCGGTGCCGCAGCTGAGCAAGTTCGTGTTCCGCTACTACCGCAACCGCATCGTGACCCAGAAGGTGAAGGACTTCATCTGGCCGAACCACCAGAGTTCCAACCACCAGATGCAGAACGTGTGGCTCGAGGCCTGATCCCCGGTTCTCAGCCGTGGAGCGGGTGCCGACGCGACGTCCGGGTTGCCTGCACTGCGAGGACGCCGGCAACCCAGGGTGCGCAGATGTTCGCGGGCCGGGTGCGCCAGTAGGTGGAGGCCGCGCGGTTCGTCGCGCAGAGTGAGGAACTTCGAACGATGGCCGTAGGAGCTGCGAGCGCGCAGGTGTGGTTCGCGCCGCCTCAGCCGGGTCGGCTGCAACGCATTGTGCGTGTGGCACGGCGCAATCCGCTGGGCGCGGCGGCGTTCGTCATTCTGCTGCTCATGACACTGATGTCCGTCTTCGCGCCGATCGTGACCGGTGGCGTCGACCCGTATGCGATCAGCACGAGCGGTCGGCTGCAGCCGCCCGGGCCGGGGCACATCCTCGGCACGGACGACCTGGGGCGCGATGTGTTCACGCGGATCGTCTACGGCGGGCGCATCTCGCTCTGGGTCGGCTTCATCTCCGTCGGTATCAGCCAGGGAATCGGCGCGACGCTCGGCATCGTCGGTGCGTACAAGGGAGGGTGGGCGGACTTCGCGATTCAGCGCGTCGTGGATGCGCTCTTCGCGTTCCCGACGATCATCCTCGCGCTCGCGATCGTCGCCGTGATCGGTCGAGGCCTGATCCCGGTGACCGTCGCCGTCGGGATCGTGAGCACCCCGCGGGTCGCGCGGATCGCCCGGGCCGCGACGATGAGCGTCATCGCGCAGCCCTATCTCGAGGCGACCACCTGCATGGGAGCGACCTCGGTACGCGTGATCCTGCGGCATATCCTGCCGAACATCATGGCGCCGTTGCTGGTCATCGGGACGGCGGGGTTCGGCGGGGCGATCCTCGCGGAGGCGTCGCTGAGCTTCCTCGGACTGGGCACGCCGCCGCCCCAGCCATCGTGGGGCACGATGCTCAGCGGCAACGCGCAGCTGTACGCCCGTTCGGCGCCGTACCTCGCGATCTTCCCGGGCATTGCGATCAGTCTCGGCGTGTTCGGGTTCAACCTGCTCGGCGATGCCCTGCGCGACATCTTCGACCCGCGCCTTCGCGGCTCGTAGGTCGACATCCCGCACGCACGAAGGAGCCGACCGTGAAGTACTTCGCCAGCCGTGTCGCGTCGCTCGTCCCCACGGTGCTGCTTGCCTCCGCGGGGATCTTCCTGCTGATGCGCGTGCTGCCGGGCGATGTCGCGAAGATGATGCTGATCGGACCGGAGGGGACCGGCACCCCGCGTCCGGAGGACATCGCGGCGCTGCGCGCGCAACTCGGCCTCGACCGCCCGCTCGCCATCCAGTACCTCGACTGGCTGCTCGGCATCGTCCGGCTCGACGTTGGGAACTCGCTCGTGACCCGTCAGCCGGTGTTCACGGAGCTGTTCCGCGCGCTGCCGGTCACGCTCGAACTCGGGCTCATGGCCACCCTGACGTCGCTGGTGATCTCGATCCCACTCGGCGTGGTCGCGGCGGTGAAGCGCGGCACGTGGATGGACTACGCCGCGCGCATCTTCTCGCTGGCCGGGCTCTCGGTGCCGACCTTCTGGGTGGGCATGCTGATGATCCTGGTGCTGGTCCAGTTCTTCCACTGGACCGCGCCGCTCGGATACGCCGAACTCCTCGATGACCCGGTGAAGAACATGCAGCAGTTGATCTGGCCGATCATGGCCCTCGGTTACGCGCAGGCCGGACTGGTGAGCCGCCTCGTGCGCTCGAGCCTGCTCGAGGTGCTGCGCGAAGACTACGTGCGCACGGCTCGCTCCAAGGGGCTCAAGGAGAGCGACGTGATCGTCCGGCACGCGCTGCGGAATTCGATGCTCCCGGTGATCACGGTGATCGGCCTCGGACTCGCGAACATCGTCGGCGGCACTGTGATCGTCGAGACCGTGTTCTCGCTGCCCGGCGTCGGCCGGCTGATGGTCGACTCGATCAACAAGCGCGACTATCCGGTGGTGCAGACGGCGACGTTCATCTTCGCGCTCGTCTTTGCGCTCGCGAACCTGTCCGTGGACCTGCTCTACGCCGTGCTGGATCCGCGGCTGCGACTCAGGTAGCGCCCCGACCGACGTCCTCCCGGGCCTGATCGACTCCGGTCGTTAGCGCCTTCGCGTGCGGCGCCACAGCAGTGCCGTGCCGACCCCGAGGACCCCGAGCACCACGAGTGCTGCCACCACGGCCCAAGTCGAGGCGAGCCGGGCGGTCGTCGGCCCCGGCGCAGCGGGTGCAGGCGCGGCAACAGGTGTGGCGGCAGAGGGCGCAACGTCGCGCTGCACGCGAGCGGGGAGCGGCGTCGCCGGCGGCTGCGGTGTCGGGCCGCCAGCGCAGGTCGCGCCGTCCTGCGGCAGCGCGAGGCTGACGAGGTACGCGTTCACGACGCTGTCGATGCAGGCGTTGCCCGAGGCGTATGAGGTGTGTCCGTCGCCCTCGCGGGTCAGCAGGACCGCGGTGTCGAGTTGAAGGCGCAGGTTGAGCGCCCACGGCAGCGGCGTGGCGGGGTCGCGCGTGGCAGCCACCATCAGGATGGGCGGGGCAGCGTGCGCGTGTGGGACGCCCAGCGGCTGTGGTGTCGGCTGCCAGTAGGCGCACATCAGGTTCGCCTCGGCGCTCGCCGCGCCAAAGTGCGGCGCGTCGCGCGCGAGTCTGGCAGCGAGCGCGACGTAGTGCGCGGGATCGCGGTAGCCGCCGTAGTCCAGGCAGTTCACGGCGGCGTTCATCTCCGATGAGTTCGCGTAGCCGCTGCCCGAGCGATCGAGATATCGGTCAGCGATCCGGATCAGGCCGCTGCCGTCGCCGTTGAGACCCTGCTGCAGCGCACGCGTGAGCCCTGGCCACGAGCGCGGCGAGTAGAGCGCGGCGGTGATCGCCAGCAGCGTCTCGCCGGCGCCGGCTGGCCGATCCGCTGCCGCCGAGGGGATGGGCTGTCGTCCCGCCTGCGTGAGGAGCGTGTCGACGGCGTTCTGTGGGTCGCGGCCGCCCGTCGCGAGTGCGCACTTCGCAGCCCGGCAGTCGTCGAGGTAGCGCGTCAATTCGCCCTCGAACCCCAACGACTGCGTCGCTGCGAGGTCGTCCGCGGAACGGGTGAGGTCCACCGGGCCGTCGAGGACCACCGCGCGCACGCGATCCGGGAACCGGTCGGCGTACAGCGCGCCCAGGACGGTGCCGTAGGAGTAGCCCAGGTACGTCACCGTCTGCTCGCCCAGCGCCGCGCGGATCTGATCCATGTCGCGCACGACATCGAGCGAACCGAGGTGGGGGAGCAGGTCGCTCGCGCGCGAGGCGCAGAGGTCCGCGAACGCCCGCGTCACCCGCTGTACCTCCGCCCAGGTGGCAGGGGTGCTCGGGTTCGGATCGAGCCCGGCGAGCTGCTGGATGTTGTCGTGGCAGTCCAGCGCCGGGGTGCTGTCGCCCACGCCGCGCGGGTCGAATCCCACGATGTCGAAGCGGTCCTGAATCTCCGACCCGAGCTGACCCGCCCAGGCGCGCACGAAGTCGACGCCGGAGCCGCCTGGCCCGCCCGGATTGGTCAGCATGACGCCGATACGTCGTGCCGGGTCACGAGCAGGTTGGCGGATGAGGGCGACCTCGATCCGGCGCCCACCCGACAGGCTGTAGTCGAGGGGCACGGACACCGCGGCGCACTGCAACCGGCCGCCGCACGCGGCCCACGCGAGCGACGGTGGGGTCTGCGCGAGGCCGCCGTCTACCGCGGCCGCGAATGCCGCGAGGAGGGCGATGACCGTGGCCGCAATCGCTCGGGGCATTCGTGTGTTCCTGACCTCCTCGGATGACCATGCTATCGGTCAGGGCCATCGGTCAGGCGCGGCCCAACACCGTCGGTGCACGTGGCGGAATGGGAATGTCCTGCGTAATTCGTCGGATCCGGCATGGCGTCCGAATCAATCGGCTTTGTGATACTGTCCCGCCGATCGATGACGGTGAGTGGTCAGGTCACAGCAGGGGGCACCGATGGTCGCGAAGCAATCAACCGTTGCCGGCGCGCTGGCCCAGTTCGTGACTGGCATCCGAACCGAGGACCTGCCGCCACTCAGCCTCGAACGAGCCCGGATGAGCATCGCGAGCACGATCGCGAGCGCGGCGATGGGCAAGGACATCGATTCCTCGCGGATCATCCGCGAGATGGCACAGGAGCGGGGGCGGCACACCCGAGGCGTCGATCTGGTTCGACGGTGGGGCGAAGTTGCCCGTCGCCGATGTGGCGCGCACCAACGCGGTCATGAGCGATGCCGCGGCCTCCGACGACAGCGACATGCGCGCCATCGCGCACATCGGCACCATTGTCCCACGTCGATCGCGATGGCGGAGCGCCTCGGGCGTAGTGGCATGGACGTGCTTGCCGCGATGGTGCTGGGGTACGAAATCGCCGGGCGGGTCGATGAGGCGCTGGTACCGGGACGAAACGAGAAGGGCTTCCACGGATCGATCGCGACGGTATTCGGCGGCACCGTTGCCTCGGGCCGTCTGCTCGGGCTGACCGCCGACCAGATGGAGCACGCGATCGCGATCGCGGCAACGTCCATCGGCGGCATCGGCATCGCCGCGAACACCAGCGTGGCCCGGGAGTATCACGCCGGGCTGTCGGCGATGCTTGGCATCAACGCCGCCATCGCCGCCCAGAAGGGTTTCACCGCGGAGCCAACCGTGCTCGAGGCCCCACGGGGCTTCTTCTCCGCGTTCGGGAGCCTCGACTTCGTCGCGGACGTGACGAAGGACCTCGGTCGGGAGTGGGACATCACCACCGACATGGCGATCAAGTTGATCCCGGGCGGGCACCCGAACCACGCCGCCGCCGAGGCCGCCGCGAACGCCGCCATCAAGGGGGATGTGCAGCCGGCTGACGTCGCGTCGATCACTGTGACACAGGGCAACCTGCGCGCGCTCAGCGGGCCTCGACACCCCACGGACCTCATCGGCGTCGCCCACAGCATGGCGTACATGGTGGCCGGCGCCGTCGCGGATCGCGGCTACGGCTGGATCCACGCGACGCCGGAGAAGGTCAGCGACGCCACCATCAGCCAACTCATCGACACCGTCGAGGTGAACCCGAACCCGCCGGCGCTGCCGAGCCGCTTCGCGCCTCGCCATGGCGCGACGGTGACGATCCGCCTCAAGGACGGTCGCGAGTTCTCCGACCACGTCGAGCAGCCCCGTGGCTCCGGCGCGCGTGGGATCGACTGGGCGGACGTCGATGCCAAGTACCGAACGCTGGTTCCGCTGTCCGGCATGAGCGCGCAGCGCATGGAAGACGCGCTGAAGGTCGTGCATGACTTCGAGAGCGTCCGCTCGATGTCGGAACTCACCAGCATTCTGAACCAGTAGACCGCGCCCGGCGCGGGCAGACCGAGAGCAGGCGTCATGACCATCGCAGCCGACCTCGCAGCGTTCGCCACGAACACGACCTACGACGATCTACCGCCGCTGGCGATCAAGTACGCCAAGGTCATCGTCGCGAGCACCGTCGCGAGCGCCGCGATGGGGTGCGACATCGGGTCCGCGAACGCCTTCCGCGCGATGGCGCGCGAGCGGGGCGGCACGCCCCAGGCCAGCATCTGGTTCGACAACGGCCCGAACCTTCCGGTCATGGATGCCGGCCGCACGAACGCGATGATGTGCGACGCCGCTGCCTCCGATGACACCGACCTTTCCGGATCGGGCCACGTCGGGAACGTCACCTCCACGTCTGCCATCGCAATGGCCGAGCGTGAGCACGCCAGCGGGCGCGCTGTCATCGAGGGAATCGCGATCGGTTACGAAATCGCGAACCGGATCGGCCGTCGCTCCCGGTCGAGCGAGGTTGGGTTCCACGCCGGCGTCATGACGATCTTCGGTGCGACGGTGGCCGCCGCGAAGGTGGCGCGGCTGAGTACGGAGCAGATGACGCACGCGATCTCGCTCGCGGCGACCTCGATCGGCGGCAATGGGGTCGCGGCGAACACGAGCTGGGCACGCGAGTACGACGCGGGGATCGCCTCCACCCTCGCATTCACCGCGGTATCTGCGGCGGCGAACGGGTTCACGTCGGAGACCCGTGTGTTCGAGATGCCGCGCGGCTACTTCGATGTGTTCCGCGGCCACGATCTCGAAACGATCGGGCAGGACTTCGGCAAGACCTGGGGCATCGTCGAAGACCTCGCGATCAAGCTGATGCCCGGCACGTGGGCCTATCAGTCACTGGCGGAGGCCGCAGCGACCGCCGCCGCCGAGGGCAAGGTCACGCCGGACCAGGTCGCGAAGATCTCCGTCTCCGGGCGGGCGTTCGGCGGTGGTCACATGGTGTATCGCCCCACTGACCTCATCGGCGTTGCGCACAGCCTGCCCTACATGCTGGCAGGCGCGATCGTCGATGGCGGCTACTCGTGGGGCCACGCGGAGCCCGCGAAATACATGGACCCGGTCATCGGACGATTGCAGGACCTCGTTGTCGGCGAGGACGAAGCCTCGCCTTACGCCAAGCGTGGCGGGGGCAGCGTGACGATCACGACGACGGACGGTCGCGTGTACTCGAGCACGATGGAGGCCCCCAAGGGCTCCGGGCCGCGCGGCATCGAGTGGTCGGATATCGACTACAAGTACCACTCGCTCTTTCCGCTCTCGCACCTCGCGACCGACCGCATGGAGGCGAGCCTCGACGTCATCCACGGCCTCGAGGACGCGAAGGATGTCGCTGAGCTCACGAGTCTGTTGCACCCGTAGCACGTCGGCTTCGGGCCGAGCGTCGAACTGGAGGGAATCCCATGGCACAGGACGGATACTGGACTCGCGGGCGCATCTCGCGTCGAGGGGTCCTGCGCAGCACGGCGGGGCTTGGCATCGGCGCGGTGGGGATCGCGCTGATCGGCTGCAGCTCCAATGACAAGCCGGCAGGGGGGGCGCCGCCGGCCGGCGGATCAGCGGCCGCGGCGAAGCCCGCGACCGGGACGCCGAAGCGCGGCGGCACGTTCGTCTACCCGAGCAACTCGAATCTGCTCGGCACGACCGACCTCGACCCGCACACGGCGGCCAACACTCCGGTGATGTCCATCTGGTCGAGCATCTCGCGCGGCCTCATGCAGATCGACCCGAAGACGAACGCCCCGGCGCCCGACTTCGCCAAGGGTGTCGAGACGCCTGACCCGTTGCGGATCAACATCACGCTTCCGGATGCCAAGTGGGAGAACAAGGACCCGGTGAACGGCCGGAAGGTGACGGGGAACGACGTCAAGTTCTCCCTCGACCGGATCCGCTCGACGGCGCCCGGCTTCACGCGCGGCAGCACGATCGCTGCGCTCGACCGCGTCGAGGTGGTCGATGACACGCACGTTTCGCTGATCCTCAAGAAGCCATCGGTCGGCTTCATGTACGGCCTGGCGTTCGGCCTCAACGTCATCGTGGCGCCCGAGGTTGTGACGAAGTTCAAGGATCTGAAGAGCCCGCAGGCAGCGATCGGCTTCGGTCCGTTCGCCGTCGAGTCGTTCGATCCCAACGTGCAGCTCACCATCGCCCGGCGGCCGGACTCATGGATGGGTGACAAGCCGTGGGTCGACAAGGTGAAGTACATCAACATCCTGGACACGGCAGCCGGCGTCGCGGCGTACCGGTCGGGGCAGATCCACGCGCTCAACGTGCCGCCTGACCAGATCGACCAGTTCAAGCGCGACATGAAGGGACACACCTTCCAGTCGTTCGGCGGCGTGTCGCGCGGCGCCTTCACGCTGCGGATGGACGGCAAGGTGCCGTGGGGCACGGACATCCGGGTGCGGCAGGCGATGAACCTCGCGATCGACCGCTTCGAGGCGATCCAAGTGATCTACTCAGGCGTCGGCCGCCAGACCGGTACGTTGCCCTGGGTGCTCGAGCCGTTCGCGACGCCGCCCGACGTGCTGGCGACGATTCCGGGCTACAAGAAGGACAAGGGCCCGGAGCGGGCGGAAGCCGTGAAGCTGCTGCAGGCGGCAGGGCAGGACAAGCTGTCGTTCGACCTGCTCTCGTCCTCGACCAACCCGACACCGCACAAGGCTGCTGCCGAGTTCGTGCAGGACCAGCTGAAGAAGGTCGGCGTCACGGTGAAGCTCGATCTGATCGAGTTCACCAGCTACAAGAAGCGCGTCGACGACGGCAACTGGACCACGACGACCGACGGGTACACGTCCGGCTACAACCCGGATGAGCACCTGCGCCAGTACGCGTACACCAAGGGCAGCCGGAACTACGGCGGCTACAGCAACAAGGACTACGACAAGCTCGTCGATGATGCCGACGTCGAATTCGACGCGAAGAAGCGCGCCGAGATCATGCAGCGGGCTCAGAAGCTCAGCATGACCGAGGTCGATCACATCTGGCTCGGCGCCGCGGAGGCGGTGCTGGCCTCCCAGCCGTTCGTGAAGAACTACGTGCCGTCCGGAGAGTGGCCCTTCACCTACCGCTGGGAAAACCTCTGGCTCGATAACGCGTAGCGGACCTCGACCATCCAGCGGGAGCGCCACCGGCGCTCCCGCTGCGGCACCTGGAATTCTGGGGAGGCTCAGTGTCGAGATACCTTCTCCGGCGCGTGCTGCTCACGCTGCCCACGCTGTTCATCGTGAGCGTGCTGGTGTTCGTGATCGTCCGGGTGATGCCCGGCGACGTGACGCAGGTGCTCCTGCAGGACGTTCGCTACTCCAAGACGGACGCGGAACAACTGCGCGCGCGTCTCGGGATCGACCGGCCGATCGTTGTCCAGTACGTGGACTGGGTGACGCACATCGCGCGAGCCGACCTCGGCAATTCGCTGGTGAACCAGGATCCCATCTCGCGCAAGGTCGGACAGGCGCTGCCTGTCACCATGGAGCTGACGCTCTTCGCGCTGACATTCACGATCGCTGCCGCAATCCCCATCGGCACGCTCGTCGCGGTCAAGCAGGATCGGTGGCCGGACTACTTCGTGCGAGGCGGCGCCGTGCTCGGGGCGTCCCTGCCAGGGTTCTGGATCGCGACGGTCGTGCTCGTGCTCGCCGGGCGGTTCCTCGCGTGGTCACCGGACTTCGAGTATCACCCGCTCTTCGTCTCCCCGATCGCGAACCTGACGCAGTTCCTGCTGCCGGCGTTCATCCTCGGCATCGCCACATCGGCGAGCATGATGCGGCTGACGCGCGGGATGCTCCTCGAGGTGTTGCGGCAGGACTACATCCGCACGGCGTATGCGAAGGGACTGACGCAACAGTCGGTGGTCATCAAGCACGCGCTCCGGAACGCGATGATGCCCGTCGTTACCGTGATCGGGCTGCATCTGACGAACCTGCTCAGTGGCACGCTGACCATCGAGATCATCTTCGGGCTGCCAGGCATCGGCCGCGTGATGATCGACGCGATCAACACGCGTGACTACCCGACCATTCAGACCGTGAACCTCCTTGTCGCGGCATCGGTCGTGTTCGTGAACCTCGGCGTGGACCTGACGTATGGGTACCTCGATCCGCGGACGAAGGTGGCGGCATGACGGCGCAACCTCCGACCGCGATCGGCACGTTCACGGCTGAAGCGCGAGCACGCAGCCACCACCCGCTTGCACCGGTGTGGCGCTTTGCGCGGCGCAAGCCGCTGGGGGCGTTCGGCGCGCTGGTGATCTTCGGGCTGCTGTTCACTGCGTTGTTTCCGCACGTCTTCACGAACCTCGACCCCACGGCCTTCAACGGCCTGCAGCGGCTGCGCGCGCCGTCCGCCGAGCACATCCTGGGCACGGACCAGTTCGGCCGCGATCAGTTCGCCCGCCTCGTGTACGGCGCGCGGACATCCGTTTCCGTCTCGTTCGGTGCGATCACGATCAGCGTGCTTCTCGCGACGGTCATCGGGACCACGTCCGGCTACTTCGGCGGCTGGGTGGACGCGGTGATGCAGCGCTTCGTGGACGCGGCGATCGCATTCCCGAGCCTGATCGTGCTCATCACGCTCGTCGCGGTGCTCGGCGCTGGACTCGGTCAGGTCGTGGTGGCCCTCGGCGTGGTGAGCTGCTTCGGCACGTCGCGCATCCTGCGGTCGGCCGTGATCGGCACGATGGCGAACCCCTACATCGAGGCCGCCCGGGTACTGGGCGCGCATCCGATCCGCATCATGTTGCAGCACGTGGTCCCGAACGTCGCACCGGTCGTGATCATCAGCGCCACGGTCAGCATGGGCGGCCTCGTGCTCGCGGAGTCGGGGCTGAGCTTCCTTGGCTTTGGCGTTCCGCCGCCCACGCCGTCATGGGGATCGATGCTGAGCGTCGATGGGCGGGCGTACATGGAGCGCGCGCCGTGGCTCGCCATCGCCCCCGGGGTGGCGATCGGGTCGATTGTGTTCGCCTTCAACATGCTCGGCGACGCCCTTCGCGACACCCTCGATCCGCGCTTGCGCCAATAGGTGGCAAGCGCGAACTGGGCGCCCGTTGCGCGCGTCGCCTCGGCCGAGCGCCTCATTGCGAGTGGGGCGATAAAGTAGCGCCGCGGCGGGTGCTCCCGCGGTCAACCATCGAGTGCGTGAGTCTCCGAGGTCATCGCCATGCCAGATCTATCGAACCTGCCGAAATACCGCGACCTGCCGTTGTTCGATGGCCAGGACGAGCGTCACGCGTGGGGTGTCTTCGGGCCCGACGACGACCTGGGCACGATCAACCTGCTCACGCCGGAGCGCGTCCGAGACGCGGCCGCGCTGGTGCGGCGCGGTGAGAGTTTCAACCTCGACCTGACGCTCGACCTGCCGCTCCGGCCGCCCGTCCAGCCCGGCGAACGCGGTCGGGGCCCGTACGTCCACAAGCCGACGCGCCACCGCGGCGGGGGCGACGACAGCCTCGACAACTTCTTCCTGCAGGGTTCCAGCCAGTGGGACGGGCTCCGGCACATCCGCTTCCGGGAATACGGCTACTACCAGGGGCTCCAGGACGACAACATCGAGAACACTGAGCGCATCGGCATCAATCACTGGAGCGAGCACGGCATCGCTGGCCGCGGCGTGCTCATCGACCTGCCGCGCTACATGGGCGACGCGTTCAAGATGGACCGCATCGAGATGGACGGCCCGCTCATCGAGGCGATCGCGGCGAAGCAGGGCGTCGAGCTGAAGCCCGCTGACATTCTGCTGCTGCGCACCGGATGGATGACCCGTTATCTGTCGCTCAGCGACGCCGAGCGGGCGGATCCGGCGGCGATGGACGCGCGAGCGCCCTCGCCGGGCCTCGACGGCAAGCGCGAGACGGCGGAGTGGGTCTGGGACCACCGCATCGCGGCCGTCGCGGCGGACAACATCGCGATGGAGGTGACCCCGGTCCAGGACCCGTCGTTCCAGCACCGACGCATCCTGGCGATGTTCGGCATGCCGATCGGAGAGCTCTGGTACTTCGACAAGCTTGCGGAGGATTGCGCCCGCGACGGTGTCTACGAGTTCTTCCTGGTGACCAAGCCCCTCAACCTCAAGCGAGGTGTTGGCTCTCCGCCGAACGCTCTGGCGTTCAAGTAGCCTGCGAGCGACCTCGGGGCCGGCCGTGATAGGCCCGGGGGCGGCGAGTTGACGCCCCAACACGGGTGAGATATTCCCTCCGTAGTAGTCGGGGCGTGCTCCGGCTCGGGAGTCGCACCTGGAGGGAACACGATGGGCGATCAGCAGTACTGGATGACCCGAGGCGCCGGGGGGATCTCGCGCCGCCGCTTCCTCGGCACTTCCGCCCTTGCGGGGGCGGGCCTGGCAGGTGCGGCGCTGATCGGCTGCAGCAGCGGTTCGAAGACCGCCGCGCCCGCAGGGTCAGCAGTACAGGGCACGCCCACGGCGGTGGCGAACGCATCGGCGGCGAAGCGTGGCGGTGTGCTCCGCATCGCGGGCCAGCTCGGCGGCGACGTGCCGAGCCTCGACTACGACCGCACCAACGGCTCGGCGATGGGGTCCATCTCGAACCTCACGGGTGTGAAGCTGACCCAGTGGGACGAGCGTCCCGACAGCCCGGGGCCGGTCGAGGCCGTCATTCCTGACCTCGCGGAGTCCTGGGAGACGCCCGACCAGGGCCTGACCTACACCTTCAAGCTGCGCAAGGGCGTGAAGACGTCCGACGGCCTCGAGGTGAAGGCGGAGGACGTGGTCTGGACGTTCGAGCGCCAGGCCGCGATCCGCACGCCGCTCGGCGTGCTCGAGGCGAACCTCCGCGACATGTACCCGGACCGCAAGCCCGCGGTGAAGGCTATCGACGACTACACCGTGCAGGTGAAGCTCGCGCGGCCGGACGCCGACTTCCTCCCGCTCATGGGCGCCCACTGGTGGGCCGTCGAGCACAAGGAGGTCATCACCAAGAAGGGGACCGACCTCGGGAAGACCGCGCCGGGATACGGCGACATCACGTCGGCGGAGCAGATCCGCGGCGGCGGTCCGTTCTTCCCCTCGGAGTACGTCCCGGCTTCCGGCTTCAAGATGAAGCGGAACCCGAACTTCTACGACAAGAACCTGCCGTACCTGGATGGCATCGAGCACCCGTTCATCATCGACACCGCAGCGGCGTCCGCGGCGCTGCAGGCGGGATCCATCGACGCGTTCGGCCCGCTGACGCAGTTCTCGGTGCAGCAGGGGCTCGAGCTGGCGAAGTCCCCGAACCTGCAGGTGGACTGGCAACCGTGCATGGTCTGGAACCCGTGGGTGTTCGACATGACCGCGGCGCCGTTCAACGACGTGCGCGTGCGTCGCGCGCTCTCGCTCGCGATCGACCGGCAGTCATGGATCAAGAACCTGCTGCAGGGCCGTGGCCGGAGCGGCTCGATGGTGCTGCCGTGGCTGACCTACTGGGCGCTCGACCCCGCGAAGATGGGCGAGGACGGCAAGTACCTGACGACCTTCGACGCGGCCGAGGCGAAGAAGCTGCTCAGCGCGGCAGGGGTCGAGAAGTTCAAGTTCACACTGCAGACCTCGAACATCGGCGCGTACACGGTGACGTACCCGTTCGCGGACCTCATGCAGTCGATGCTCGCGAACGTCGGCATCACGCAGGAGACGAAGATCGTCGACTACGCGGCGCACATCGGCGGTAAGACGTTCCCGGACAACGGCATCTACCAGTCGTTCATCGTGCGGCCGGACATCCAGTCGTACGCGTACGCGCAGGTGGGCATGGGCGGCGGCACGGTCGGCGGCAAGGACGTCTACGGCGTCCTCGCGAAGAACGACCCGGAGTACGTGGCGTTCCGCGAGGTGGCGGAGAAGCAGCGCATCACCCAGGACCGCAACGCCCGTCGTGAGCTCATCTACGACATGCAGAAGCGCTGGGCCCGCAACGTCTTCAACTTCTACTGGCCGGCACCGGACAGCCCCGTGGTGTCCAACAAGAAGGTGCACAACTTCCGTCCGCCTCCGGGCTGGAACTGGAACATCATGAAGTACGTCTGGAAGGACGCCTAACCGCTCGCGTCTACGTGCGAACCGGTCGGCCGTACCACTCGTGGCGCGGCCGACCGGGCTCGCGGCCCATCGAGGGTTCGATGTCCAAGTATCTGGCGCAGCGAGTGCTCCTCATCATTCCGACGCTGTTCCTGGCGGGAACGCTGATCTTCGGAATGACCCGGATTCTGCCGGGTGACGCAGCCTCGATGATGTTGGGAAACAACGGCGAGGCGTTCAGCGCAGCCAACGTGCAGGCGCTCAAGGAGCGTCTCGGGCTTGCCGATCCGCTGCCGGTGCAGTTCGTGAAGTTCTGGGCGAACACGGCGCGCGGTGATCTCGGCACCTCCATCTGGACACGCCGACCGGTGATCGACGAGATCAAGGGACGCCTTCCGACGACGCTCGAGACGCTGCTGCTCTCCGTGGCGATGGGCTGGATCTGGGGCGTCGGCGTTGGCGTCATCTCGGCGCGGCGCCCGGACGGGTGGCTCGATCAGGGTGCCCGGTCGCTTGCGATCCTCGGGCTGTCCGTCCCGATCTTCTGGGTGGGCACGATGTCGATCGTGCTGCCCGCGAAGTTCTTCGGCTGGACGCCGCTCCGTGACTTCAAGCCGCTCTGGGTAGACCCGATCAGCAACCTCGAGTTGTTGATGGTCCCGTCGCTCATTCTCGCGGTGTTCCTCGGCGCGCCGGTTATGCGCCTGATGCGCACGACGATGCTCGAGGTGCTGCGCGAGGACTACATCCGGACGGCCTACTCGAAGGGGCTGCAGGAGCGCGCGGTCATCTGGCGGCACGTGTTCAAGAACGCTCTCATGCCGGTGATCACGTTGATGGGCATCCAGGTGGTGGTCGGCATCGGTGGCATCGTGATCCTCGAAACGCTCTTCGCGATCCCCGGGATGGGGCAGCTGCTGATCTCGCAGGCGCTGCCGAAACGGGACTACCCGCTCGTGCAGGGCATCGTCATCGTGATGGCGTGTTCCACGGCGGTCGTGAATCTCACGGTCGACCTCGCGTATGGCGTACTCGATCCGCGTGTGCGTCTCGGAGGCGGACGATGACCTCGAACATCGACGCCGGTGTCGGCCAGTCGGTCACGCTTGGCGAGCAGGTGCCGAAGGAGCGGAACTGGCGCGGCGAAGTGCTGCGCTTCGTGCGCCGGAAGCCGCTCGGCGCGCTGGGGGCGGTGCTGCTCGCGATGGCGATGCTCTGGGCAGCGTTCGCGCCGCAGATCGCGCCGTACGAGTTCAACGCAACGGACCTCGCGAGCCGCCTCGAGGGCCCAACGATCGAGCATCTCTTCGGGACCGACGAGCTCGGGCGCGATCTCTTCAGCCGCGTCACGTACGGTGCGCGCATCTCGGTCACGATTGCCGTCGTCGGCGTGGTGGTTGCGACGCTGATTTCGCTGGTGATCGGCGGCATCACCGCCTACGTCGGTGGGCGGTTCGACCTGTTCTTCCTGCGCGTGATCGACGCCTGGCTGGCACTACCCGGGCTGGTGATCGCCGTGCTGCTCGTGTCGCTGTTCGGACAGAGCATGCTCAACATCATCGTCGTGCTCGGCGTGTCGGGCGGGATTCAGCAGAGCCGCGTCGTGCGGTCGAGCGTGCTGCAGATTCAGAACCGTCCGTTCGTCGATGCGGCGCGTTCGCTCGGCGCGACCGACGCTCGGCTGCTGCTCCGGCACATTCTCCCGAACATCATGCCGGTGCTCATCGTGCTCGCGACGACGGCCCTCGGCGGGTTCGTGCTCGCGGAGGCCGGCCTGTCGTTCCTCGGCTATGGCGTGCCGCCTCCTCAGCCGACGTGGGGCGGGATGCTGACCGGCAGCGCGGTGCAGAACATGGTCGCGAATCCCTGGATCGTGATCTGGCCGGGCGCCGTGCTGGCCGCGACGGTCTACAGCGCAAACATGTTCGGCGATGCGCTGCGCGATGTCCTCGACCCGCGCCTGCGCGGATCGCGGTAGGGAAGGCTCGTCCGATGGAAGCTCCGCTCGCCGGGATTCGCGTCCTCGACTTCGGTATCGCGGCGGTCGGCCCGATCTCCGCTGAGTATCTCGCGTGGCTCGGCGCGGACGTCATCAAGATCGAGTCGCCCGCCGGCGACATGGTGCGCCGAGGCAAGGGCGGCCAGGACTGGGCGGGCCACACCTTCAACGGCAACAACATCGGCAAGCGCGGCATCATCCTCGACCTGAAGAACGACGAGGATCGCCAGACGGCGCTCGAACTCGTGCAGATGGCGGATGTCGTCGTCGATAACTTCCGCTCACCGGCCGTGATGGAGCGCCTCGGCCTGGGCTGGTCAGTCATGCGCGAGGCGAACCCGCGCATCGTCTACCTTCAGAGCAGCGCCTTCGGCCCGCGAGGGCCGCTGGACGGTCGTCCCAGCGTCGAGTGGATCGCGCAGGCGTACGGCGGCGCGAGCAGCATGCAGGGGCCCGCGGGCGGGCCACCGGAGTTCTCTCGCGGTACCTCGTCGCTCGACTGGAACGGCGCGATGGTGAACACCGAGGCGATGCTCATCGCGCTCTACGTGCGCGAGCGCACCGGCCGGGGGCTGCGCGTCCAGACGTCGCAATTCCAGTCGACGCTGCTTGCCGGCACCACGCGCATCGCGGAGTACCTCGCGACGGGGAAGGCTCCGGCTCGTCTCGGCAGCGCCCGGGCGAATATCGTGCCGGACCAGGCTTTCGAAACTGCCGACGGTTGGGTGACGGTCAGCGCGCCGACCGACCGGATCTGGCATCGACTGTGCGAGGCGCTCGGGGCAGACGCCCTGGCGAGCGACTCGCGCTACACCTCGCTGGCCGCGCGTGTCGAGCACCGCGACGACCTCGTGCCGGCGCTGCAGGAACGCTTCCGCGCGCAGACCTCCGCGGCGTGGATCGCACGGCTGCGCGAGGCGCACGTGCCTGTTGGCGAGTTCCAGAAGCTACCGACGCTCGCCGACTCGCTCCTCGACAACGCGCAGGTCGCTGCCGAACACATGGTCTCGGTGCTGCCGATGGACGGCGGCGAGATCGTCACGGCAGAGCCGCACTGGCACTTCGACAAGACCGAGGCGCGCATCGTGCGTCCGGCGCCGAAGTTCGGCGAGCACCAGGACGAGGTGATGGCGGAGCTGCAGGCCTTCGAGCCGCCTGCTCCGTCTCCTGAGCGTCCGCTCCAGGGTCTCGCGCTCTCCGGGCTGAAGGTCGTGGACTTCTCTCAGGGCATGTCAGGTCCGCTCGCTGCGATGCAGCTGGGTGACCTCGGCGCGGAGGTGGTGAAGGTCGAGCCGCCGGAGGGCGACTGGCTGCGCCAGGTGCCGCCGTTCCAGGGCGGCGAGAGTGCGCTGTTCCTGCAGCTCAACCGGAACAAGCGTGGCGCGGCGATCGACCTCAAGACCGCCGAGGGCCTCGCGCTGGCGCGCAGCCTCGTACAGGACGCCGACATCGTCGTGGAGGGGTACCGGCCCGGGGTCATGAAGCGGCTCGGCCTCGACTACGCGACCCTGAGCGAGCTCAATCCGCGGCTGATCTACTGCTCGATCACGGGCAACGGCACCACCGGGCCGCTGGCCGACCAGCCGGCGACCGAACTCGACGTGCAGGCGGCAGTGGGGGCCAACCGGCACCTCGGCGTCCCGGGCGAGGAGCCGCTGCGCTTCGGGCTGGACCAGGCGAGCATGTCCGGCGGGATGTCGGGCTTCCAGGGCATCCTCGCGGCGCTCATCTGGCGGGAGCGCTCGGGACTCGGGCAGCACGCGGACGTCTCGCTGCTTGGCTCTGAGGTCGGCGTGTATCAGTGGACGTTCACGGCCGAGCGGCACCCGGCCGACCAGATCTCGAACGCGGTCACCGGTCTCAACGCGGAGCCCGATCACGGCTACCTGTGCGCGGATGGTCCCATCTACATCAGCAACTTCCGTGACTACGAGAAGGGCTGGATCCCGTTCCTGAACGGCATCGGGCGCGCCGACCTCCTCGAGGATCCGCGGTTCTCGAGCCGCGAGGCGATCTTCGCGTACCTCGATGATGTGCGTGTGGAGATCAACCGGACGCTTGCCACGTGGCACTGGGAGGACATCCGCCGCGTCGTCGAGGACGAGGCGGGCGGGATGTTCGGGCGGATGCTCGACCTGGGCGAAGTCGTCGAGCATCCGCAAACGCACGCGCTGGACATGATCCGCACGATGGCGCATCCCGCGGCCGGGCTCATCCGGGTGGTGAACACCCCGTGGATGTTCGACACGGAGCTCGCGGCGTTGCGCACGGCGCCACCGCTGCTCGGCCAGCACACCGAGGAGATCGCGCGGACGGCCGGGTTCAGCGACGCCGACATTCGGCGACTGACCGCAGCCGGGACATTCGCCTCGACGGCTGTCGCGTCGGGTGGCGGGGAGTAGTCTTTCCGCGCACCGGGGGGAGCGTCGTCGGGAGGGGGCACGCAAGGGACGAACAACGCGGGGACGTCGTGGCCGGGATGGCGCCATTCGGCGCGATCGGCTGAGAGCAGCAGTCTAGGGAGATGCACATGGCGGGCGTAGTTGAGCTCGACCGACTGAAGCGACTGAAGGACACCGTCGCCGTGATCGGCGTCGGGGAAACGGACTACCGGGAGGACTACCGCGCAGGCGCGCGCGGGAACGCGACGGAGAAGGGCTCCGGCACGCTCAACTCCTACCAGCTCGCCGCGAAGGCGCTGAAGCGCGCGCTCGACGACGCCGGCATCGACAAAAGCGCCATCGACGGCCTCGTCGTCGGCGGGCCGATGTCCACCGAGCGCACCTGCGAGGTGCTCGGCATCAACGCCTCCTGGTGCGTGTCCGGGGACGCCCCTCGCGGAATCATCGCGGCCGTGCAGGCGATCAACGCGGGCCTCTGCCACACGGTCGCGCTCGTGTACGGCAACGCGCAGCGGTCGATGGACACCGCTTACGGCGGCCCACGCGTGACGGACGCCGGCATCCTCTCATACGTCTACTACGCGCCCTGGGGCATGACCTCGCAGGGCGGCCTGTACTCGATGATGTTCCGCCGGCACCAGCTCCAGTACGGCA
Organism: uncultured Chloroflexota bacterium; assembly: GCA_903917615.1. Lineage (GTDB taxonomy): Bacteria > Chloroflexota > Dehalococcoidia > UBA2979 > UBA2979 > SHYQ01. The sequence goes on along the minus strand of CAIXBH010000093.1, from coordinate 11,100 downwards.
CCACCGAGGAACAGCTTGGCGCGGTCGCGGTCGCCTTCCGCAAGCACGCCTCGATGAACCCGAACGCGGTGATGTACGGCAAGCCGATCACCATCGAGGACTACATGGAGTCGCGCTACATCAGCGCGCCGTTCCACCTCTTCGACTACTGCCTCATCAACGACGGCGGGGTCGCGTTCATCATCCAGCGCGCCGACATGGCGAAGGACGGCAAGAACCTGCCGATCAACGTCAGTGGGATCGGCTGGTCTGAGCTCGATGTCGACTCGACGCAGCTCCGCCCGCGGCTCAAGGACTTCTACAAGCCGGCGCACCACGCCGTGCGCGAGCAGCTGTACCCGATGGCGGACGTGACCCAGAAGGACGTGGACGTCTATGCCACGTACGACTCGTTCAGCACGCACCTGTTGTTCAGCCTCGAGGGCTTCGGCTTCTGCGGCGACGGCGAAGGCGGCGCGTTCATCCAGGACGGGCGCATCGAGATCGGCGGCGAGATCCCGTGCAATACCTCGGGCGGCATGCTGTCCGAGTCATATATGCAGTCGTGGAACCACCAGCCGGAGCTGATCCGCCAGCTGCGCCACTCGTACGAGGGCACCGAGCGCCAGGTGCAGGGCGCGCAGGTCGGCCAGTACGTCCACGACGTCGCCGGCAAGTGCCTCAGCGTCATCTACACGAGGGGAGACCGATAGTGGCAACCGAACGTCCACCTCGAGTGATGGACCCGTTCGCGACCGAGTTCTGGGACTACGCGAACCAGCGGGAGTTCCGGATGCAGCAGTGCGACGAGTGCCAGAAGCTTCGTTGGCCCGCCGCCGCGGTCTGTGACCACTGCCTTTCGCCGGACTACTCGTGGGTGCCGATCTCCGGCAAGGGACACGTGCTGTCGTGGATCGTGTTCCACCGTCAGTACTTCCCTGAGTACCCCGCGCTGCACACTGCCGTCGCGGTCGAACTCGACGAGGGGCCGATCTTCGTCTGCTGCATGCCGAAGGAGTTCGAGGAGACCGAACTCGCGGATGCGATGCCGATGGAGCTCGTCTGGGAGGAGAGCCACGACCGGCACGGCGACTACGTGATCCCGCTGTTCAAGCCCGTGGGAATGTAGCCCGCGCTCCCACCACCGTTGTGACCCGGTTCCCTCCGGGGCGTGCGGGCCGAGCAATCGGCCCGCACGTTATTTCCTGCGCATGCGTTCGTCTGCGGCGCTAGGTGAACGCGAAGTGCAGGCCGTACTCGCGCTCGGCGCTGCGGAACCACTCGATCACCTCGGAGTGGTAGGGGATCCCCACCGCGCGGCGATGCGCCTCTTCCTCGGCCTCGAGGAGTCCCGCGTACACCACGCGCGCCTCGCCGGGCGCCGGACGCGTCTCGATGAGCCCGCGCAGCAGCGCATCCATGTCGGACTTGAACTTCGCCAGGTCGGTGAAGGCGTCGATGCGGTACGCCATGAGGTGGAAGCCCGGGCTGGCGTTCATGAATCCTGGTCCGATTCCCGAGAGCGTCGCGCCGAGGATGTGCACGACGGCGCCGAGCCCGTAGCCCTTGTGCGATCCCAGCTCGCGCGTACCGCCGAACGGAAGCAGGTGGTACTCCGCCGGCATGTCGACTTCGTCCATGATCGGCGTGCCGTCCGGCTTTGCGATCCAGCCGGGCGCGATCTTCGCGCCAACGCGAGCGGCGAGACGCATCTTGTTCACCGCGACCTGCGACGTCCCGATGTCGAAGACGAATGCGGGCATCGTCGCGGCCGGGACGGCCCACGCGATGGGGTTGGTGCCGAGGCGCGGCTCCGCACCCCAGGTCGGCAGCACGGTCGCGCGGCCGCTCGTCGACATCGCGACGCCGATCATGTCGTGCGGGAGCGCGAGCATGGCGTGGTAGCCAGCGCCGCCCATGTGCCCCACGTTGTGCACGTTCACCGCGCCCATGCCGGCCTCGCGCGCCTTCGCAATCGCCAGCTGCATCGCGTACGGCGCGACGTGCAGCCCGAGGCCACCGCCCCCGTCGAGGACGGCCGTGGTCATCGTCTCGCGCTCCACGGCGATCTTCGGCCGCGCGACGAGGTCGCCCGCCTTGTAGCTCGCCAGGTAGAGGCGCAGCTGGTTGGAGACGCCGTGGGTCTCGACGCCCCGGAGGTCGTTCGCGATCAGCACATCGGTTGCAACGCGGGCGTCGTCCGCCTCGAGTCCGACGGCTTCGAAGATGGCCTGCGTTGCGTCCCGGACCTCATGCTCCGGGACGATGACCTGGTCGGCCTCGGGGACCTTGAATCGATCGAGCATCGCGCTACCTTCTCCGGCTCGGCGCTAGGCCGAGCGGAACCGCTGCTGCAGGTTCTCGGTGAACTCCTCCAGCATGGCGTCGGCCTTGCGGCGGATCAGCGGCTGTCCGAGCTCGCCGAGGCGACCCGAGAACTGGAGGTCGGCCGTCGCCTGCACCTCGGTGGTGGAGGGCGATACCTCGCGCAGGCGTGCCTCGAGGGCGGCGCTCACGCCTGCGCCGATCCGGCCGTCGCGTCCCTCGCCCTTCATGCGCCACGTGCCGTCCGCGTCCTGCTCTACGTGCGCGCGGCCCGCGATCGTGAACGCGAGCGGCCCGACGCGGATGCGCAGCCGGCCCTCGTACGTGTCCGGCTCGACCGCGGTGGTGTCCTCGACGCCTGGCACGCATGCGGCGACCGCGGGCACGTCCTCGAAGAACGTGCGCACGGCGTCGATCGGCGCCTCGACGGTGATGGTGTGTTCGAACTTCACGATCCTGCCTGTCCCAGCACCTGCTCGAGCGCGCGGCGCGTGAAGACCACGGCCATGTCACGCTTGTAGTCCGCGGTCCCGCGGAAGTCGTCCATCGGGTCGACCGCGTCGGCCACGAGGGCCGCAGCGGCGCGGATCGCCTCGGCGCTCACGGGCTTCCCTTCGAGCGCCTGCTCCACGGCCTCCGCGTGCACTGGCGTCGGGCCCGCCGCGATGAGGGCCACGCGCAGGCGGCGGCAAACGCCGCCGTCGACCTCCGCGAGCGCCGCGACTGCCACGGTGGCGTAGTCGTCCTCGGTCCGCGGCAGGAACTTCAGGTAGGTCGTTCGCGCCGTCGAGGCGGGGATGGGGACGATGAGCTCGGCGATCAGCTCGTCCGGGCGCAGCACCGTCTCGTAGTAGTCGCGGAAGAGGTCAGCGACGGCGACCTCGCGGTCGCCTCGCGGCGACGTGATGCGCACCCGTGCGTCGAGCACCATGAGCGCGGCCGGGGGATCCTGCGATGGGTCGGCGTGCGCGAGGCCGCCACCCACCGTCGCGGAGTTGCGGATGCGCACGGTCGCGACACGCCCGTAGACGTCCGCGAGGAACGGCAGGTGCTCGCGGACGACCGGCGAGGTCTCCACATCGCGATGCCGAGTGAGCGCGCCGATGTGCAGCGCGTCGCCCTTGAGCGTGACGCCGTCGAGACCGGGGATCGCACGCAGGCTCACGAGGTGCTCGGCGACGACCAGGGACTGCTTCATCATGACGACCAGCGCGGTGCCGCCCGCGATCAGCCGCGCGTCATCGCCGTGCGTCTTCATCAGGTCGAACGCCTCGGCCAGGGTGGTGGGGGAGTGGAAGGTGAGTTCCGCCATCTCAGGCACCCTGCCCGTTCGCAGCGGCCGCGATGGATTCGACGATCTGGTAGTAGCCCGTGCAGCGGCACAGGTTGCCCATCATCCAATCCTTGATCGCGTCCTCCGTCGGCGTGGCGTTCTCGGCCAGCAGCGCCTTCGCCGCGAGCAGTTGTCCCGGCGTGCAGATGCCGCACTGGAAGCCGCCGTTGTGGATGAATGACTCCTGCAGCGGGTCGAGGAGCTCCCGGTCGCCGAGGCCCTCGATCGTCTCGATCTGCGCGCCCGCTGCCTGCGCGGCGAGCGTGATGCACGAGGCGACCATGCGTCCGTCCAGCATCACCGTGCACGCGCCGCACACGCCGACGCCGCAGGCTTCTTTCGTCCCCGTGAAGCCGAGGTCGTAGCGCAGCACGTCGACGAGGGTCCGGAGGCCAGTCGCCTCCACCTCGATGCTGCGTCCGTTGATGTTGAGTTGCATCGCTAGATCCTCTGTGCGCCGGCAGCGCCGGACTTCAGTTCGCGGTACACCCGCTCGGCGGTGATCGGCAGGCTGCGGACGCGCACGCCAAGGGCGTCCGCGACGGCGTTGGCGATGGCGGCCGCCACCGGCGTGTTCGAGTTCTCGCCGATGCCCTTGATCAGGTAGGGGCCAGCGCCGTCCTCGGATGGCAGGAGGATGGTCTTGAGCGGTGGGATGTCACGGATCGAGGGGATCTTGTAGTCGCCGAAGGAGAGCGTCGTCACGCGCCCGTCCTCCACGCGCAGCTCCTCCATGAGCGCGAAGCCGAGCCCCTGCACGATGCCGCCGTTCACCTGACCCTGGTGTCCGACCGGGTTCAGCACGAGGCCGACGTCATGGGCGGAGGTGAACTGCAGCACCTTCACCGCGCCGGTCTCGGGGTCGACCTCGACCTCCGCGAACTGCGCGGCGAAGCCCGTTGCTTCCGAGCGCCCGGCGAGGTCCGCCTCGGCGTGGGCGACGGCCGTCTGGCCGTTCGCGGCGAGCATGTCCGTCCACGCGCGCGGCGCGACCGCGTTCGAGGCGTGGCGGATGACGCCGTCGTCGCCGAAGGTGAACTCCTCGACTGGACGTCCCGCCTCGGCTGCCGCGATCGCGAGGAGCGCGCGCCGCGCGTCCTGCGCCACGTCGTGCGCGACGGTCGCGGCGACGCGGGTGCCGCGACTGCCGCCGATGCCGGAGTCGTTCTCGACGACGCCCGTGTCCCATGGGTCGAGGTGGACGCGCTCGGGGTCGACGCCCAGCTCCTCGGCAACGATCTGCAGCAGCGTGGTGTACGTGCCCGTGCCCTGCTCGAAGATCGGCGTGCCGACGACGATGCTGCCGTCCGGCGACATCGTGACCGTGGCGCTGCCGTGGCCGCCGCCCGCCGCGTGGTCGCCGAGCGCCATGCCGCGGCCGACGAACGGCTGCTTCGGCTGCCCGTAGCCCGCAGCCTCGGCGCCCGCGCGCAGGGTCTCCTTCGCCCGCACGCGCTCGAAGCGCTCGCCGGCGGCGTTCTCCTCGTTGTCGTCGACGAGGTTCTTCATGCGGAACTCGTACGGGTCGATGCTGAGCGCCCGCGCGATCTCGTCGATGTGGCTCTCGAGGGCGAACACGGTCTGGGGGCCACCCGGCGTGCGCATGTGCCCGCCCGGGACGGTGTTCGTGTAGACCTGCGTTGCCTCCACGCGCGTGTTCGGGACGCGGTACGGCCCGGCGGCGTGGTTCGCCCCGCCGATCACACCGGCGGGCTTGTAGGCCGCGTACGCGCCGCAGTTCACGAAGAACTCCACGTGGTGCGCGGTGAGCGTGCCGTCGCGCTTCACGCCGGTGCGCAGGCGGATCATCGTCGCGTGCCGCGGGTTCCCCGCGAGGAACTCCTCGATGTAGTCGGACACCATCCGCACCGGGTGCCCGCTCTCGCGCGCCAGGTAGTAGCAGATCGGCAGGTTGAGCGGCGTGCCCTTTCCGCCGAAGTCGCCGCCGATATAGATGTGGTGCACCAACACGTCGTCCGGCGAGATGCCGACCGTGAACGCCAGCCCATCCCGTACGGAGTACGGGACCTTGCTGTTGGTCCACACGTTCACAATGCCGTCCTCGATCGCCACCGTGGTGGTGTGCGGCTCGAGGTAGGCCTGGTGCTGCCGCTGCGTGGTGTAGACGTGCTCGAAGATCTCGTCGGCGGCGGCGAACCCGGCCTCGAGGTCGCCGCGGTTGGTGACCGTCCGGTGGTACGCGTTGGAGGGTGTCTCGGGCGCCTTGCTGCCGGGATAGCTGCCGTAGGCGGGGTGGATGACGGGCGCACCGGGCGCGAGCGCATCCTCGAAGTCGAAGACCGCCGGGAGGTCCTCGTACTCGACCTCGATCAGGTCGATCGCGCGCTGCGCTGTCGCCTCGTCGTCCGCTGCCACGGCCGCGATGCGTTCGCCGACATAACGGACGACGCCGGTCGCGAGGACCGGCATGTCCTTGATGGCGCGCCCGTACAGGTTCGGGTTCACGTCCGCGCTCGTGACCACCGCGCGGACGCCCGGGAGGCGTCGCGCCTCGGTGGTGTCGATGCTCACGATCCGCGCGTGGGGGCGGGAACTGTGGAGGACCTTGCCCCACAGGGTGCCCGGCAGCGCGTGGTCGGCGGCGTACTCCGCGCGGCCGGTCGTCTTGTCCACGCCATCGACGCGCGGCGTCGCCGTGCCAATGGTCCGGTAGTCGGCCACAGGTGACCGTCCCTTCGTCCCGCATGCTCGTGATCTCGGTGCCGTGTGAGGCCGGACGAGGATACACGAGCGGGGATGGTGGGGCGGGCCTCCAGGGCCGGTCGGTCGGTCAGGCGGCGAGCGTGTGCCCGCAGCTGGTGCAGAAGCGAGCGCCCGCGGCCGCCACGGCACCACAGCCTGGACAGGACCGCCCGCCTGGAGCGACGTCGATCGCGTCCGGATCCGTGAACAGCGGCTCGAGAAGCGCCGCGACCTGGGCGCCGGCGAGCAGCTGGAGGTGGACGCGGCCGGTGGCATCAGCCTCCCACAGGAGGTGTCGGCCGCCCTGGCCCTGAGCGATGCGGATGTCGACCGCGCTGACCGAGTCTCCGACCGCGCGTCCGGCGCGCACCCGTGCAAGCGTGGCGACGATCAGCAGTCGATTCGCGAGCCCGCCGATGAGCGCGCTTGGCGCGAGGCCCGCGGAGGACTGCGTCACGGCGCCTTCCGCGGCGAGCGACGCGATGGCCGCGTCGATGGCCGTCCGGTCGGGGTGCAGGCCGAGCGTGTCTCGGAGCAGGTCCGCGAGCCACTGCGCGGTCGTCGCGGTGCGGCTGAGCCATGCGTAGAGATCGGCGATGGCGATCGCGGCGAGCCCCGGTTCACGCTCATCGAGCACGCCCTGCAGCTCGCGCCGGCGCTGTAAGTCGACGAGCGCGAGGACTACCGCGGCCTCAGTCGCGGTGAACGTGCTGTCGAACTCGACTGAGTTTGCCGTGTCCTCGCCGAAGGCCGCGCTCAGCAGGGCGGTTGCGTCGGTCGCCGGGGCAATCAGGCGGACCTGACCGCCCTCCTCGCGGAGCGACACGCGCGCCGCGCCGTCGAGATAGACGACCTCCTCGTAGGTGCCGTCGCCACTGAGGATCAGGCTCGCGTATGCGCTCGCCCGCGCGAGCACTCCGAGCGCGGCGCGCGCGTCGGCGGTCAGGCCGCCGTCCGCGACCAGGCCGGCGGCAACGAGGCGCGTTGCATCCACTGCACCCGCGACCGCGCCGCCCAGCGGCGACACCGCACTCGGGTTCACTCCCAGGAGCTGGCCCGCGTGGATCAGCTCGGCCGGCGAAAGCAGGCAGTCGACGCTATTCATCCTTGGCCTTCCATCCCATCTGCTGGAACCCGAGGTCGATCGGCTTCTTCACGCGCTCGCCCAGCGCCCACTTCATCGGCGCGTTCGCAGTCCATGTGCGCGGTTTGATGCCCTTGAAGAAGGTCTTCATCGTCACGCTCGCGTCGCCGACGTCCTTTGTGGATAGCGGCAGACCAGTGGTCTTGATGATCTTGTCTGTGAGCTTCCCGGAGATCTTGTCGACGATGATCCCGGCGACGGTTTCCTTCGCTGCATCCTTCGCGGAATCCTTGATGCCCTGCAGCGACAGGCCCTTTTCCGTCAGGCCCTCCGCGAACTTCCCCGCGAACGTTTTCGTCGCCGAGTAGGTGTCATTGATCAACTCGCCGGGCTCACCGGTGAGGTTGGAGAGGATGCCGATGCTCGTGTCGGCGGTTTTCACGATGGTCTCGCTGACCGTGGCACCCAGGTCCGCCGTGTTCGCCGACTGCTTGAAGTGCTCTGCCTGAGCGGCATTGCGATCCATCCCGGACTGGATCGTCTTCTGCACCGCGATCTTGGCTTCGGCCCTGGCCACACCGACGGCGTTGTCGCGCGCATCTCTCGCGGCGCGAGCGTCCGCGTCAGTCTGCTGCTGCTTCGCGTGCGATTCCTGATCGAGCTCCTTGTTGCGCGCGCGGAAGGCGTCGAGGTCGCTCTGGTTCTTCGCGTCCTGCTCGGCCTTTCGGTCGAGGGTGGACTGGATCTGCGCCTGCGCCTCGGCTGCGGGCTGCCAGCGACCGTCGTACCAGACGTCGCCCGTCTTCCCGCCCTCATACTTGCCCGGCTCCCACGCCGCGACCATTTCGCCCGAGTCTGGATCGCGCAGGCCGCTGTCGAGCGGTGGCGTGGGCGCTTCGGCCTTCACCGCGTCGCGGCTGCCGCCGTCCCACTCGAGCATGTAGCCGTCGCCGCCGCAGTGCTCGATCTCCGAGTCTGCATAGGCGGCGTGGCGGCCGTCGATCACGACCTCAGGGTCGCCGGTCCGCACCGTCCACGTGTTCGGCCCGCAGCACGAGGCGTGCGTGCCTGTATCGCCGACGCGCCCAGCCGGCTCGCCGTTGATCTGGACGAGTGGGCTCCCGCTGGTGAGCGGGCCGACGCAATCGTGCGGACAAGCGGGGCAGCCGTGCACGTCCGCCGGCACCTGTGACTTGCAGCCCACGTACACGTAGCCCGTGGTCGCCACCGCCTCGACATCGAAGTTGCGGACGATCTTCCGCTCCGCCTCCTCGTAGGTGAGGGTGATCGTGTTCGCACCGGCAGCCTGGAATGTCGGACGAGCGCGCTCCCCCATCTGCGGGTAGAAGGTTCCTGTGCCGCTCCATTGCACCTGGTCCGAGACGTCGAGTTCCTGGTCGGTGCCCGGCCGGAGGATGCACCGCGCCCCGAAGACCCAGCCGTTCACGAACACCTTGGGGCTGCGCCCGACCGGGTACGTCAGTTCGAGGATGGGCGGCGCCGGCGGCGGCGCTTCCTCCTCGGGCTCGTCGCCGTCGTCCTCGACGTCCGAGGTCACGTCGCCAGCGAGGACGCCCGAGAAGCCGGCTGAGAAGGCGCCTGCCGCGAGGTGGTGCTCGGACTCGAAGTCGCCCGGCGCGAGCGTCGTGAGGAGGTCGCGGAGATGGGCGAGGTCGACGCTCAGGAACGTCCGCCACACCTCAATGTGCATCACGTCGATGTGCAGGCCGGAGAGGATGAGGGGCAGCGAGAGGATCGGCAGCAGGGGCACGATCGCGAACGATCGTACCTGCGGCCCGGTTCCGCCCGCGCTCGGGGGCAGGAGCCGCGGCAGGTAGTCGGCGCCCGCCTGCAGGCCGACGCCGACCCAGGCGAGGTAGTAGACCGAGCTGTAGACGAACGGCACGGGCGTGCGGACGCCGACGAGTGTCGCGGTGATCGTGGGGGCGATCCCGAGGATCGCGAGCCCAACTGCCTGCATCGCGATGCGTCGCTGCACCGTGCCGAACTGGCGGAAGAGCCCACCGACGACCAGCAGCAGCAATGCCGGGAGGACGAGCAGCGGCAGTCCCGGGAACGGTGACCAGGCGGGCGAGAACTTCGGCGAGGCCATGAGCAGGTTGCCCGGCCGGATCGCCACAATGCTGAGGTACTTCATGAACGTGTCTGGGTTGTGGATGTCCGGCAGCATCAGGAATGGCCAGGCGGACGCGACGGGCGCCATGAAGAGCATCATCACCAGCGTGTAGCCCGCGACGGTGGCCATCTTCGACACGTAGCGCGGCAGCGCATTCGGCTTCGGGAGGAATGACCGTCGCCCGAGCAGGAAGTAGGAGATCGCGGCCGGCCCGACGATGCCGAGGACGAATCCAACCAGCGGGCCCGCGAACCACCCGAAGAACACACCCAGCACGCGCGCGAGGAGCGGCAGGAAGCGCTTCGGTGCCTGCATACCGCCCGGGAGCAGGCGGACGACGTTGTTGAGCATCGCGACGCCGTTCGCGTTCGGATTCGCGCGCGCGGGCGCCATCGATGCCGACTGCGTGCCTGCGACGAGACGCGTGCCACAGTGTGTGCAGAAGGTCGCGCCGCCCGGAATGGCGGATCCGCACTTGCTGCAACGCTGCGTGGGCGAAGCGGTCATGCGTCGGCTCCCTTGCATTGCGCATCGCTGATCGAGCGCGGCTGCAACCTCTCACAGCCCTGATGCGACGGACATGGACGATCGGCCGCGTCGCGCGCGGACGTTCGTCCCTGATCGCGCTGCGCGCTGCCGCTGCGCGAACGGCGCCGCGACTACTTCGCGGGCCCGCCGGTCAGCGTGGCTCGACCGTCCGTGAAACGGACATCGGTGAGTCCCTTGAGCGGCAGCGTCCCGCCCGTTGCGGCGGTGATCGCCGAGTTCGCGGCCGCGGCACCGATGACGCCCGGCAGGCTGCCCATCCGTACCGAGGTGATGCGCACGGTGGGCTGGCCGCCGGAGACGTCGAGGGTGCCTCCCGCGACGATGTGCACGGGTGCACCGAACGAGGTCAGCGTTGCGGCGGCGTCTGCATGGCCGTCCGAGCAGAAGTAGATACGTACGTCCGTCAGCGGTGCGCCCCGCTGCTGCAGCCAGTCCGCCGCCTGGGACGTCGCCTGGTCCTCTGTCACCGCCATCGCCGCGGGGCCGCGCGCTGCCTGCTGGAGGAACGCGTTCCAGTTGCTCTTCAACTGCGCGGCCGCCGCCGGCGTCGGAGCGACCTTGCGATCCGCGCACGGCGTCGGGGCGCCGAGGAAGGCCGCTCCCGCCCCCGCAAGGACAGCGCCGACCGTGATGCCGACGATCCCCTGCATCACCGTGCGCATGAGGCTGTTGCCTCCTCGCGCGGTGACGGCTCGAACGGGCTCGGCAGCCGTCCGCGTGGCGGACGTGGCCGCTGGCCCCGGGGGAGTCGGTGCCGCGGTCGGGGGAGCCGCGGGGGCGGGAGTGGCCGTTACTGGCGGCGATGTGGGCGCGGCCGGAGGCGCAGCGGAAGCGGCTGGCGCCGGCGCGGTCGGAGCGGTCGGCGGCGTGGTTGCCGCAGGCGGTGCGGCCGGCGGCGTCGAAGCCGCTGGTGGCGCTGTGGAAGCCGGTGGCGGAGCAGCCGGTGGTGGCGTGCTGGCGACCGGCGGTGGCGCGGCTGGAGGCGCTGGT
>CAIXBH010000092.1 GCA_903917615.1 uncultured Chloroflexota bacterium | reverse complement strand
TCGGGTTCGACGCCGTCTCCAGCGGGGAGATCGCCACGCTCGCCTCGGCGGGGGTGGACCTCGGGCGGGTGTACCTGCACGGCAACAACAAGACCCCCGAGGAGCTGCGCTTCGCGGTGACCTCCGGCGTCGGCCGCATCGTCATCGACGGCGAGTGGGAGATCGACCTCCTCGAGCGCGTCGCCGCCGAGGCCGGGCGCACCCAGCGCGTGCTGATCCGCGTCTCGCCGGGCATCGACGGGCACACGCACGAGAAGACGACCACGGGCATCCTCGATTCCAAGTTCGGGCTGCCGATCGTCACCGGCGCGGCGGAGCGAGCGATCCGCGCGATCGTCGCCGCGCCGCACCTCGAGTTCCGCGGCATCCACATGCACCTCGGCTCGCCGATCTTCGAGATGGAGCCGTACGGGCAGGCGATCGAGGTGATGGCTCAGTTCATCGACGAGGTCGTGCGCCAGCAGATCGGTGTCGAGGTGCCGGAGTTCTCGCCGGGCGGCGGCTTCGCCGTGGCCTACCGCGACGACCAGGAGGCCCCTGCCTACGCCGAGTACGCCCACATCATCGCCACGACGCTGAAGCGCGAGGCGGACGCGCGCGGGTTCGCGCTGCCTCGCATCTCGCTCGAGCCGGGGCGCAGCATCGTCGCGCGCGCGGGGATGGCCGTGTACACGGTCGGCGCGCGCAAAGAGGTACCGGGCATCCGCACCTACGTCAGCGTGGACGGCGGTATGGCCGACAACCCGCGCGTCGCGCTGTACGACTCGCAGTACGAGGCCGTGCTCCCCGATCGCCCGCTCGCCCCCGCCGAGGAGACCGTGACGATCGCGGGCAAGTACTGCGAGTCCGGGGACATCCTGATCCGCGACATCGCGCTGCCTCGACTGCGCGCGGGCGAGCTGCTGGCGATGCCCGCCGCCGGTGCCTACCAGGTGGCGATGGAGTCGAACTACAACCTCGCGCTGAAGCCCGCCGTCGTGATGGTCGAGGACGGCAACGCGCGCCTCATTCGCCGCCGCCAGACCTTCGAGGACCTCGGCGCGCTGGATGTGGACGAGTAGCCGATGAACCCGCGCATCTTCGCCTGGGCCGTGTACGCGCTGTGGGGCGCGGTGGTGATCTATCTCACCGTCGCCGCCATCGGCGTGAAGCGGGAGCCGGAGACGCACCTCGGTCAGAGCTTCGCGCTGATGTTCGCGCTGATCGCCGCGTGGGTGCTGCCCCGGCTGCCGGCGTTCGATGTCGTGAACTTCACGCCGCCGCCCGCGCTCGCCGCGATCGGCCTCGTGCTGGCCGTCGTCGGCAGCGCGTTCCTCGTGTGGGGGCGTGCGTACCTCGGCACGAACTGGAGCCAGACCGTCGCCGCGAAGGAAGACCACGAGCTGGTCACCACCGGCCCCTACGCGGTCGTCCGCAACCCGATGTACGCCGGCGGTCTGCTCGCCGCGCTCGGCTCGGCGATCGCCGTCGGCGGACCGTTCGTCTATCTGCTGGTGATCCTCGGTGGCCTCTTCCTCTGGCGCGTGCGCGCCGAGGACGCTCTCATGGCACGCCAGTTCCCGGACGCCTACCCGGCGTACCGTCGGCGCACGAAGGCGCTGGTGCCGCTTGTCTACTAGCGCACTGACGCCGAGTGAGCTGCCTACCGGCGCGAAGAACGCATGGGGCCTGCGTGGCCACGACAGCGCCGTCGAGGCGTTACGTCGCGCGATCGCGTCGGGGCACCTCGCACACGCGTTCCTGCTCGGCGGGCCGCCGGGCGTCGGCAAGACCGCGCTCGCACGACGCCTCGCCGCCACGCTCGTCGCGCCGAGCGCCGACGACGCCACCGTCCCCGACCTCGAGGCGCGCGCCGCGAAGCAGATCGAGACGGGCACGAACCCGGACATCGAGCGCATCACGATCGGGGGCGTCTGCGACGAGCAGTCGCACGACCACGCCGGCGACCGCTCC
>CAIXBH010000091.1 GCA_903917615.1 uncultured Chloroflexota bacterium | reverse complement strand
TCGCGCCGATCGCGCCGATCGCGCCGATCGCGCCGATCGCGCCGATCGCGCCGATCGCGCCGATCGCGCCGATCGCGCCGATCGCGCCGATCGCGCCGATCGCGCCGATGAGCGTGTCAGGCGCCATGCAACGGACGCCCGCCGCGCTCGGTTCGAACCACGGGGCAGTTCGCACCCGCCTTCACGGATGCGAACTGCCGATGCCTGCTACGGCGCGCCAAACCCGGGCGGGATGGTCATTCCCGGAGGGATGGTGAGTCCGGGTGGGATCCCGCCTCCGGGAGGGAGCGTCGTCCCCGGCGGGATCGTGACCCCGGGCGGCAGCGTGAAGCCGGAGGGGGGCGTCGCGCCCGGCGGCGGGACCACTCCCGCCGGCGGTCCGTAGCCGGGAGGAATTGCACCTGGCGACGGAATGCTGCTCGGCGGCCCCGCACCTGCAGGCGGCCCGCTGGGGATGTTCGTCGGCACGCTCAATGAGAAGTCCATCTGAGGCACGGGTGGCACGACGTCGATTTTCGGTAGCGGCATGACCGGCGGGAGCGTCATCGCCTTCAGTGCCCCCGAGTTGACGTTGACATCGACGCTCAGCCCATCGAGCTTGTCGAAGGCGGCCGGCGCCTTCGACCCGAGCGCTCGCTTCGCGTCGAGCCCCATGTCGGTCCAGGCGCGCTGGAACGCGAGCGTGGCAGCCACGAACGCGCTTTCCTCGCCGGCCGCCATGGCCGCGCGCAGATCCTGCTCCAACCGTGCGCGCTGGGTGGTCCAGAGCGTGATGATGTCGTCCGCGTTGCGCGTGACGTTGCCGGCACTCTTGGCGGAGGCGAGCGTCGCGCGGTTCGCCTCGAGCACGGGGCGCGTCTGTGCCCAGAACGCATCCGCGGTCTTGAGAGCGAGCCCCACGCGAACCTCGATCGCGCTGCGCCGTTCCGGCGTATCCGCCGTGCGCGCGGCGTTGACCGCGTCGTGCACCTGATTCAACATCGCGTCGAACGCGTCACCAACGGGCTTCAGTCGGGCTTCGTCTTTGCCCTTGACTGCCGCGCCCATGTCATTGGCCTTCGCAGTGATCTCCTTCTGCGACTGGGCGATCCGGTCGGCGAGCGCGGCCTTTACCTTTGCGTCGACCTGCGCCTGCGCGTCGACCTTCAACGCGTCGACCCGCGACTGCATCGCCGCATTGATCGCTGCGGGCGAGCCCCCCGCCGCCCCCATCGCAGCGGCGTCCGCACTCAACTTCGCCTGTGCGGATGCCTGGATCTCGGCCGAGTAACTCTGCGCCAACGTCGATGCATCCGCCTGCAGCGCCGCCTCGGCCTTGCTCCGCTCGTTGTCGACGAAGGCATTGATCTCGCCGCGAACCTGGGCCTCGATCCGGTCCACGTTCGCCTTGATCGTGCCGCCGAGCGCCTCCGAGAGCGCGCCGTAACTCGCCTCCATGTCCGTGTTCACATCGATCAGCGCCTGATTCCGCGCGATGGCCTCATCCACCGTCGTGGCCCCGCAGATGCTCGCGAGCGCGGCGCTGCCACGATCACGGAAGTCCTGCGGGTTGGGCAGGCTGTAGTCGATGCCCGCGTCGGCGAGCGCTCGTTCCGCCCTCGGCTGCGCTGCGGCCGTCGCGTCGATGGCGGCGAACATCTCGGCGCTTCGCCACTTCGACGTCACGCAAACGCCGTTCACCAACTCGCCCTGCGTCAGCACTGCACGCGCGGCATCGGGGATCGTCATCCCGAGCACATTCGGATTGTTCGGGTTGCACGGCTTGCTCGACGTGGTGTTGGCCACAGCGTTAAACGAATAGACGTTGTTGCCGTCGGTGTACGTGTCGGTGCGGGCGGTGCCGGAGCCGCCGCTCACCGGAAATGAGCCCGACCAGGAATACGGCGCCCCGTCCCACCCACCGACATACGTCGACGAGAAATTGATCGTCGCGCCGTCGGCGGACAGGTTTGCGGTGATCGTCTCGTCGGGGCTATGCGTGTTCTGATAGCCCGTCACGGCAAGCGAGCCTGTGCAACTCGCGACGACGGTCCACGTGTGTCCGTTGCCGATGTCCAGACCGTACACAGTCGTGGTTTGCTGACTCGGCTGGAACGCGCCGGCGGTGCCGCTGCCGATGAACGACATGACCGCAAGCATCGCGAGCGTCACGCCCGCCACGCGCGCGGCGCACATCACCCAGCGAATGCCGCGGCCACCAGGCTTCCGGAAATCCAATACCCGCGGTGTACCCATCGCAACACTCCCGTCGACGAAATGTCGGCCTTGGTGCCCGCCGAGCGCGGGCAAGCGGCGCTTCGTCCGCTGAGATCAGGATGCGTGACCACTACATGCGGCGGGAGGGATGAACGTCCCTGCACCTCCGTGACATTCACGCACGAGCCGCTGTCCCCGCTGGACGTGCGCTGGCGGCAGCGACGCCGTCGGATCTCGCTAGACGACCACGTCTCGTATGTGGGGCCCGAACGGCAACACAAGGCGGCCCCGGGGGAACCGGGGCCGCGCAAATCAAACATGCTGAGGGGACGAGGGAGTGATCCTGCTATTGGCGCGCGATGAGCGATCAACGCTCAGTGGCTGTGACGGAGCACTAGCCGAGGATTGCGCGTGACGGGCAGATCATGAACGCAACAGACTGACTAACCGGCGGGTCGTCCACTGGACGCCTCCTGTTCGGAGAACTTCCCCATCGAGCCGGCTCGATGACATGTCGGACGATACGGCCGTCGCGAGGGCGCGGCACGAGACGTTCGTCACCACTCGCGGAGGGCCTTGGTCCGTCTTTCGGGGGCGGAGGAACCATCTCCGCAATCGAAGGAGACTGCCCTCACGGACGGCCTCCTTCGATTGCGTGCGTACGTCCTCGACTGGACGGTCGCGGCAACGCTTCCGCGAAGATCCTAACGCGTCAGCGTGACTGGCGTGTTCGTCGGAATGCCACTCGCGAATGACGCGCGGAACGGCGCGTTGATGAAGGATGGGCCGCCAACCACGAGGAGCTGATAGCCGCCCTTCTGGTCCTGCAGCCAGGCGCCGGACGCGCCCGTCGCCCCCGCTCGCGCCTCGAGGTCGCTCACCGGGCCGCCGGAGAAGATCGCGAGCGCCTGCCCACCGCTGCTGAATACGGGAGTACCGAGGAACCGCGCAGCACCCGTGTCCGCCGGCTTCGCGTCCTGAACCGCGGGCAGCGTGGCAGTCGGAGAGGCGCTCGGCGTGGCGACCGGTGTAGGCGTCGATGCCGGGGACGACGCGGGCGTCGAAGACGCAGCAGGGGTTGGCGTCGGTGCGGACGCGGCAGGGGTCGACGCTGGCGCCGGCGCCGACGCGCTTCCAGCCGGCATGGCCGGCAGCGTCCCACCGCTCACAATCGCGGCGAACGTTGCGGCGATCGTCGGGCAGCTGCCCTTTCCGTCCAGCACGAGCGCACCGCGCGCACCGTTCGGCACGGTCACGCCTGCGACAGAGCCAAAACTGGGCGCACCGAAGAATGACGACTGCGTGATCTTGAGCGGAGTGTCATTTGCCGTCGGAGGAAAGTCCGTGGACTTCGTGGTGCCGGAATACTGACAAGCACCATCCGTCACGTCTACCGAGATGGACGACAGAGTGTCGCCCAGCGGCCCGACACCGAGCGTCACCGTGCCGGACGGAGCAGACCGTCCGACGATCGTGACTGGCCCCTGCGCGTTGTCGAACGCGTTGAGGCCGAGGACCGGCTGCGCGCCGGCAAGACCGCGCCACACCCTGCGGAGTGGCGGGCAGGTGGAGCCGGATGCAGGCTCCGTCGTCACGACGCCGACGACCGCGGACTGTGCGAAGCCATCCCATGCCCCGATGAGCGTGACCGACTCGGACCGCGTCGGACGGCCGGCGACTCGTCCCAACTCGCCGTTGTTGTCGACGCGGAACGTGGGGCTATCCCCCGACAGCGGGATGTCGAACGCCTGAATCGTGCCGGCGCAGCCGTCCGCCGGGCTGGGCACGGTGTACCCGAAACTGGCGCGCCCGTTCGCAGTAATCGTCACATCAGTCCCGGTCGCGGTGTACGTGCCTCCGACGGCCGCATGCGCCGGTCTGCCCGACGACACCACGAGCGCGATGGCCGCCAGAACGCCAAAGGCAATACCCACGGTCTGAGCGCGAGGGGAGCGTCTTCCAGTCATCCGTTGTCACCTATCGCTGCGCACGCGGAGAAGTCAGCAGAATAGCCCGCGTACCGCCCTGTTCGCACGGCCGAAGGACCCCGCACGCGGGTTCGGCGAACTGCGCTTAGGGAGCGGGAGACGAGGGCCGAGAGGCGGCTGGATGCGGCGCCCCTCCAGGCATATCAGTGGTGCGCCGAGAGGGATTCGAACCCCCGACCCTTAGTTCCGAAGACTAATGCTCTATCCACTGAGCTATCGGCGCGCGCGTCCCATTCTACGAGGCACCCCGCAGTCAGCGTCGAGGGCGCCTCGCGAGGGAGTCCTCCGGCACCTCGCCCGGCACATCGGGAGGGCGCGCGCTATCCTCGCTCCTCACCGCGAGGAGCCGACGATCGCCACGACAGCGCCGATGAGCCTCACTGCGGACGAGGCGCGCGCGAAGCGCGCCGTGTTCGCGATCGCGGCCGGCTCTGGCCTCGCCAGCCTGTCCATGAACTTCTGGATCCCGTTCGTCCCGCTGTACATGAAGCAGCTGGGCGCATCCAACGACGCCAACGCGCTGTTCTGGGTGGGCATCGCCGCCGGATCGCAGGGCGTGGCCCGGCTGGTGGCGGGGCCGCTGTGGGGGATCCTCTCCGACCGCCTGGGGCGCCGCGCGATGTTCCTGCGCGCGCTGTACTCGGCCTCGATCACGATGGCATTCGCGGCATTCGCCACGCAGCCCTGGCATATCGCCGTGGCCTTCATGATCCAGGGCCTGTTCTCCGGCTTCATCCCGGCGGCGACCGCACTGACCAGCGTTTCCGTCCCCGACCGTGGGTTGAACCGCGCGCTGAGCTACGTGACGGGGGCCCAGTTCGTCGGCAACACCCTGGGCCCGGCCATCGGCGGCGTGCTCGCGTACTACTTCGGGTATCGAGGCGCGATCATCGGCGGCGCGGCGCTGCCCGCGATCGCAGGCATCTTCGCGACCATCGCCGTGCCGCGCGACCGTGTCGGCACGACGACCGCCGCGGCGGAGGTGGCGGCCGCCGCCCCGCCCGCCCCGATGCGCGCGCTGCTCACGCTGCAGTTCGTGCTGGTACTGATGGTGTGGTTCTTCTCGCTCGCGTTCGGGCAACTGCTCCGCGTGGCCGCGCCGGTCGCGATCGAGGCGATCGTGGGTGTTGCCAATGCGAGCAACGTCTCCAGCGCAGCGTTCACGGCATCCGGCGTCGGCGGGCTCGTCGGCGTGCTGATCGCGCAGCGCTTCGCGCGGCCCGGGCGGCTGCGCGCTGTCCTCGTGCTGATGAGCATCGGGGTCGGGCTGGGTCACCTGCTCATCCCGCTGGCGACGCAGGCGACCTCCTTCATCGCGGTGTTCGCGCTGATCACCATCCTGCAGGCATCGATGGTGCCCGCAACGAACACGCTCATCGCGATGAACGCCCCGCACGACCGCCGAGGCACGGCGTTCGGGCTCGCGAGCGGCATGCAGGCGATCGC
>CAIXBH010000090.1 GCA_903917615.1 uncultured Chloroflexota bacterium | reverse complement strand
GCCGCCCCCGCTTCCCCCCCGGCACGTGTGCCGCTGGGGGCGAAGCTCGAGACGCGTCAGAAGATCGTGATCATGGCCGCGCTGATGACCGCGATGTTCCTCTTCGCGCTCGATCAGTCGATCATCGCCGCTGCCGTCCCGCGCATGGTCGCGGACCTCGGCGGGTTCGATGTGCTGAGCTGGGTCTTCACGATCTACCTCGTCAGTTCCACGGTGACGATCCCGTTCGTCGGCAAGCTGTCCGACATGTTCGGGCGACGCAACTATCTGCTCGTGGGCATCCTCTTGTTCGTCGGAGCCTCCGCCGGATGTGGTGCCGCGCCGACGATGACGTTCCTGATCGCGATGCGCTGCCTCCAGGGCATCGGCGGCGGCGCGATCGTCGCCTGCGTCTTCGCCACGCTCGGTGATCTCTGGACCCCGCTGGAGCGCGCGAAGTACTTGCCGCTCATGACCGGCATGTTCACGTTCTCGCTGATGGCCGGCCCGGCGCTCGGTGGCTTCCTGACCGACGGTCCCGGCTGGCGCTGGTGCTTCTACCTCAACGTTCCGCTGGGCATCGTCGCCGCCTCGCTGATCGCGCTCCGGCTGCCTGCGGGCGGCGGTACCGGGGGACGGACGTCCGAGGTGGACTTCCTCGGCTCAGGACTGCTCGCGATCGCCACGATCAGCGCGATGTTCGGTGTGATCTGGGCGAGCGGCGCGTTCGGCTGGCTGGGTGCGCCGACGCTGGCGCTGTTCGGTGTGGCCCTCGCGAGCGGGATCGCGTTCGTGCTGCAGGAGCGCCGACACCCGCACGCCGTCATTCCGCTGGAGTTGTTCCGGAACCTGCCGTTCATGCAGTCGATCGGGATCACGGTGGTCGCCGCCTCGTGCGTCTTCGGGGCGTTGCCGTACCTGCCCACGTTCGTCCAGACCTCGCTCGGCGGGTCGGCGACGGAGTCGGGCGTCGTGATCATCCCGCGCGCGCTGGCGCTCCTCATGACGAGCACCATCGGCGGGCAGATCGTGTCGAGGACCGGCAACTACAAGCGGATCATGATCTTCGGCGCGTTCTGCATGCTGATCTCGACGCTCCTGCTGCGGAACCTGCACACCGGCGAGCCGATCTGGCACCTCGCACTGTTCATGGGCCTGCTGGGGTTCGGCGAGGGAATGGTGTTCCCCATCTCGCAGGTCGTCGTGCAGGCCGCGGTGTCGAGCGACGAGCAGGGGGTCGCGGCGAGCTCACGCCAGTTCTTCATGCAGGTAGCGCAGTCGTTCGGCATCGGCATCTTCGGCCTGGTGTTCGCCAGCGCGTACCTGACCGGATTCGTGCATGACACGCACGCCCTCGCTGCCGTGGTGCCGCCCGCCGTGTACGAG
The DNA here is from genome assembly GCA_903917615.1 of uncultured Chloroflexota bacterium. Taxonomy (GTDB): domain Bacteria; phylum Chloroflexota; class Dehalococcoidia; order UBA2979; family UBA2979; genus SHYQ01. The sequence continues at coordinate 513 of CAIXBH010000090.1, read as the reverse complement.
GAGTTCAAGGACCCGACGAAGGCGCTCGACACGGAGCACTTCGCCCCGACCGAGGCCGCGGTGCGCGCCGTCCCGAATGGCGAGGCGCTGCTCGTCGACGCGCGTGCTGCGCAGGAGCGGTCGGTTGCCTCGGCGGTCTCGCTGATCTTCACCGTCTCCGCGCTGGCGGCGGCGGTGGTGTTCGTCATCGCACTGTTCGTGCGGCAGATCTCGTTGCGGCGTGAGTTCGTCGAGGGGTTACCGCCCGAGATCCTCTAGCGCGGCTACGGCCCGGTGACGGACTCCGGCGGCGCCTTCATCTCGTCCATGAACTCGCGCACCACGTCGAGGTGTCGGCGCACGTTGTGCAGTTCCGACCGCAACGTGTTCAGGCTGATGTGCGTGGCCCCGGCGGCCTGCAGCGCGCGTGCGCGGTTCGCCGCGGCGCGGGCGCCCTCAGCGGCGCTGACGACCGCCTCGAATCCGATCGCCGAGGGATCGCGGCCTGCTGCCACCGCCGAGGCGCGCACGCGG
>CAIXBH010000089.1 GCA_903917615.1 uncultured Chloroflexota bacterium | reverse complement strand
TAAGCCGGCGCGAGGATGTGGCCGAGGTTGATCGCCGGCGCCGTGTGATCGTCACCGCGTCCGCGCTGAACCGGGCCGTCATGCACGCGATTGCGGTGGCGCACTCGATGAGCGCGGACGTTGAGGTCGTGCACGTCACCGCCGACCCCGTTCAGGGCGAGGCCTTCCGAGACGACCTCCAGGCGATGGTGCCCGAAGGCGTGCACGTCGTGACCGTGGAGTCGCCGTACCGGTCGCTCGTCCGCCCGTTCATGCGCTACATCGAGGCGTCGCAGCAGTACGACCCCGACGAGGAACTGGTGGTGCTCATCCCCGAGCATTTCGCTCGGCACTGGTGGGACCGCTTCCTGTACAACCAGAACGCCCACCGTCTCCGCGCCCGACTGGTCGGCCGCAAGGGCGTGACCGTGATCGACGTCCCCTATTCGCGGGAAGCGCCACGGCAGCGCCGCCGCCGGCGGCTGGTTGGGCCTGAGGGGTTCGACGAGGCCGGCACCGTGCTCGGTGTGGACGAAGCCCCCGTCGAGGGCGAGACCGCTCCCATCGCGTAGCGTTGACTGAGGCTGGTACTAAGCCTATACATAGTCCTACGCGAAGTACCGGCGGCCCGTCGGCGCGCTAGGAAGTGTTCCCATGACCCTCCCGCGCAGGCCGCTGGGCCTCATGGGAGCCGTTGCGCTCCTGAGTGGGCTCCTCGCGCTCCTCGCCATCGCCCCCGTCCACGCAGCCGGGCCGCAGGACGACCTGCGCGATGCGAATGCCGCCGTCGCGAAGGCGCTCGTGTCCGCTCAGGCCGGCGACCTCGCAGCCGCCGCCGCGGGTTACCGCGCGTTCGAGAACCGGTGGTTCGATATCGAGGACGGTGTGCGCGAGGTTTCGCGTGACGCGTACCGAGCCATCGAGGCGCAGATGAGCCAGGTCGGCATCGCGCTCGCCGCGACGCCGGTGAGCAAGGACGCGGTGGCGAAGGCGCTCGCCGCGCTCGATGCCCAGAACAGGGCGTTCATCGCGGGGCAGCCGCCCCTCGCCGCGGTGCCCACTTCGTCGGCGTCCACTGCGACGGTCGCCGCGCTCCTCGACCTGCTGTCCGTGACCAGAGCCGCCGCACAGGCCGGCGACTGGACGAAGGCCGACACGACGTTCGACGCCTTCAGCGCGGCGTGGTCGGACGTCGAGGGCCAGGTGAAGACGCGGTCCGCGACGGACTACCGCGCGACTGAGGACGACATGGCGCGCGTGACGACGGCAATCAGCGCGAAGTCGCCGGACGCGGTGCGACTCATCGATGGGATGGCCGCGCGGCTCGCGCCGTATCGGTCTGCCGCGGCGTATCACCCCTTCGATGCGACGATCATCATCTTCCGCGAGGGCATGGAGGCGATGCTCGTCGTGGTGGCGCTGCTCGCGTTCGTGAAGCGCTCGGACAGTGCGGACCGGAGCGCCTTCGTCTGGTACGGCGCGGGGATCGGGCTCTTCGCGAGCCTTGCCCTCGGTGTCGCGATCAATACGATCCTCGGCAGCGCGTTCAGCGGCGAGCACCGCGAATTGCTCGAGGGGTTCACGGGGCTCTTCGCTGCGGCCATGCTGCTGTACGTCTCGTACTGGCTGCACAGCAAGTCCAGCCTCGGTGCGTGGCAGTCGTACATCAGCGATCGCACCACGCGCGCGCTCGCGAGCGGCAGCCTCTACGGGCTCGCCGCGCTCTCATTCCTCGCCGTGTTCCGCGAGGGCGGCGAGACCGTGCTGTTCTTCCTCGGGATGGCAGGCAACATTTCGACCGGCGACCTGCTCCTGGGGCTGGCCGCGGGCGCCGGCATTCTCGTGGTGATCGGCTTCCTGCTGACCGTTGCCGGGCTGAAGATTCCGCTGCGGCCGTTCTTCATGGTCGCGAGCGTCCTCACGTTCTACCTCTGCTTCAAATTCCTCGGGACCGGCGTGCACGCGCTGCAGGTCGCGGGGCTGCTGCCGGCAGCGGCGAGTGCGGCGCTCCCCGCGAACGACACGCTGGGCCTCTATCCGACCTGGCAGAGCACACTCCCGCAGGTCGTCCTGCTTGCGGTCGGCATCGCCGTCTGGTTGCGCGGCGCGATCGCCGACCGCGCCAGAGCGCGAGCCGGCACGCAAGCACGCGCCTGAATTCGAACCGTGTCACGTGCATTGGACGTGCCTCACTCCGAGGCGCGGCGGAGGTTGTCATGTCTCGGTCGCACCGGTTGTTGACCACGTGCTCATATGCCGCCGTCGCTGTGGCTCTGCTCGCGTGCAGCGAGGCGAAGCCCATCCCCGTACCTGCCTCGACGGCCTCGGCCACCGCGGCGTCTCGGACCGCGTCGCGACCGGTGACCCGCGAGGTCGAGCTCGTCAGCGGCGTTCGTCCGACCATCGATGTGATCACGGAGGCGTTGAGGAAGAACGATCTTGCCGCGGCGCGAGCCGCGTACGAGACGTACAACGCTCGCTGGAACGGCGTCGAGGTGTACGTGAACTTCCGGTCGCGCGCGTTGTACGGGGATCTGGAGACCGACCTCGAAGCGAAGCTCGCCGACGGCCTTTCCGCCGCGAAGCCGGACCTTGCGAAGTTGGTGCCGGTGTCGGAGGCGCTCGCCCGGAAGTACGACGAGGCGCTCGCGCTCGTGCAGAAGGGGCCGGCGCTGAGCCCGCTTTTCGACGACCTTGCGACGCTCCGCATCGTGCGAGCGGACCTGCGGATCGTGACCGCCGCGGTCGCGGCGAACGATCTGCCAAAGGCGAGGGCGTCGTTCGCAAGGTTCCAGACCGAGTACCCGCAGGCGCAACCGCTGATCAGGCTCCGCTCCGCCTCAGCGGAGGCGGAGGTCTCGGCTGCCCTGGCGAACCTGGACAGCGGCTTCAAAGCACCGAACGCGACCGCCGAGACCATCAAGTCGCTGGTCGCCGCGTTGACCGATCGCTACAACTTCGGCGTGAATCTGCTCAACGCTGCGGCGAGGAACGCAGATCTCGCGAAGCAGACGCACACGGACGCCGATGTGCAAGAGCTGGCCGCGCTCAACACGATCGCGCTGTCGCTGCAGAAGAGCCTGGCCGCGCACACCGCGGCGAACTATGCCGCGTCGGGTGACGCCGCGAAGGCCGCGGCCGGCGCGAACTTCGATGCCGCGAAGGCACCGCTCGCGGCGATGGCCGCGGACGCGGCGCTGAAGACCGCGCTCGACAACTACGCCGCGCTTGCCGCTGCGGCCGGCGACGCCACGAAGGCGCAGGCCGCGAACAAGGCCGCCCTCGAGGCTGTCGCGATCGGGCAGCAGGTGATTGTCGGCCAGTTCTGGACTGACGCGAAGCTCCAGGCCGCCATCGTGGCGCTGCCGAAGAGCTGACCTAGTACTCGATCCCGGGCTGCGCGCGGATCCCCTGATCCGCGAAGGGGTGCTTCACGAGCCGCATCTCGGTGACGAGGTCGGCGAACTCGATGAGCGCATCCGGCGCGTAGCGCCCGGTGATCACGAGGTGCATGCGCGGCGGCTTGTGCGCGCGGATCCACTCGACGACCTCCGTCGTCTCCAGCCACCCGTAGTGCAGCGGGTAGGTGAACTCGTCGAGCACGAGGACGTCGAACGCATCACCCTCGATGTAGCCCTGTGCGATCTCCCAGCCGTGGCGCGCCAGTTGGGCCGACGCGTCCAGGTCCGTGCTCTGCCAGGTGAATCCGTCGCCCGTACCCTCGACGTGGATGCCCGCGGCGCGGGCCGCGCGGAGCTCGCCGTAATTCGCCGTGCCGGGCTTGATGAACTGCAGCACGCCCACGCGCATCCCCCGTCCGTGTGCACGGAACGCGACGCCGAATGCGGCCGTGGTCTTGCCCTTTCCCGTGCCCGTGTTGACGATGACGAGCCCCTTGCGCATGCGCTTCGCGCGCACGGCCTGTCGGCGTTCCTCACCGGATGCGTTGCCCGCGCCGTCGGACGTCACGTGGTCTCCCTCAGTGCATCGACCGTTGCGGCCAGCAGCCGCGCCATCTCCGCCTCGGCCGGGACGGCGACCCGCACCCACCTCGGCAGCCCGAATGAGGATGCATCGCGCACGGCGAAGCCGCGCCGCAGCATCGCGCTGCGGAATCGCGATGCGTCACCGACCTCCGCGAGCACAAAGTTCGCCCGAGACGCGGTGGTACGCACGCCCTCCGCAATGAACGCGGCCTCGATGCGACGCCGTCGGTCGTGCAGCGCTGGCATCGTGGCCACGCGCGCGTCCGTTACGTCGAGGGCGGCCAGGCCGCCCGCAATCGCGTGCGCACCCACCGGCCAGGGGGGCTGACGCACCGCGATCGCGCGCGCGATGTCCGGCCGCGTCACGACGTAGCCGAGGCGCACGCCGGGCATCGCGAAGATCTTGGTGAAGGAGTGGATCACCGTGACCGGGGCGCCGGCGCGGACGAGGTCGTCGGCCTCCCAGCGCCCTTCCGCGAACGGCTCGTACGCCGCGTCGATGACCAAATGCCCCGTCCGAGCGAGTACCGCCTCGACTTCCGTCCGGTCGAGGTAGCGCCCTGTGGGGTTGTTCGGGTTGCAGAGCACCGTGACCGGTGTCGCTGGCGCGTCTTCGAGGTCGAAGGCGGGCGCGTGGGTCTCCACGCGCCGGACAATGCCGCCGGCGGCGTGGACGGCGGGGGCGTATTCGCCGAACGTCGGTGCGAACACCGCGCACGTGTGCACGTCGCGGAGCAACGCTGCGAGGACAAGATAGATCGCGGCGGCAGAGCCCGGCGTGACGACGACGCACGCCGCATCGATCCCCGCGACGTCCGCGATCGCGTCCCGAAGCGGCCCCGCGTCTGCTGCCGGATAGCGCGACACGTCGACACGGCTCAGGGCTTCGACCACCGCGGGCGGCGGCCCATCGGGGTGGAGGTTCGCGGAAAGGTCGACCACGTCCCCGGGGGCGATGCCCAGCGCTGTGAGTTCGGCAGGGTCCAGCCCGCCGTGCATGACGCGGTCCAGGTGCGCCGTCATGCACGGGCCTCGGACGCCAGCATCGCGAACAGGAGCGCGCCGCCCGTGACGACCGCGGCACGCCGGGCGATTGCGATCGCGGCTGTGATGTCCTCGGGCCCGGGTTCGCGCCCGGTACCGAGTCGATACGCGCCGCGCTTCGTCAGCGTGACGCCGAGCGCGCCGGCCATCGCGGCCATCGGCTGGCCTGCGTTCGGGCTCTCGGTCGCACCACCGTCGCGGCGCCACGTCTCGATCGCCGAGCCGGCGTGCCCGCCGGCGAAGGCTGCCGCGCAGATCGCCGCCGCCGTCACGCGCGCGGGGATGAGGTTGGCGATGTCATCGAGGTGCGCGGCGCCGTAGCCGAGCTCCGCGTACAGTGCCGTGCGGTAGCCCCACATCGAGTCGAGCGTGTTCATCGTCCGGTACGCGAGCGCACCAGGCGCACCCGCTGCCGCGAACCAGAGCCATGGCGCGATCACGCCGTCGCTCAGGTTCTCCGCGACCGACTCGATCGTCGCGCCGGCGATTTCGCCGGGAGCGAGGTCACTGGTGTCGCGGCTCACAAGATGCATCGCGAGCAGTGCGCGCGCTTGATCGACGTCATTGCGATCGAGCGCCGCTCGCACTTCCGCGGCGCGACCGAGGAGGGTCCGCAACGCAAACGCAAGGTCGAGGGCGATCGCGCCGCCGACAAGGCCTCGCACACCGCGGCGTCCGATCAGCCGCATCGCGCTCCAGCCGACAATAGCCGGCAGGGCGGCTGCGACCACGATGCCGAATCGCCAGCGCGCTGCGGCACCGGCGGGCGCGATCCTCTCGATCGCACGCACGGCTCGTCCCAGCCAGGCGACGGGATGCAGCGCGCTCGGCGGGTCGCCCAGCGCGGCGTCCAGGCAGATCGCCGCAAGTAGAGACGTAGAGCGGGAAGGCACGAAGCCGAGTGTATCGCCTGGCCTCCGCCGGCGCGGCTACGCGTCGAGCGCGCCGATCGCCTCGACGATGCGGCGTCGTACCCGCTCGATCTCGTCCGGGGCTTCGACGCGCCGGCCGTTCTCACGCAGCACGTAGAACGCGTCGGCGACCTCGTGCCCGAACGTGTCGACCTTCGCGAGGTGGATGTCGAGGCCGATCTCGTGCAGGGCGCTGGCGATCGCGTGGAGGAGACCGACGCGATCCTCCGCGTTCACCTCGATGACGGAATATCCGTCGGGTCCGCTGTTGTCGATGTGGACGATCGGCGCGACGGTCGGATGGCCGGCATGCCTGCGCGCCTGGCGTGCGCCTTGCAGGCGCTGTTCCAGGTCGAACACGCCCGCGAACGCGGACACCAGGTGCTCGCCAATGCGGGGCCAGCGCGCGTCGTCGATGCCGTATCCCAGCGCATCCGCCACATCGAACACGTGGATGGCGACGCCGTCCTTCCGTGCGTAGACGCTGCCCCCGAGGACGTTCACATCGTCCACCGCCAGCACACCCGCGACGAGCGCGAGGACGCCCGGACGGTCGCGCGTCACGATGGTGAGGCGCTCGATGTCGCCGGCCCTGTCGTGCCGCATCGCCGTGCCCCCGTCGGCCTCGGCGATCAGGGCGAGGTGGTCGCCGATCGCTTCCGGTGGGATGCCCAGCAGATATCGGGCGGGGAGCGTGCTCAGATGTGCTTCGACGACCGTGCGTGGGAAGCGGCCGTCGAGTGCCTCCAGAGCCGCCCGGTGGCGCAGTTCCATCGCCGAGGCGACCGTTGGCGCCTCTGCCCGCAAGTGCTCCACCACGCGCATGTAGAGGGTGCGCATCAGCGCCGCCGTCCGCGCGCTCCAGGCCTCCGGTCCGGTCGCGCGCGCGTCAGCCACGGCGAGCAGGTACAGCAGGTGCAGCGTGGCCGGATCGCCCACGGCGGATGCGACGTCTGCCACGACGGTCGCGTCGCCGATGTCTCGACGCGCCGCGACCGTCGGCAGCAGCATGTGCAATTCGGTCGCGGTCGCGAGCCGCTGTGCGGCTTCGGCCCCGAACCCGACACGCGAGGCGAAGCGCTCTGCGAGGACGGCCCCCGCACGGCGGTCCTCGACCGGATGTGCGCGACCCAGCTCATGCACGAGCGCGGCCAGGAGCAGTTCATCCTCGTCCGCCAGTTCGTCGGCGATCAGCGAGGTGTCGAGCGCATCTGCGGCTTCGGTGGCGGCATGGCGTGCCTCGACCGTCGCGCGGATCGCGTGCACGTCGACCGGGTGCCGGTGGAACGGCGCGGGATGTGGCATGCCGCGCAGCGCCTCCCACTCGGGCAGGATGCGGCGGAGCCACTCCGTCGGCGGCAGCGGCTCAAGCGTTTCCGGCGTGACCGCCCGCAGCGCTCCGATGAGCCGGTCGAGGTCAGTGGGGGCTGCGTCCGGCGTGCTCCGCGTTCCGCCTGAGGCGCGCCAGCCGCGCCCCCACCGCCCCAGCTGGGACTGGCGTGCATCGACCGTCTTGCTGAGCGCCGCGTCCACCTGCCGCATCGCGAGCAGCAGCTGCTGGTTCACTGCGTGCGGGTCGAGTCCCAGCAACGCCCCCGCCGCGCGCGCGGCGTCCGGTCGCCAACGATCGTCTGGCGCGTCTTCCAGCGCGTGCAGCGCCGCGCGTGTCCTCGCGAGGATGTCGTGCTCGGGCTGGAGCGCGAGAGCAGTAGCCGCATCGCCCGCGGCCGCCATGCCCCAGCGAACAGCGCTGAGCGCCCACAGCCCGCCCCGGCTTGCGACCAGGTCGGGCTCTTGCAACTGCCATGGCTCAGACTCAATCAACGCACGGCGGCGCCGGTCAATCGTCGCGTGGATGCGCCCTCGGTGGCGCCGGACGAGCCGCTGTCGCGTCTCGATGAACTGCCGGTAGGTGTCTTCACTGCCCGCGACGAAATGCGTGTCGAGGCACTCGATCAGCCGCTCGAGGTCGAACCGTCCGGTCCCCGCGAATCCGCTCCCATGGCGGGTCGTGTGCCGCACTGGCAGGCCCTCGTCCCAGAGCGGGCGGAGCACCGGCAGGGTGTCAGTCGCGTCGATGTCGAGGAAGAGCAACTCGATCGACGAGTGGCGGTAGAGCTCCCGTCGGCCGTAGTCGCCGACCGCGACCAGGGCGCCACCCGGGGGGAGCGGCGCGGCCAGAGCGCGGAGCGCATCGTCCAGCGCGTCCGCGAGTTGGCGGCACCCGGCGAGGCCCCGCGCCGCGAGCACGCGCGCAGCGTCGACCGACCGGAGGTCGAGGAACGATTGGAGCGCTGTCGTGGTGGCCATCGCCTTCGAACCTAGGCGGGGCGTTCGAGCGCGACAATCCGAGAAACTACCGATGGCGATGGCACCCGCCGAACCGGCTACAGGGCGTCCTCCGCGAAGCGGTACCCGATGCCGGGCTCGGTGAGCAGATATCGCGGGCGGTTCGCGTCCGGCTCGATCTTCTTGCGCAGGCGCGCCACGTACACGTGCAGGTAGTGGCTCTCCTCGCTGTACTCCGGCCCCCACACCTCGTGGAGCAGGGCGCGATCCGTCAGCACTCGACCCCGGTGGCGCACAAACGCTTTCAGCAGGTCGTACTCGGTGGGCGTGAGGTGGACCTCCTCGCCCCGCACGACGACACGCCGGCGGTCGAGGTCGATCGCGAGCTCGCCCGACCGCCAGGTTGCATCGTTGCCGACGAGCGGACCGGCGGCATGGCGGAGCGACACGCGCACGCGAGCGAGCAGCTCCTCGACGCCGAACGGCTTGGGCACGTAGTCGTCCGCGCCCGCGTCCAGCGCGGCCACCCGATCGCGTTCCGCCTCGCGCGCAGAGAGCACGAGGATCGGCACCGCCGATGTCTCGCGCACCTCGCGGATGAAGTCCACGCCATCCATGTCCGGCAGGTTGAGGTCGAGCACGACGAGGTCGGGGCGCCACGACCGGAACAGTCCCAGGCCCTCGCGAGCGCGCCCTGCCGTCTCCACCTGGTAGCCGCGCGCTTCCAGGTTGCGGCGCAGTAGCCGCTGCATCGGCGCCTCGTCGTCGACGGCGAGGATGCGCGCGCCACCGGCGCTCACGATCGTGCCTCGGCGGTCGCGCCGGTACGGTCGGCTGCGTTGGTCGGTTCATGCGCCGGCGTCAGCGGGATGGTGAACGCGAAGCACGCGCCGCCCTCGGTCCGGTTATGCGCGGTGAGCGTCCCGCCGTGCGCGTTCACCAGGAGGTGCGCGACGGCGAGTCCCAGCCCCGTGCCGCGCTGGTCGCGCAGGCTGCGCGTGCGGTGGAACGGGTCGAACAGGTGCTCTGCCACATCATCCGGAATCCCCGGCCCGTCATCCTCGACACGGAACTCGATGACGTCGGCGCGCGTCGACGCTGCCACGGTAACGGTGGTGTCGTCCGGCGTGTGGCGGAACGCGTTCTCGATCAGGTTCGTGATGACCTCACCGATCGCGATGGCATCGAGGCGCACGGGTGGCAGGCCGGATGGGACATCCACGCGGACGGTGCGCGCCGGATGAAGCGATCGCGCGCGCTCCGCCGCGTCCGTGAGGACCGTGCCCGGGTCGTGCCACTCCGCCTGGATCTGCACGCCGCCGGCCTCGATCCGCGACAGGTCGAGGAGGTGCCGCACCATCCGGTCCAGCCTGCGTCCCTCGTCTGCGATCGACTCCAGGAACTCGCGCCGTTCTGTGTCGCCCCAGTGCACGTCCTCCTGCAGCAGGCTCTCCGCCGACCCGACGATCGCGGCGAGCGGGGTGCGCAGGTCGTGGGACACGGTGTTGAGCAGCGCGGTCTTGAGTTCATCCGTGCGTCGCAGCACTTCGATCTCCGTCGCCTCGCTGCGGAGGCGCTCCCGCTCGACCGCTTCGGCAAGCTCACCGGCCGTGGCGAGGAGGAGGCGCTGGTCGGCAGACGAGAGTGCGGCAGAGCCGCGCGGCAGGGCCACGGTCAGCCAGCCCTCGGCCTGCTCTCCATGCGGCTGCGTCTGCGGTGCGGAGATGCGCACTCGGTAGAGGTCGTAGGCATCCTCCGCCCGGACGCCCACGGACACGCGCAGCCGGATCCAGCGACGGGGGCGGAAGCGCTCGACTTCTGCCACGTCGCTGCCGAGCACGCGTCCGCGCCCGAAGCTCCCGGCGTGTGCGAGGTAGGTTGTCGCCGCCGGCACGCCCGCGTGTGCCTCGAGGCCGGACGGCAGCGTAATCGACACGCCCGCGGCGTCCATCGTGTCGCGCAGGAGCCCAGCGACCGTGCCGAGCGCATCCGCGACATTCGCATTCCCGACCAGCCGGCCGATGCGGTACTGCACGGTCGCGTTGCGCTCGTTCTCGCGGGCGGTCACGGTGCGCTCCTCGATCAGCGCGGCCAGCTGGCCGGTGACGAGGCCGGTGATCAGCAGGAAGGTGAGCGTGACCCACTCGCCGGGGCTTGCGACGCTCAGCGCGAAGTACGGCCGCGTGAACAGGAGGTCGAAGGCGAGGAATGACGCCACGGCAGCCACGACCGCGGGCACGCGCCCCGCAGTGACCGCCGCCGCGAGGACGGCCACCACGTAGAGCGCGGCGAGATCCGCGACCGGCGCGTGCAGCCGCACGCCGGCGATCACCCCGGACACGCCCGCTACCAGCAGGAGCGCCCACATGCATCCCGCGAGACGGGAGCGTCGCAACAGGAGCCAGAGCGAGCCGTCCACGTGCACAGTGTGCGCCCTCCGCGCCGCTCCGGCGCGGGCCCTACACTCGGTGCATGTCCCTCCCCCGTCTCGACGGCCTGCTGCTGTGTGTACCGCTGCTGGTGCTGACGGCCTGTACCACTGCCCCAGGGGCCTCGCCCGGCGCGGGGGCCTCCGGCTCGCCCGAGGCCGCGCGCGCAACGGCGACCGGTGCCGCGGCGACCTCTGCCGCTTCCGTTCCGTCACCCGGCCCGTCGCCTGCAGCCTCGCCGCGATCCGGCGCGAGCGCGACCCCGACGGCGAGCGTGACGGCAGCCGCCGTCGCGTCGCCGACGCCCGTTCCGCGCCCGCTTGGCCTGCCGCGCACGGCCGTCGAGATCGACCGCGGTGCGGTCGGTGGACGCGACGTCGCGCTCACGTTCGACTGCGCGGCGAACTCCGGCCCGACGCAGGAGATCCTCGACGTGCTGGCCCAGGAGAACGTCTCCGTCACGTTCTTCATGGTGGGGATCTGGGCACGCGATCACCAGGATCTGACGAAGCAGATCGCGCAGCGGCACGAGCTGGGCAACCACTCCTACGAGCACCCCGACTACCGCGACTGGACCGATGCCCAGATCGCCGCGGACTTGCAGCGGAACGAGGACTTCCTCTTCGCCCTCACAGGCAAGACGACGAAGCCACTGTGGCGCGCGCCATCGGGTGCGCGCGACGACCGCGTGCTCGAGGCGGCGGCGGCGGCGGGTTGGCCGTGGCACATCTTCTGGACGATCGGCCGCGACGCGAACGGCACCGTTACCGGCGATTCAGGCGACTGGCGTGGCATCCCCGGGCCTGAGGTCGAGGCGAACAACGAGCGTGCGGCACGCCTCGGCGGCGGCGTCATCACCGTGAGCCACTGTGATGCGCCCGGCACGGCGTCGACGATCCGCGACACGGTGCGCTACTTCCGGGCACAGGGCCTGCGCATCGTGACCGTGTCCGAGTTGCTGCGCGGGATGGGCCGCTAGGCCGCCTGCCCGAGCGCTATCCGGCAATGCCGAGGTAGCGCAGGATCGCGCTCGACAGCCCGCGGGCGATCGCATCGCGCGCCGCCTCGGTGCGCAGCAGCGAGGCGTCCTCCGCGTTGGAGATGAAGAGCGATTCCACCAGGGCGGCCGGCATGTTCGTGGCCTCCTTCGCGGCGGGGGTCGCACCCGGCGCGGTGCCCGAGGTAGGCGTGCCTTCCGGCGAGAGGACGAAGAGGCCGACACAGCGACCGTTGTTGTTGCGCCAGCAGGCGGCATCGATGGTGCCACGGTTGCGCGTGGGGTAGCCAGCGGCGGCGAGGCTGTCCGTGACGCCGCTGAGCAGCGCCTGCGCGAGGCGGAGGTTCTCGTTCGCCCAGGGGCGGCGACTCTCCCAGTACACCTCGACGCCGCGCGCGCTCGAATCGCCCGACCCGTTGGAGTGCAGCGAGACGAAGACGGCGCCCTTCACCTGGTTCGCGAGGCTGACCCGCGCCTGTAGATCCGCGCGGGTCGCGCCGAAGCTGCTGCCCGAGCCCGCCGCACGGGCCTCGGTCTCCCGCGTGAGGACCACGTCGACGCCGGCCGCCCTGAGGTAGGTCGCGGCGCGCTGCGCCATGTCGAGGTTGGAATCGCGCTCGATCACGCCGTACGCGGCCGCGCCGCTCTCGTCGCCGCCGTGTCCCGGATCCAACACCACGACCGGCACGCCGTGGCCGGTCAGCGTCAGCGTGCGCGGCGTCACATTCGGGGCGGCCAGAGCGGGTCCGGCGGCAGCAGCGGGCGTCTGTACCGCAGTGCCGCGCGGTGCGGGCGTCGGCGTCGCGCCCGGCTCGGTGACGGTGACGGGGCCGGACGCCGCCGGAGTCGTCGCGCCCGCCGAGGAGGTGACCGGCTTCGGCGCGCTCCCGTCGCCGCTCGCGCAGGCGCTCGCGAGCAGCGCGGCGGCGCCGGCTGCGAGGAGGAACGTTCGTCGAAGGGCCAGCGCGCTCATCCGTCCATCGTACGAGACGGCTGGCGGCGCGGGTGAACGCGCGCGCTACCCGCGGATGGGGCTGAGGCGGATGACGGGGATCCGCCGGGGGGCGGCGCGGCTCTCGTAGTCCCCGTAGGCGGGCCAGAGGGCGACGAGCATCGGCCACACGCGGGCCCGCTCCGCGTCGTCGAGGACGGTCGCGCGGACGGGGATGCCCCGCCGATTCGCGTGGACCCACCCCTGGGGGTTCGCGAGCAGGTTGCCGTACCAGGCCGGTGCCTGCGGTGAGCCGCCCTTGGAGCCGACGACGAGGTAGTCGCCGCCGTCGCGGAGGAAGAACAGCGGGTGCGAGCGAAGTTCTCCGCTGCTCCTGCCGATGGTGGTGAGCAGGAGCGTCGGGACGTAGGGGACGCCGACCGCATGGGTGCTGACCCACGAGCGCAGCGATACGCCCGCGTACCGCACGAGCGCCTGCTCCACGGGCTCGAACAGGTGGAGCGCCGTCAGGACCTTCACGATGGTGCCGCGGTTGAGGATGCTGGCCATGTGGGACCTCATTCGTCAGGCCTGAATCGTCAGGGATTGGTCGAGGATAGTCGTTTGCCCTGCTCGCGGAACGAATCGGATAGCCGCCGGCGTACGTATCATCCCGTGCGAGGGGTGACCGATGACCGCTGAACACGACGGCTACTGGCGTAGGACGGCGCGCGCGCGCCTCTCGCGCCGTGCCTTCGTGCAGGGGTTCGCCTCGGCTGGGCTGGGCATCGGTGGCGCGGCGCTCATCGGCTGTTCGGCGCCGGCGCGACCCGGACGCCCGGGGGCCACGCCCACGCCGATCGCGGACGCCGATGCCCTGCTCCGCGTCGTCCCTGGCGCCACCTCGACCCCGGCGGCTGTCCGCCGGGGCGGTCGGCTCCAGTACTACTCCTCCGCCGTCGCGCCCACGCTCGACCCATCGCTGTCGATCTCGGCGCAGACGCACCAGCGCGCATCGCTCATCTACAGCACCCTCGTCGAGCTCCAGCAGGGCCCGAAGGGCATCTACGACACGGTCGCCAGCGGCGACCTCGCGGAGGGCTGGGAGGCGTCCAGCGACCGCCTGACGTGGACCTTCCACCTCCGGCCGGGCGTGAAGTGGGCGAACGTCGCGCCCCTCAGCGGGCGCGCGCTCGTCGCCGAGGACGTCGTCGCCACCTTCAAGCGCAACATGAGCGCGCAGGGCACGAACGCGGCGCGCTACGCGATGCTCTCCGGGCCGCCGACCGCCGTGGACGACCACACCGTGGTCTTCAAGCTCCAGTACCCGCACCCGGGCTTCTTCTTCAACCTCGCCGCGGATCCGTCCGAGATCCAGCCCCGTGAGATCGTCGAGCGCTCGGGCGACCTCGCCACGTGGGGCGCCGGCACCGGCCCGTTCATCATGACGCGGTACGAGCCGGACACCATCGCGACCTTCAACCGGAACCCCGACTACCACGACGCAGCGCATGTCTACCTGGATGGGATCGACTGGCGCGTGATCCCCGACCAGGGCGACGCCATTGCCCGGTTCCGCTCGGGCTCGCTCGACGTCCTCGGTGCGCCCAGCGGGCAGCACAACCTGACGCCGAGCATCGCCGACGACATCATGCGCAACGTCGCGAGCGCGCAGCGCGTCGACTACCTCGGCCCGAGCAACACCGCGATCGCGCTGAAGTTCGGGTTGCCGGAGTTCCGCGACCTGCGCGTGCGTCAGGCGATCAACTTCGCGCTGGACCGGCGTGCGCACATCGACACGCTCGCGGGGGGCGCCGGCGCGATCACGGGGACGTTCCCGTACGCGCGCTTCCCCGAGTTCGCGCTGCCGGCGGACGAGATCGGCCGCCTGGTGCGCTTCGACCTCCCGGAGGCGAAGAAGCTCATGGCTGCCGCTGGCATGTCCGAGGGCTTCAAAGTGCCGCTCATGTGGTACCCGCCGCAGCAGCAGGCGATTCAGCTCCAGTGGAAGCAACTGCGCGAGGTCGGCGTGAGCCTGGACTCCTCGGCGGAGCCGGTGGACTACGCGGCGTGGATCGCGCGTGCCTACAGCGGCAAGTACACCGCCGCGGCCGAGTGGGGCTACGCCGTGGGCAGCATCTGGGACTACATGGCCGGCGTGCACTCCAGCAAGGGCAACCGCAACGGCCCGCAGACCCAGATCCCGGAAGTCGACACGATGATCGACCGGCTCCTGCGGACCATCGACCCGCGCGACCAGGTGGAGCAGGTGCGGAACATCGAGCGCTACGTGCTCTCGCAGACCCTCTACGTCCTGCCACTCATCATCGCGCAGGGCGCGCTCGTCCAGCAGCCGAACGTGCGCGACTTCACGCCCGGCTTCGGCGCGAAGGGCGGCGTGTACCTCAGCAACCACATCCGCCGCGCCTGGCTGGCCTAGCCCGCCCGCCTGCCGCGGTCGAGGCTGCCGTTCCTCGCGCTACACTGCGCGTCGATACCGGTACGCGATGGCGAGGAGCCCAACGATGATCTACGAACTGCGCGAGTACACGGCGAGCCCCGGTCGGCTCCCGAAACTCCAGGCGCGCTTCCGCGAGCACACGCTGAAGCTGTTCGAGAAGCACGGCATGACGAACGTCGGCTACTGGACGAACAGCGTCGGCGGCAGCAGCGACCAGCTCGTCTACATGCTCGCGTTCCCGGACGAGGGCGCCCGCGCCAAGTCATGGGCCGCCTTCCAGGCCGACCCCGAGTGGCAGAAGGTGCGCTCCGAGAGCGAGGCGGACGGCGTGCCGCTGACGCACCACATCGTCAACCGTCTCATGACGCCCACCGACTACTCGCCGCTCAAGTAGCGCAGATCGAGGGCGGACGCCGCGACGTCCGCCCTTCGGAGTACCGCATGGTCCAGGCCATCGAGCCGATCACGCGCCCCTTCGACGCTGTCGTCGAACTCCCGGGGTCGAAGTCCTACACGAACCGCGCGCTGCTCGTCGCGGCACTGGCGCGCGGCCGCTCGCACATCACCGACGCCCTCTCCTCGGACGACACCCACTACATGCGGCGCGCGCTCGAAGCGCTGGGCGTCCACATCGAGGCCGACGCCGCACTTGAGAACTTCGAGGTGGACGGGATCGACGGGCGCTTCCCGGCGTCCGAGGCCACGCTGAACATCGGCAACGCAGGCACGGCCGCGCGCTTCCTCACCGCGGCGGTCGCGCTCGGCCACGGCACCTTCGTCGTCGATGGCTCGGAGGCGATGCGCAAGCGTCCGATCCAGCCGCTCATCGACGGACTCGCGCAGCTCGGCGTGGACATCGAGGCGCGCGAGGGCAACGGTTGTCCGCCGGTCGTCGTGCGTGCGTCGGGGATCGCCGGCGGTCGCGCGAAGGTCCGCGGCGATATCTCGAGCCAGTACTTCAGCGCACTGCTGATGGCGGCCCCGTACGCCGCGCAGGACGTCGAGATCGAGGTCGACGGCGAACTGGTCTCCGCGCCCTACGTGACGATGACCCTGTCCACGATGGCCGAGTTTGGCGTCACCGCGGAGCGCGACGGCGACCGCTGGTTCCGCGTCCCGGCCGGTCAGCGCTACGAGGCACGCAGCTATGCCGTAGAGCCGGACGCCTCCGGTGCCTCCTACTTCTTCGCCGCTGCGGCCGTCACGGGCGGACGCGTCGTCGTGCCCCGCCTCGGCAGCCGCTCCGCGCAGGGTGACCTCGGGCTGCTCGATGTCCTGGAGCGCATGGGCTGCGAGGTGCATATCGAGGCGGACTCGATCAGCGTGCGCGGTCCGGCTCAGCTGCGCGCGGTGGACGCCGAGTTCTCTCGCATGGGTGACGTCGCGACGACACTGATGGCGATCGCGCCGTTCGCGGACGGCCCCGTGACCGTGCGCGGCATCGCGCAGACGCACTACGAGGAGAGCGACCGGCCCGTCGCGGCGGCGACGGAACTGAAGCGCATGGGCATCCGCCTCGACGAGTCGTGGGATGCGCTGACCATCTATCCCGGTACCCCGCAGCCGTGCGAGGTGCAGACGTACGACGACCATCGCATGGCGATGTCGTTCGCTGTCACCGGCCTCCGCGCATCCGGCATCCGTATCGCACACCCCGAGTGCGTCTCGAAGACCTTCCCTGAGTACTTCGAGGTGCTTCGCGGTCTGACGGCCTGAGATGGCGATGATCCGCGCGCGCATGTTCGCCTTCGTGGGCGCACTGCTCCTCGCGCTGGTGACCGGTGTGGCGTGCGCGTCGGCTGCGCCGCCTCCGGCGCCCACCCCCGCCGCAGCACAGCTCGTCTGTGGCCGCCCCTCGGGGAAGCCGACCGTAGCGGGGCGTCTCGTCCTGCGCACCAACCAGTGCCTCGTGCTGGAGGAACCGGACGGCAGCCTTCGACAGTTGTTCCTCGCGACCGCGTCGAACATCTATCCCGCCCTGCCGGTGTGGTCGCCCGACGGCACGCGCGTGGCGTTCACGCAGCAACTGTTCTTCAACGGCAAGGCAGGCGCCGACTGGGGCGATGACCTGTACGTGATGCCCGCGGCTGGCGGCGCGCCGGAACTGGTGCGTGCCCACCGCCCGACGGGGGAGCAGGTGCAGGGCGTCGCGTGGGCACCGGATGGGAAGGCGCTCGTCTTCGGCGACTTCGAGCCCATCATGAAGGACGGCAATATCTCGTCCTACAGCGGTCACCTGAAGCGCATCGACCTCGCGACGAAGCAGGAGACGACCATCGTCGAGGGCGCGTTCACGCCCTCGTTCTCTCGCGACGGGAAGCGCCTCGCGTTCATGATGGACCAGGGGCTGTTCGTCGCCGATCCGGACGGGAAGAACTCGAAGTTGCTCGTCCCCACCGGGCAGTTTCAGACGCTCTACTTCCCGCGCATCTCGCCGGACGGGAGCAGCGTCGCTTTCTCCGCCAGCGCGCCCGCCCCCGGCACGCGTGACCTGGCGCCGCGCCCCGAGGGGCTCCTCGACCGGCTCGCAGCGCTGTTCTTGTTCCCGACGGCCGCCGAGGCGCACGGCGTGCCGATGGATATCTGGAAGGTCGATGCGTCGACGAAGGCGCTCACGCAGCTGACGAAGTTCTTCGAGGACGACCCGCAGCCTGCGTGGTCCGCGGACGGGAAGTTGCTCATCGTGCACGCCACCGGGGCGCTCTACGAGGTCGCCGCCGACGGTTCGAGCATCAGCGGGGCCAAGGTCCTCGGCCCGGGCACGTTCGGCGGCCAGGTGGACGTCCGCTGACCGACCCCGGTGACAGGCCGGCCGTCGCGGGCCGGGGTTGCATTTGATACCGGGAATCAGTAGCATCCCGCGGCATTGAGCCATCGTCTCAGTAGCCGGTCAGTGGGTCCGCCGAGATGCGACATAACGGATTCGCGTTCGCCCTCGCGTTTGCATCCGTGCTGGGCGCGTTGTTCGTCGCTGCCTGCAGCGCCGCCGGACGCGTCGAGGTGGTCACGACCACCGTGCAGGTCGCCGCGCTGGCGCGTGAGGTCACGAAAGGCACGCCCGTCCAGGTTCTCTCGCTGGTCGGGCCCGGCGTCGACCCGCACGAGTACGAGGTCTCACCGGGGGACGTGCAGCAGGTGGGCGCCGCGAAGCTCGTGCTGCGCAGCGGCATCGGCCTCGACGCGTTCCTCGACCGGGCGCTGACCAGCAGCGGCCAGAAGCGCGTGGCCACCGTGACCGAGGGCATCAAGTTGCGCCAGATCCGCACGGAGCAGGGCAAGACCGAGGATGACCCGCACGTCTGGCACGATCCCGCGAACGACCGGGTCATGGTCGAGAACATCGTGAAGGCGCTCGGTGCGACGTTCCCTGAGCAGGCGGCGACCTTTCAGAAGAACGGCTCGACCTACGCAGCGAAGCTCGATGCCACGGACGCGCAGATCCGGCAGATCATCGGCGCCATCCCTGCCGCGAATCGCAAGATGGTGACCGACCACGACGCGTTCGGGTACTTCCTCGACCGTTACGGACTGCCGTTCGTCGGCGCGGTCATTCCGAACGTGTCGACGCAGGGCGATACCTCCGCGAAGCAGATCGCCGAACTGCAGGACACGGTGAAGCGGGAGGGCGTGAAGGCGATCTTCTCCGAGGAGTCCGTCGACCCGCGGATCGCGCGCGAGATCGCGAAGGACACGAACGTGCAGATCGTCGCGGACCTTTACGGCGACTCGCTCGGCAAGCCGGGCTCGGGGCAGGAGACGGTGGACGGCATGCTCCTGTACAACGCGCGACGCATCGCGGAGGCGCTCAAATGACCGCGCCGCCGTCTCCGATGCACGCGCCGGGCGCGCTCGAGGTACGCGACCTCGAGGCGGGGTACGGGGGCACGTTCGCCATCACCGACGTGGACTTCCGCGTGGAGCCCGGGCAGGTCGCCGGGCTCGTCGGGCCGAACGGCGGCGGGAAGAGCACGCTGCTCAAGTCCATCGCCGGCGTGCTGGATCTGCGCCACGGCGGTGTCACCCTCGATCACCGCGGGCTCGGGATGTACCCGGGGCGCATCGCCTTCGTCCCGCAGCGCGAGGAAGTGAACTGGGACTTCCCCGTCACCGCGCATGACGTGGTGCTCATGGGGCGGACCCGCGCCGCCGGGTGGCTGCACCGGCCCTCGCGCGAGGACCGCGCGCTGGCCTCGGCGGCGCTCGAGCGGTTCGGCCTCGGCGGACTGGGCGACCGGCACATCAGCCAGTTCTCCGGCGGCCAGCAGCAGCGCATCTTCTTCGCCCGCGCGCTCGCGCAGCAGCCCTTCGTGGTGCTCCTCGACGAGGTGTTCACCGGCGTCGACACCACGAACCGCGCGATCTTCCGGGATGCGATCCGGGAGTTCGCGGACGCCGGGGCGATCGTCGTCCTCGCCACGCACGACTTCGATGAGTTGCAGGCCGTCTGCGACACGGTCGGGTTCATCAATCGTGGGCTCGTCGCCTACGGCACGCTCGCCACGACCTTCACGCCGGAGAACCTCCGCGCGGCCTACGGCGGCCAGGTGGCGGTGATCGCATGATCGCGTGGATCACCGAGCCACTGGCCTACGACTTCTTCGTCCGGGCACTGCTGGAGATCGCCATCGTGGGTGTCCTGTGCGGGCTCGTCGGGTGCTTCGTGGTGCTGCGTGGGCTCGCCTTCATCGGCGATGCGCTGTCGCACGCCGTATTCCCGGGAGTCGTGCTCTCCTACCTCGCAGGGCAGAGCATCCTCATCGGCGCGTTCATCTTCGGCGGCCTGACGGCGCTCGCTGTCGGCGTGGTGTCGAGGAGCCGCCGGGTGTCTGAGGACAGCGCGATCGGGGTGGTGTTCGCTGCCTTCTTCGCGCTCGGTGTGGCGATCATCAGCCGGCACTCCGGGGTGAAGCGCGACCTGGGCTCGCTCCTGTTCGGGAGCATCCTCGGTGTCTCGAACGCCGATCTCGTCGCGACCGCGGTCATCGGGCTGATCGTGCTGGTCGTGCTGTTCGCGCTGCTGAAGGAGCTGACGCTCGTCGCGTTCGATCCCACGCTCGCGAAGTCGCTCGGCTACCCGACGTTCCGGCTGGACCTCGTGCTGCTGATGCTCATCAGCGCCACGATCGTCGCGAGCCTGCAAACCGTCGGGAACATCCTCATCCTCGCGCTGGTGGTGACGCCGCCCGCCACTGCGCGGCTGCTGACGGACCGCCTGGACCGGATGCTCGCGTACAGCGCGCTCATCGGCATCGGCAGCGGCGTGGGTGGGCTCTACGTGTCCTTCCACGCGGACACCGCGGCGGGCGCCATCATCGTGCTCTGCTCCACGCTCTGCTTCTTCCTCGCGCTCATCTTCGCGCCCACGCACGGTCTGCTTGCGGTGCGCATCCAGGCGACGCGAGGCGAGCACCACGAGCATCACTTCCACGCGGAGTCCGAGGAGCCGCCGCACGGCTGATGCGCGTCCGCTCGCGTGTTCGACGGACGCGCCGCGATGCGCGATGATCAGTGCATGACACGACACCTCACTGCGATGCCGCGTCGTTCCTCCGCCATCCTCACGGCGCTGATCGCCCTCGTCGCGCTTACCTCGATGGCATGCGGCAGCAACAGCGCCACAGCGGAGCAGCCCGCCGTCGTGGTGAAGACCGCGACCGCGACGCCGACGCCACCGCCTGCGGCCACGCGGACGCCTGAGGCGACGGCGACACCCACCCCGAAGGCAACGCCCGTGCCGGTGAAGGCCACGCGCCCCACCTCGGGCAAGTGGATCGACGTCGACGTGACCGGCTTCTCGGTGAAGTTGATGGACGGCGATAAGGTCGTGAAGGCGATCGGCCCGGTCGCCGTCGGTCGTGAGGTCGACACCGGTGCCTATGAGTCGACGCAGACCGGGCTGTTCCACGTCTACAACAAGATCAAGGAGCGCACGTTCGACGCGCCCTACAACACCTACATCGAGGACTGGGTGGGCTTCGACCTCGACAAGGCGAACGGGTTCCACTCGTTCCTGGAGGACAAGGACGGCAAGGTGGTCGAGGGTGGCACCGGGCGCATCTCGAACGGTTGCATCCGCACGGGAGACCACGCCGCCGTGTTTGCCTACGCCGAGGTCGGCATGCCCGTCTGGGTGCACGCGTAGTGCGCGCCCTCGTCACCGGCACCTCAGGGTTCATCGCCGGGCATCTCGCCCGCCGCCTCGTGGCCGAGGGGCACGAGGTCGTTGGTGTCGACGTGGCCGAGCCGCGCCGGCCGGTCGAGGGCTGGCGCGATGTGCGCCTCGACCTGCGCGACGACGCGGGCGTCGAGCATCTGGTGAACGAGGTGCGGCCTGAGGTGGTGTTCCACCTCGCCGCGCAGGCTTCCGTCTCCATCTCCATGCGGGAGCCACGCCTCGATATTGAGACGAACGTCATCGCCTCGCTCACGCTCGCGCGGGCGGCGGCCGAAGTCGGTGCGCGGCGCTTCGTGTTCACCTCGAGCGGGGGCGCGATGTTCGGCGACCCGCCGACGGTCCCCGCGGGGGACGACACGCCGGTCGAGCCGCGCTCGTTCTACGGCGCCTCCAAGGGCGCGGCGGAGAAGTACCTCAAGATCGTGGAGTACGAGACGGGCATGACGGTCGCCTCGGTGCGGCCGGCGAACGTGTACGGCCCGTACCAGGACCCGCACGGCGAGGCCGGCGTGGTGGCGATCTTCAGCCAGCGGATGCTGCGCGGCGAACCCGTCACGATCTTCGGCACCGGGTCCGACACCCGCGACTATGTGTACGTCGGCGATGTCGTGGACGCGCAGGTGCGCGCAGCGCTCGCCCCGTCTGGTGAGATGTGCGTCGTCGGCACCGGGGTCGAGACGAGCACGCGTCGCATCTTCGACGAACTCGCGCGCCTCACCGGCTACGAGGTCGCGCCGGTGATGGCGCCTCCGCGCGCGGGTGACATCCCGCGCATCGCCCTCGACGCTTCGCGGGCCGCCGCCGTCTGGGGCTGGCGCCCGCAGGTGAGCCTCGAGGACGGCCTCGCACTCACGGTCGAGGCGTTCAGGACGGCATGAACCCATGGCGAAGCTGATCTACTCCGCGATCACCTCCCTCGACGGCTTCGTCACGGACGAGCAGGGCAACTTTGAGTGGGGCGTCCCCACCGACGAGGTGCACGCGTTCATCAACAACCTCGAGAGCGGGATCGGCACGTACCTCTACGGTCGCCGCATGTACGAGGTCATGCGCGAGTGGGAGACGCTCCGGTTCTCCGGTCAGCCGAAGGTCGTCCGTGAGTACGCGCGCCGCTGGCGCGCTGCCGAGAAGGTGATCTACTCGCGCACCCTCGAGTCGGTGTTCGTGCCGCACACGCGCATCGAGCGCGAGTTCGACCCGGAGGCCGTGCGCGCGCTGAAAGCGAGCGCGGAGCAGGACATCGCCATCGGCGGGCCGGAGCTCGCGGCTCAGGCGATCCGTGCCGGGCTCGTCGACGAGTTCAACTTCATCGTCTCGCCCGTGAGCATCGGCGCCGGCAAGTCCGCGTTGCCCGACGGCGCGAGCCTCGACCTCGAGCTGCTCGATGAACACCAATTCACGAACGGCGTCGTGCACCGGCACTACCGCGCGAAGTAGCGGTACTCTTCCTGCCGCAGCGACGCTGGCGCGTCTGCGGGGAGCGGGGCGCTCCGAGCCGGGCGAGGGGCCTGCATGCCGCGTTCTTTCGACCTCGTGGTGTTCGACGTCGGCGGTGTGCTCGCGCAGGCCGGTCGCACCTGGGCGGACGACATCGCGCAGGCAGGCCTTGCCATCCCGCAGTCGTGGCTCGACGAATTCGAACCTCGACGGAGGTTGCTTCCGCGACGAGGCATCGGCGAGATCGATAGCGGCTCGCGAAGCGGTGCCGGATGCGGGCGAGCGTCTCTCGCATCTCCGAGCGTTTGGCGTCATCGAGTAGCGGCAGCCAGGCGCGCGCCGAGCGCCTACGCCCCGCGGCGACGCTCACGTTCCTCGTAGGAGCGGATGGCGCGCAGGAAGTCGATGCGGCGGAACTCCGGCCAGAACACGTCGCTGAAGTAGAACTCGCTGTACGCGCTCTGCCAGAGCAGGAAGCCCGACAACCGCAACTCGCCCGAGGTGCGGATGATCAGGTCGGGGTCGGCCACGTCCGGCGCGTAGAGGTACTTGCCGATCTCGTCCGGCTCGATGCTCGCCGCAATCCCCTCGAGCGACTCGCCCGCGCGGACACGCTCCGCGATGAGGCGGCGCACCGCGTCGGTGATCTCCTCGCGGCCGCCGTAGCCGATCGCGATCAGCAGCTCGAACGGCCCTGCGTCCTTCGTGGCCTCCTCGGCGCGCTCGATGGCGGCCTGCGTGCTCGGTGGCAGCAGTTCGCGGCGTCCGACCACGCGGATGCGTCGAGGCGTGCGGCGGTCGCGCTGCTCGGTGAGCGCCTCGACCTTCTCCTCGATGAGCGCGTAGATGGTGTCGAGCTCGTCCGGGGCGCGCCGGAAGTTGTCCGTCGAGAGCGCCCACAGCGTGATCACGGGGATGCCGAGGCCATCACACCAGTCGACGAGGTCCTCGACCTTGTCCGCACCGCGGCGATGGCCGTCGCCGACGTAGGAGAAGCCCATCTTGCGGGCGTAGCGGCGATTGCCGTCGAGGATGACGCCCACATGGCGCGGCAGCGGGCCGCGGCGCACGAGGTGATCGAGCTGGCGCTCATAGACGCGATAGATGAGGTCTCGGAAGAGCACCGGCGCCTCCTCGGCGTGTTGGTGTCGAGGGTACCGCGCCCGCCGGGGCGGTGCGCAACACCACGAGCGTGGTGGCTCGGTGTGATGTGCATCGCGCGGTCGTCGCGTAGTACAGGTGCGTCGCGTACGCTGAACACCGAGGCGCGCGTATACGCCTCGACGCCGGAGGCACCGCGTGCCCGCTGACCGGTTTCCCATCGTCGGCATCGTGGGCGGAGGACAACTCGCCCGCATGACCGTGCAGGCCTCGATCGCGCTCGGCGTGCACGTGCGCGTCCTCGCTGAGCACGCCGACGATTCCGCCGCCCTCGTCACGCCGCACGTCGACATCGGCGATCCGGACGCCGGCGACGCGCTGCGCGCCTTCGCGGCCACCTGCGACGTGATGACGCTCGACCACGAACTCGTGAATATCGAGGCGCTCGCGATCCTCGGTGCGATGGGTCGTGTTGTGCGTCCCGGGCCGGCGACGCTGCGCTTCGCGAAGGACAAGCTCTACCAGCGCACCGCGTTCGCACGGGCTGGGCTGCCGGTGCCCGCGTTCGCGGACGCGCCCGACCGCGCCGCAATCGAGAC
>CAIXBH010000088.1 GCA_903917615.1 uncultured Chloroflexota bacterium | reverse complement strand
CGCGCACGAGCTCGGCCTCCTCGACGGGCAGCATGAGCGCGCTCGCGCCTGCGCCCACCGCGGCGACGGCGTAGACCACGCGCAGCGCGGCAGCGAGCGGTGCGGGAGCGCTCGCGCCGACATTGCCGACCGCCGCAAGGCGTTCGACGTTCGGTACCTCGCGCATCAGGCGGAGCGCCTCCAGCGAGCGGCGGCAGCCTACCGGGTCGGTCAGGGCCGGATAGGTCAGCGCGTCGAAGTAGAGCGTCTCGTTCACGCCCGTGTCGCGGGCGCGCACCGCGCCCTGGTAGGCGGCGTCCACGAGCTCGCGGGCACTCGCTGTCGCGCGGCCGCCGGCATCCACGAAGCGAGGCGAGATCACGAGGTCGGCGCGCGCACGGGCCACGGCGCGCAGCAGTCCGTCGATCGCGTCGTCCACCGGTCCGCCGGCGGGAAGTGCGTTCCCCATCAGCGGCCGCGGCACGCCCTCGCGCTCGCAGAGCTCGAACGCGAGCGCGATCGTCGCGGGGGAGGGAGAGTCGAGGAGGAGCGGACGGCCGTAGGTGCTCGGGCGAAGCACCTCGGCGATCCACTGGAGGTCGATGGCGGTGCCGCCCACGCCGACGTTCAGGTCTAGTGCGCCCGCGCCGGCCGCGAGCTGCGCCTTCGCGCGCTCGATCAGCGGGGCGCCGTCATGCTCCCGCAGCGCCGAGGCGAGCGGTTCCCGGTGGAACTCGAGCGACTGTCCGATGAGTAGCACGCGCTTACGGTAGCGAGCCGCGCGGCCCCGGGCGAGCGACGGGCTCGCTAGGCCTCCGGCCCGCGCGGCGCCACGCGGTATTGCTCGGGGATGCCCTGTGCCACGGCCCGTTCCACCAGCTCCGCAATCCGGTCGATCTCGGCCTCGGTGTTGTACACGTGCAGCGACAGGCGCGTGGAGTTCATCTGGCGCACGGAGCGCGCCACCACCCCGGCCTCGCCCTGCATGAAGTCGACGAGGTGCGCCGGGTCGACGCCCGGGATCTCGAACAGGAACAGGCCGGTGCGCGTGGCGTCTCCGGTCGCCCCGCTGACGCGGACGCCCGCCATGCCGGTGAACCGCCGCTCGGCGTACACGTTGAGCGCGCGCACGCGGTCCCAGAGCGCCTCCGCACCGGACTCGAGGTACTGCTCCACGGCGACGAGCGTGCCGGCGAGCACGGGCGTCGACGTCGTCGAGACCTCGAACTTCGTGACGTCATCGCGCTTCGCCTCGAAGTTGCCGGCGAAGTCCCAGACCGCGGCCGCGTGTCCGCTCACCTTGACGGGATCGAGGTCCGCGACGCGTTCGCGGCGGACGTATAGCATGCCGAGCCCGTCCGGCCCGCAGAGCCACTTGTGCGACGGCACCGCGTAGGCGTCCACGCCGAGCGCGTGGACATCGATGGGGAGATGCCCGGCGGTCTGCGCACCGTCGACGACCACCGTCGCGCCGCGGTCGTGTGCGAGGCGTGTGATCTCCGCGAGCGGCATGCGCCCGCCGGTCGAGTAGGAGATCTCCGAGAGGATGACGAGCTTCGCCGCGGGCGAGAGCGCCTGGTCGAACCGCTCGAGGATCGCGCCGGGGCCGTCGTTCGCCTCGATCGCAACGATGGCGACATCGGTGCCGTACTTCTTGCGCGTCCAGTAGGCGGGAATCATGCCGCCGCCGTGCTCCACGCTCGTGGTGACGACGCGGTCTCCGGGCTGGAGGGTCATGCCGTTCACGGCGATGTTCACGCCCTCGGTCGTGTTGCCCGTGATCGCGATCTCGTCCACGTCCGCGCCGAGCATTTGCGCCGTCGCGGCGCGCAGCCGCGTGGTCAGCGCCGTCTTGTTCTCGTTCGCGGGCTTGGAGGTGGGGCCGTACACCGTCTCGAGGTCGATGCGCTCCTTCATCGCCTCCACGACCGGGAGCGAGGTGGGGCCGGACCAGCCGGCGTTCACGTACGTGAACCGGCGCGTCACCGGGGTGATGTCGCGCATGTGCGCCCAGCGCGCCGCGTGGGTGTCGTCCGTCATGGTGGGCCTCCTCCACTCGCGCGGTCATCCTACGCTGACGCCGCGGGGCGGAGGTGACGGGCGAATGACGGGCGTGCGTCTGGCGCGCATCGCGTCCCCACGCAGCGCGACGTACCCTGTGGCTCACGACGAAGCGCCACATGGCGCGCCGGCAGAGCCGGCGACAGCGAGGAGTACCGATGGTCCAGCAGCAGTCCGCGAGCCGGGGTACCGGCTGGCAGCCGGCGCAGTACGCGCACTTCCACGACGAGCGCGCTCGGCCGTTCTACGACCTTGCGGGACTGGTCCAGCGCGAGGCCGACATGCGCGTCACGGACCTCGGCTGTGGCACGGGCGAGCTCACGGCCTGGCTGCACGAGGAGCTCGGCGCGAAGGAGACCGTGGCGATCGACAACTCGCCGGTCATGCTCGGCGAGAGCGCCCAGTACCTGCGCCCCGGCATGCGCTTCGAGCAGATCGACATCCTCGAGGCGGCGAAGAAGTACCAGGGCGCGTTCGACCTGGTGTTCTCGAACGCGGCGCTCCAGTGGATCCTCGATCACGAGAGCATGCTGCCGCAGGTGACCTCGATGGTGCGCCCCGGCGGCCAGTTCGCGTTCCAGGTGCCGAACAACGGCGGACACTTCGGGCACCAGCTGCCGGCGATCATCGCGCGCGAGGAGCCGTTCGCGAGCGCCCTCGGCGGGCTGGTGCGCGAGGACCCGGTGCAGACGCCCGAGTGGTACGCGACCTTCCTGCACGACCAGCTCGGCTGCACCGATCAGCGCGTGCGCCTGGAGGTCTACGCGCACCCCATGGATTCCACGCGTGGCATCGTGGAGTGGGTGAAGGGCTCCGTGCTGTCGTGGTACCGCGAGCGCCTGCCCGCCGACCTGTACCCGAAGTACCTCGAAGAGTACGAAAAGCGCCTCGTGGCGAAGCTGGGCGAGCCCTCGCCGTACTTCTACACGTTCACGCGCATCCTCATGTGGGGGCGGATGCCGGAGTAAGCGTCGCCAGCCGCTAGGCGCGCGACGGGAACCCGGCGGCGGTGCGGATGACGCGCCGCAACTCCCGCTGCGCCGCCTCGGCGGCCATCGCGGCATCGACCGTCGCGAGGGCCACCGCGTCGATCGTGCCCGCCGCGGCGGCCGTCGCAAGCGCATCGACGGAGCGACGCACGGCGAGCGCCGTGACCACGCTGGGCAGCAGGTCGACCTCGGCCTCCGACAACGGCGGCTCCGCGTGCGCGGTGTACCCGGCGACCCAGCGATGCACGTGCCAGCCATCGTCGCGGTCGCTTTCGACGAGCAGGCTCGTCGCGATGTCGAGGATGCGCGCATCGGGACGTGCGCCGTCGAAGTCGAGCAGCGCGGTGATGTCGTTGCCCTCGAACAGGACGTGCGGCGCCGTGCAGCCGCCCCACGTGGGCACCTCGGGCAGGTCGTCGTAGCCGAGCCGGATCAGCATGTCGGCG
>CAIXBH010000087.1 GCA_903917615.1 uncultured Chloroflexota bacterium | reverse complement strand
GTGATGCTCGCGCGCCTTCGACGCGTCGGCCTCCGCAGCCGCGATGGCCCCTTGCACGGCGCGCTCGGCGGCACGCGTCGCCTCGCCCGCGCCCTGCGTCTTGGCCCGCGAGGCTTCGGCCACGGCGCGCTCGTGCGCCCGGGCCTGGTCGACACAGGTCTTTTCGGCGTCGCGCGCGGCGGCGAGCGAGACGGTCTCGGCATCGGCGCGGGCCTGATGTTCGGCATGCTCGGTCGCGACGCCATCGATCTGCGCGCGGATCTCCGCGAGGCGATTGCGCTGGCTGAGACGCACCGCGGCGGCGGTCGGCGCACCGGCCCGCACCGTGTAGCCGTCCCAGCGCCAGACGGCGCCTTCTGCGGTCACGAGTTGCTGGCCGGCCTTGAGGCTCGACTGCAGGGCGGCACCCGTCGCGTCGTCAGCCACGATGCCGATGAAGGAAAGACGACGCTCCAGCTCCGGCATCGCCTTCACATGCGCCGACAAAGGCGTGGCGCCTTCCGGCAAGGCCGGCGCACCGGCCATCGCGCCCAGCGGCAGCCAGTGAACCGGCGCACCGCGATCGGACGAGGCTTCGAGTTCTTCGCCGAAAGCCGCCCCCAGCGCCTTTTCGAAGCCCGGCTCGACGGTGAGCGCGTCGAGCAGCGGCGGCCACAGCGAGTCGGCGGCCGACTGGAGAGCAGCGGCGACGCCCGATTCCTCGGCGCGCAGCTTGGTCAGCTTGGCCGCGATCTTCTGCAGCGATTCGGCGGCGGCGGCATGGCTCGCTTCGGCGGCCTGACGCTCGGTCGCGCGCGCATGCTCCATGTCGATGCGCTCGGCTTCGGCCTTGGCGACGGCCTCGCGCGCGGCATCCGACTCGTAGCGCTCGGCCTCGCGGGCCGCCTCGATCGTCTGCTCTCCCTGGCGGCGCGCCTCGTCGAGCGCAGCGCGCGCGCCTTCGAGCGCAGCCTCGACCTCGGACATTGCCGGCAGGCCCGCGAGCTCGGCCTCGATGGCACGCTGCTGCGTGGTGATTTCCTCACGGCGCACGCTGAGGCGGCGCAGGCGGTCCTGCAGCTCGGCGATCTCGCGGCTCACGCTGTTGCGCAGCGCTTCGTCGTCGGCGATCTGGCGCGTCAGACGGTCGTGTTCGGTCTCGGCCGCGATCGTGGCCTCGTGTGCCTCGTCGCGCGCCTGCTGGGCGGCGGCGGCGCGATCGTCCTCGCCGACGCGATCCTGCTCGAGCTTCACGCGCTGGGCGTCGAGATCGGCGATGGCGGTGTCGGCGTCGCTCTTGCGGCCCTGTTCGCGGGCAAGATCGGACTGGGTCTGCTGCAGACGCGTCTCGGCATCCTGCTGGGCGGCGGCAACGCGCTCGGCCTCGGCGGTCAGCGCATCGTGCGCCGAGCGCAGGCGCTGCAGGGTTGCGGCCGCCACGGCCTCGTCGTTGCGCAAAGGCGGCAGTGCCGTCGCGGCGTCGGCCTGCGCGGTGGTGGCGAGACCGACGAAGCGCGTCAGGTCGGCAACCTGGGCCTCGGCCTCCTTCAGG
>CAIXBH010000086.1 GCA_903917615.1 uncultured Chloroflexota bacterium | reverse complement strand
CTGACTTCCGGCGCTGATTCCTCAGTCTCTGAGTAATGGTGGCATCCCCGCAGGCGAGTGATAATCACCGCGCTCGCCGGGTGCGGCGGTGGGCTATATTGACCGCATCGGTCTCCCGGAATTCCCGGGCCGCCCACTGACTCGATTCGACGTTTGAACGTGGAGGACGCCGTATGCAGGCACTCAGATATGCCCGCGCCTCGTCGGTGGACGAAGCCGTCAAGATGCTGAGCGACGGTGGTCCTACCGCCCGCGTGCTCGCCGGTGGCACCGACATCATCGTGATGGCTCGCGAGCGCCGCCGCACGGTGGAGCTGTTCGTCGATGTGAAGCACATCGAAGAGCTGATGCAGCTGACGTACGACGCGCGGGGCCTCACGGTCGGCGCGGCGACCCCGCTCCATATCATCTACAACGACGCCAACGTGCTCCAGCACTTCCCGGCGCTCGCCGAGGCGGCCCACGTCATCGGCGGCACGGCGATCCAGGGCCGCGCGAGCCTCGGCGGCAACCTCGCCAACTCGGGACCAGCGGGCGACTCGATCCCCGCGCAGATGGCCATCGGCGGGGTCGCCACCGTCGCCGGCCCGAGCGGCCGCCGCGAGGTGCCGATCACGGAGTTCTGCACCGGCCCCGGCCAGAACGTCCTCCAGCCGGGCGAGTTGATCGTCTCGATGCACTACCCACAGCCGCCCGCACACAGCGGCCAGGCGTGGGAGCGGTTCATCCCTCGTAACGAGATGGACATCGCCGTCTGCAACTCTGCGAGCTACATCGTGCTGGACGGCGACGTGGTCACGGAGGCGCGCTTCGCGCTCGGCGCGGTAGCGGCCAAGGTGCTGATGGTCCCGGACGCGACCGCAGCCGTCGTCGGCAAGCGGCTCACAGACGAGACGATCGCCGCGGCCGGTGAGGCCGCGAAGGCAACCGCCACCCCGATCGATGACATGCGCGGCTCCATCAAGCAGCGCAAGCACCTCGCGAAGGTGCTGACCGAACGAACGCTTCGTCGCGCCGCCGAGCGCGCGCGCGCTTAAGGAGTCTCCACGATGACGACGACGAACAACTTCATCTTCCGTGGCACGATCAACGGCGAGGAGCGCGAGTTCCTGGCCGACGAACGTGACTCGCTCCTCGAGGCGCTCCGCGAGCGCGCCGGCATCCGTGGCCCCAAGGAGGGCTGCAACAACGGCAACTGCGGTGCCTGCTCCGTGCTGCTCAACGGCGTGCTCGTGAACTCCTGCTGCGTGATGGCCGCCGAGGTCGTCGGCGAGAACATCACCACCGTCGAGGGCCTCGCGAACGCGGACGGACTCGCGCCGCTGCAGCAGTGCTTCCTCGAAGAGGCCGCGCTCCAGTGCGGTATCTGCACCCCGGGCTTCCTGATCGCCAGCACGGCACTCCTCGCGGAGAACCCGCACCCGACGGAGGACGAGGCGCGCTTCTGGCTCGCCGGCAACCTCTGCCGCTGCACCGGCTACGACAAGATCATGAAGGCCGTCCTGCGCGCCGCCGACGAGATCTCGCCGCCCGCCGGCGCGTAACGTCGAGGACGACAACAGGGCCCTGACACCGATCGGCACGCGCGCTATTCTCGACCGGACGACAGTCGCAGGACGAGGAAGCAACCGTGCCGGTCACCGTACACATTCCCAACCTCTGGCGTGACCGCACGGGCGGCCTCGATCGCGTCGAGGTCGAGGGGCGCAGCCTGCGCGAGGTGTTCCGCAACCTCGATGACCTGTATCCCGGGATGCGGCAGCTGATCGTGGACGAGACGGACGAGATCCGCGGCGAGATCGCCGTCGCGATCAACGAGGTGGTGCCGGAGTCCAGCAACCTGATGGATCCGGTCCCCGAGAACGCCGAGTTGTTTCTGATCCCGGCGATCGGCGGCGGCGCCTAGCGCCGACGGCCCAGCCCACATACGACGACACAGCAGCGGGGCCTTCTCACGAAGGCCCCGCTGTTCGTTGTGCCGCGCCTCGACAGATCG
>CAIXBH010000085.1 GCA_903917615.1 uncultured Chloroflexota bacterium | reverse complement strand
GATCTGCTCGATGTCGTCGAGGATCGCGACGCGACGTACCTGCACGCCGCGCGCCTGCAGCTGTGTGAGCGTCTCCTCGAAGGCCGCCAGCGCCGCCGGATGGGCCTGTTGGAGGTACGCGGCAGCCGGCACGCCCAGCACGGGCAGGGCTCCCTGCGCAGCTGGCTCGCGCCAGCCCTCGAGCAGGGCGCTTGCGGCGAGGCGCGCGCCGGCCACGTCCTGCGTAAACCAGCCGACGGTGTCGACGGAAAGCGAGTAGGGAACGATGCCGTCCGTCGGCAGGCGGCCGTAGCTCGGCTTGAAGCCGACGACGCCGCAGTACGCTGCGGGGCGGAGCACCGAGCCGACCGTCTGCGAGCCGAACGCCAGTGGTGCGTAGCCGCAGGCCACCGCCGCCGCCGAGCCGCTGCTCGAGCCTCCCGGCGTGCGCGCGGCGTCGTGCGGGTTCGTCGTGGCGCCGGCGTCGAAGTATGCGAACTCCGTCGTGACCGTCTTGCCGAGGATCAGTGCACCGGCGGCCCGCAGTCGGGTGACGGCGCTGCCCTCGGGCATTGCGAAGGCGGTCGGCGGCAGCGCCGAGCCGGCGCGTGTCTCGAAGCCGTCGACGGCGTAGATGTCCTTGAACGCGGCGAGCGCGCCGTAGAGCGACGGCCGCCTGCTCGGATCGGGGAATCGCGTTGCGAGCGCGCGCGCATCCGCGACCAGGCGGGCTCGGCGCCCCGGCTCGGGCAGCAGCGCGCGCACCTGTGCCTCGTGCGCGTCCAGGTGGTCGCACGCCGCGTTCACGTACGCCTCGAGCGTCATTTCGCCGCGGCGCAGCGCCGCTGCCGTCGCTGCGAGCGGCGCCGCCGCGATCGGGGAGGGCGCGTTCTCTGTGGTCACGGGCGCGCTACTGCTTGTGCCGGCCGAACCCCGCGGCCGGGAACACCGAGTTCGTCCCGGTGATCTCGACGGGGCCGTCGAGGACGTCGGCCACGCCGCGCCAGACCGCGTAGTGCGGCATGGTGCGGTGCTCGTCCAGTGCGGCCTGATCGCGATAGACCTCGTAGAAGTAGTAGACCTGCGGGTCGGTCACGTCCTGCAGGACATCGAAGCGCATGCAGCCCGGCTCGTCGCGCTCCGATCCGAGCGCATCCACCTCGATCGCCTCGAGGAAGCGCTGCACGCCCTCCGGCTTGATGCGGACCTTCACCCAGTTCACCAGCATCGGGACCTCCAGACTCGAAACGTTGTCGTACTAGGCGCGGAGCGACGGGCCGAAGTTGCCGAGCTCGGGGCGCAGGCGCGTTGTCTCGCTCGGGCCCTCGCCGATGATCTGGACGACGACTTCCTCGTCCTTCGCACCGTCGTAGTGGTGCGCTCCGGCCGGGTGCTTCATGTAGGAGCCCGGCTTCAGGCCGATGGTCTTGTCCGGCTCGAAGTCGTCGCCGGTGCCCGTGTACCAGGTGCCGGAGATCACCACTGCGTGGCGGTCCTCCCGGTGGAAGTGGGGCAGGCTCATCATCCCCTTCGGGAACTTCACGCGGACCACATAGAGGCCGGGCTTCGAAGGGTCGCCCGCGAGGACGGCGCGTTCCACGCCCGTGCCATCGTTCTCGGGCACCCACGGGATCTGGTCGTGATGGATCCGCACGAAGCCCTCGGCGCTGCCGTCCGGCGACGCGGCGTAGCCGACCCGGCTGCCGAGGACGGCGCGGCGCAGAGCCGCGATGAGTGGACGTACGTGCATGTTCGCTCCTCCTGGACGCGTCGCTGACGGTGCGATGGTATCCGCGCGCGCCCCACACGTCGCGCCGGCCGTGTGGTGCGCGCTGACACAGAGACGCCGGCGGTTTCCCGCCGGCGTCCACACGACCTCGTCCGTGAGGCCCGGTACTTGCTACTTCTTGTCCAGCCAGAGGAACGCGAAGCCGTTCTCGTTGTACTGCTGCGGCAGCGGGCCCATGTAGTTGTGGAGCTCGTTGCGCCACTGGTCCGTCGCCGTGTTGTCCGTGAAGTTTGTCTTCCAGTAGACCTTCTGGAGCATCTCCTTGGTCAGGCTGAGGACGGCTTCCTTGCGGGCGTTGGAGTCCGGGATGGCGATGACCTTGTCGATCTTCGCGTCCAGCTCCTTGTCCGCGAGGCCCATGCCGTTCTTCGGGCCGCCCGAGCGGAAGTCCAGCAGGAACGCCTCGGGCAGGGGCTCGCCATCGATGCCGCTGACCAGGCCGTCGTAGTTGTGCTCGTCCTGGTTCTTGCGCATCGTCGCGCTGTCCTGTGCGACGAGCGTGATCTTCGCGACGCCCGCCTTGGTCGCGGTCTCCGCCCAGTACTGTGCGAAGTCCTCTTCCTGCTTGATGCCGGTGCGGTAGAGCAGCTTACTCGCGACGCCGTCCGGGCTCCCCGCCGCCGTCACCAGTTGCTTGGCCTTCTGCAGGTCCTGCTTGACGTTGTACTTGGGATCCTTGAGCTCGTCCTGCGAGAGCGACCAGCCGGTCGTCTGCGCCGACAGGATGCCGCGCCAGAGGCCCTTGGCGTCGTTCTGGATCTTCAGCACCGCATCGCGGTCAGCCACGATCGCCAGCGCCTGCCGGACGCGGTCGTCCTGCCAGCGCGGGTCGCCGTACTTCATCATGATCGAGGATGTGCCGACCGCGATGTACGTCTCGGTCGTGAACGTCTTCTTGTCCGCGGCGATCGAGTCGAAGTCGGAGCGGTCGATGCCCGCGTTGTGCGCCTGGCCGGAGCGGAAGGCGGCGAGCCGCGTCTGGTTCTCCGTGATCTGCAGGAAGTTCACCTCGTCCACGAACGGGGCGCCCTTGATGTAGAAGTCCGGGTTCTTCTTGAAGTTGACCCGGTTGTCCTGCTCCCACTTCTGGAAGATGAACGGCCCGGTGCCGATCATCTGCTGCTTCAGCCCGCCCGAGTCAGCGAGCTCCTTCGGCACGATCCAGGCGAAGCGGTCCGCCAGCGCCGGGAACAGACCGGCGTCGAAGTTCTTCAGGTTGATCACCAGCGTCGTCGCGTCCGGCGTGTCGATGCTCTTGATCGCGGACAGCGTGCCCTTGTAGGGGCTCGCCTTGTCCGTGGCCGAGCGGTTGATGCCGAACTTCACGTCCTCAGCGGTCAGCGGACGACCGTTGAGCGGCGCGACGTTGTGCCACTTCACGCCCTCGCGCAGCTTGAAGGTGAACTTCGTCGGGTCCCCGATCTCCCATGAGGTGGCGAGGTCCGGGTAGTACTCGAGCTGGTTGCGGTTGCTCACCGGGTGGCTGTTGTGCACCAGGTGGCCGTAAACCATCGACGCAACCTGGTGCGTCATGGCCGCCGTCGAGGAGAACGGGTCGAGGTTCGGGATCGCGGGCGTGCCCGAGGCGTAGTTGAAGGTGCCGCCGTAGACCGGGACCCCATCCGGCTCGCGCATGGCGAACGACTTGCCGATGATGCTCGAGGCCGACGGTCCCTTGGCGGCCCCTGCCGCCGAACCACCCGCAGCCGGTGCTGTGGTCGTGGTGCCGCCGCTGCTGCTGCAGCCGACGAGCGCTGCAGCACCGAGACCGGCCGCCGCCGTCAGCGACGTGCCGAGGAATCGACGCCGCGATACGCCGCGGCCCCAGTATCCAGATGCCATCTGATGTTCCCTCCGCGTGGCGTCCCGACTCGTCACCACATCTGTGGTGCGGAGCTGCTACCGGGACGGCGGCAGAATCCTAATCCGGACGGTCAGCGATTACAAACGCGCGTAGAAAACAACGGACGGGATAGCGAGCCCAATCAACGGAGAGCGCCGCAGGTGGCCCGGGCTCAGCGGATCGTGACGCTGCCCGTCATGAACGGGTGGATCCCGCAGATGTAGGCGAACGTCGTGGGGCGGTCGAACCGGAGTTCGGCCGAGGCGCCGGGGCGGATGATCCCGGTAGTCGTCCCATCGGAGCCCGTGACGTCGTGGTCGACGGCGTCGTTGTTCGTCCAGCGGACGACGAGGGGCGCCGATCCGCTCGCCGGACCAAACGTGAAGTTGCTGATGGTCGTCGCGACGGTGCTCGTCGTGCGGGCCGCGGCTGCGGGCGTCGACGCTGGCGGTGCCACCGGCGCCGGGGCGGGCGTCGACCCGGATGCGGCTGCACTCGCGGACGCCGGGGGCGGTGCTGAGGTCGCGCTGGGGGTTGGCGTCGCGGATGTCGCGCTCGCTGCGGGCGTGACCGCTGGCGAGGAAGCCGATACCGATGCTGCGGCGCTCGCACCGGAGGCTCCGGTTCCTGGAGCGGAGGCGGGCGTCGCCGGCGACGTGGTGCACCCAGCCAGCAACGCCGTCGCGAGCACGACCGCGCTGCTGGCGGGCACCAGGTGCCTCCGGAGGCTGCGGGCGGTGGCTTCGCGTCGTGACATCGGGAATCTCCTCGTGGTCGGACGAAGAACGGGCCAGAGCGGTCTCCCGCCCTGGCCCGTGTGCGTTGCATGCGCCCGCTGGCGCGATGCGGCTAGGCGCGAGCCTTCGTCGCTCGGCGCGCGACGGCAACGATGCCGACGAGCGCCAGCACGAGCGCCGCCTGCATAGCCGTCGACGCCGGCGTGGCCTCGACGAGCCCGCCGGTCCCGGTCTTCGCCGGGATCACCTGGCCGGCCTGGCTGACGGTCACGGTGCCGCCCATGCCCTGGTCCACGTGGAGGACGCAGATGTACGGGTAGGTGCCGGCCTTTGTGAACTTTACGGAGAACTGCGTCCCCGGCCAGCCCACGCCGATGATCCCGCTGTTGACGTAGCCCGTGCCATCGAAGCCCGCCGCCGGCGCCGGGGTCGGCAGGAGGACCTTCTGGTTCTCCGGGGTCGGCGGGATGGGCAGCGGCGTGCCGCTGAGGAACGTGGCGGTGTGCGGCGTCGGCACCGCCGACACCCAGCGCACGGTGTCGCCGGCCTGGACGTTCAAGCCCGGCGTGTAGAACTGCTGCAGGTCGGACGGCCCGACGAGGCCCCCGACGCTGACGGTCCACGTGGACGTGCCGTCGGCGTTCGCGGTCTTCGTGACGCCCTTCGCGGCCGCGGTCGCCGAGGCGGCCTTCAGCGCGGCGGTCGCGTCGGCGAACGTCTTCGTGGCGCTTGCGTCGAGCTGGGCCTGCGTCGAGATGGTCGCGGAACCTGCATCCACCACGTCAACCGAGCCGGTCATGCCGGGGTGAATGATGCAGACGAACGGGTACGTGCCCTTGTTGGGGAACGACAGCGCGAACGTCTGGTCCTTCAGCAGGAAGCCCGAGTTCAGGTACGTGACGCCGTCGAAGGCGACCGTCTTGCCCGGGTTGGTCGGAACGGGCGCCGTCGGGTCGCTCGGGGGCGGGACGGGCTTGGAGCCAGAGAACGTGACCGTGTGGGGCTCGAGCCAGCCGTTCTTGAAGGTCAGCGTGCTGCCGACCGCAACCGTCACCTTGGAGGTGCCGAAGAGGTTGACCGCGTAGCCGGGCTCGCCGGCGCCGGTGGCGACCGTCAGCCCGGTGGTCTGGGCCTCCGCGCCGCGGGTGCCGATGGCACCGAACTGAAGGACGAGAGCCGCGGCGAGCATCGCCGCGACGGCCAATCCTCTACCTGTGAATCCACGCATGATGGGTCCCTTCTCCTGTGGAGTACGCGCGGGACTTTACGCCCAGGCGCCACTGGAGGGAATCCTCTTGTCGGTAACTGAAGGAGTGACCCCGGTCTCAGGCTGGGGCGTGCGCGCTGTGGTGTGCGAGCGTCTGGACCAGGTGCGCAATCGTCTCGAGATCGTCCGGCGAAAGCTGCCTCGCCGCGGCGTCGAAGCGCACGCCGGTCTCCGTCAGGAACGCCTCGACGTCGCCATAGAGGAACGAGACAGGGACTTCGAGCAGGGCCGCGAGTTCGCCAAGGTCAGCCGCCAGGATGCGCCGCTTTCCGAGTTCGATGTTTGCGAGCCAGGCGCCGCTGCGGGCCGGCACCATCTGCGCTGCGAGGTCTGCCTGCGTTGTCCCCCGCCAGCCGCGGGCGGTGGCGATGCGGTGCCCCATGGCGGGGTCCCCCGGGTGGGAAGTGGCTGCCGGGACCTGTGCGTTCATGCGCCGCGAGCCTCCACGTGAGGTTGACGCCAGACGGCTCGCCCGGGACCCGGACGGGCGCCAATCGACTGTGAGCGGAGCATACGTGTCCGGCATTTCGCCAAGGTTGCCGGCATCTTCCGAAACCGGCCGCCGAGGACGGACGCGCGTGCGGACGCGCGTCCGTCCGCTGCGTTAGATCGCTTCTTCGCCGCGCTCGCCGGTGCGGATGCGGATGACGTCGTCGAGCGGCATGACGGCGATCTTGCCGTCGCCGATCGAGCCTGAGCGTGCCGACGTCTCGATGGCGGACACCACCGCGGGCGTCATCGAGTCGCTCACGAGGATCTCGATGCGGAGCTTCGGCGTGAAGGACACGTCGTACTCGGCGCCGCGGTAGGTCTCCGTGTGGCCGGTCTGACGACCGAAGCCTTCCACGTTGGTCACCGACATGCCCGACGCTCCGGTGGCCTTCACGGCGTCGCGGACTTCCTCGAGCTTGAATGGGTTGATGTAGGCCAACACGAGTTTCATGGTCTGTCCTGTCCTCCGCGCCCCCGGCGCGAAATCACCGATCAACCTGACCGAGGGCGGAGGGGACCGGCCCGTCCGCCCTCGGTGAAGATGCTAGCGACGGCCGGGCATGGTCCCGACACCGTGGCTCAGGATGGGGCCAGCGGCGTGCGTGACGAACTCGGGGTAAGCCGAGATGCCGTGCTCGTGGCGGTCGAGGCCCTCGATCTCTCCGGCCTCGGAGATGCGGAGGGTGCCGGTCGCCTTGACCGCGTACATGAGCACCATCGCGATGACGAAGACCGTCACCGTGACTGCCGCGGAGCCGATGGCCTGCGCAATCAGCAGGTCCATGCCCCCGCCGTAGAGCAGGCCCGCGAGCGGCGCGCTCACGTCCGCGCCCAGCGGGGTCGGCGCACCGAACTCGCCGGTGGCGAAGAGCCCCAGGGAGAGCGTGCCCCAGATGCCGGCCATCATGTGCACCGGCACCGCGCCGATCGGGTCGTCGATGCGGACGTACTCGAGCAGGTCGAGGCCCCAGATGACCACGAAGGCGGCGACGAGGCCGATGATCGCGGCACCGGTCGGGCTAACCCAGTAGCACGGGCAGGTGATGGCCACGAGGCCGCCGAGGAAGCCGTTGGTCACCAGGCCCAGCTCCCACTTGCGGGTGCGAGCGTAGGAGATGAACAGGGCGCCAAGGCCACCCGTGCACGCCGCCATCGTCGTGTTGAACGAGACGCGGCCGATGCCCTGGACGTCCAGCGCGGAGAGCGTGCTCCCCGGGTTGAACCCGTACCAGCCGAACCAGAGGATCAGGCCGCCGGTCGCACCGAAGATGACGTTGTGGGGCAGCATCGGGCCGCCGCCGTCGCGCTTGAAGACGCGGCCGAGGCGAGGTCCAAGCGCCAATGCGCCGGCGAGAGAGATGGTGCCGCCGATGGTGTGCACCACGGTGGAGCCGGCGAAGTCGTGGAAGCCCTTGGCGACCAGCCAGCCGTCCGGACCCCAGGCCCAGTGGCCGATGATCGGGTAGATGAAGCCGGTGACGCCGACGCTGTAGAGCAGGTCGCCGACGAAGCCGCAGCGTCCAACCATCGCGCCCGACGTGATGGTCGAGGCGGTGTCGGCGAAGGCGAACTGGAAGACCCAGAACGCGAGCAGCGGGACGCCGGTCGCGCCGTAGGTGTCCGGCAGGCCCTGCAGCAGGAAGCCGTGGGTGCCGATGAAGCCATTGCCGTCTTCGAACATGAAGGCAAAGCCGATGGCCCAGAAGAACACGCCACAGATGCACGTGTCCGCGATGCCCTCAACGAGGATGTTCACGGACTCGCGCTCGCGGGCGAACCCGGCCTCGAGCATCACGAAGCCGACCTGCATGCCGAACACGAGGAACGCTGCGATGAGCGTCCACATCGTGTTGATCGCGTTCACGCTGGCAACGGGGTCCGGCGCCGGATCGGCCGCGAACGCGGCGGTGCCGGAGAACCAGTGGATGAGCATGAGCACTGCGCCCACGCCGATCATCTTCCCGGTCATCAGCACCGCGACGTTCTTGCGGACAATCGGGTTCCGGGCGCTCCGTCGCAACCGTTCGTATATCCCGCCCTGTGGATGAGTCATGGTCACTCCCTGCATCTTGAGCGCCCGGGCGCCCGCTGCCATTCGACGAGGAGGACGTTAGGAGTCCTAAATGTCCGGCGCATGAGCGCGTTGTGACCATGCGGTTACTTGCATGCGTCGTTTGTGTTTCACGACGGACATAACAGGGATATCCAGGCGAGATGGTGGAG
The DNA here is from genome assembly GCA_903917615.1 of uncultured Chloroflexota bacterium. GTDB lineage: Bacteria > Chloroflexota > Dehalococcoidia > UBA2979 > UBA2979 > SHYQ01. The sequence continues at coordinate 21,880 of CAIXBH010000085.1, read as the reverse complement.
ACACGCGGCGTCAGCATCTCGCGGGGCGCGGCCGGCTCATTCCCCAGCCGGCTCGATACCCGGGGACCCAATCGTCGAGAGCAGCAGGCACACCGCCGCCTGCGCGAGGACCATCGGGGCGAACGTTGGGGATGGGCCGACGCTGTCGATGAAGGCCGCCCACCAGCGGGCCAGCGAGGACATCTGGTCCCATATCAGGCCGTAATGAGCGTCGAGCGGGGCGGCGTCGTAATTGCCGGCCACGTGCCGCCAGACGCCCGCGCAGCCCAGCACGAACGCGGTGGCGGCGAGTGCGCGGGCCGCCTGCACGCGGCGCGGCCCGGCGTTTCTCATGACGAGTACCACCGCGACCGACATCGCGGCGATCGCGATCCACGGGATGCCCTGCTCGAGGCTCTGCCAGTGCCGCGCCATCGCGAGTTCGATGGCGGTCCCGGCCGTGGTGACCCCGGCCAGCGCGAGGAGCGCCGCTCGGAAGAACGTGGGGCTGCCGACCTCCGGCGGGCGTCCGGTCACGGCAGGGAGAGCGTCGCAACGATCGCGTCGACGACGCCGGGGGCGGGGTTGTACTTCACGAGGTTCTGCCGGAGTTTCGCCAGCGTCGGGTCGTTGGTCGGGTACGGTCGGTACTCCTGCACCTCGCGCACCCAGTTCGCGGCGTTCGGGATCTTCGCCGCTTCGAACGCCGCCTGCAGCTGGGCCGCGGTCGCGTTGTTGGCCGAGACCTTCGCCGGCGCGGCGGCCGCGCTCGTCGTGCCGGAAGCGCCCGAGGAGCCTGTCGACGCGGGCGTCGCCGTGGAGGTGCTCGTCGCCGTGGTGGCCGGCGTGGCGGCGGGCGGCGTCGCTGGCTGCGCCGCGGCAGTAGACGCGGCGGGCGCGGGGGCCGCCGGCGTGGTGCACGCGGACGCGAGGAGCAGCGCGGGGACGCTGATGGCGGCGAGTAACGCGTTCAGAGAATCGGACCGGCGGACGGGCATGCATGATCCTTCCGGTGCTGCGTGTGCACCTGCCATTCCATTATGGGGGTCGTCCCCGCGGGGCCGCTGTGAGCCCGTCGCCGCACGAGGATCGTCGATGCTCAGGAGCGCGCTGACGCCCGCTCGACGCCGCTCGCCTCTGCTCCGGCCGGCACCCCGTCGCCATACGTCCGCACACCCGGCATCGCGATAACCGTCACGAGGGCGGCGATACCGACGAGCGCAGCCGATGCCGCGACCGCGGTCGACGTCCCGATCGCCTCGGAGGCCGCGCCGACCACCAGCGAGCCGAGCGGCGCGAAGCCCTGGGCGGTCACGACGAGGAGGCTCAGGACGCGCCCACGCATCTCGTTGGGTACGTGGATCTGCAGGATCGTCATCGTCATCGTGCTGAACGCGAAGTTCGTGACGCCAGCCGCCGTCAGCAGCGCGAGCGCGATGGGGAACGAACGCGTGACGGCGAAGAGGCCGACGATGACGCCGAAGGCACCCATCGACACCAGCAGGATCATCGACTTCCGTCGGACATCGCCCATCGCGGAGAGCACGATCGCGGCGACGAGCGTGCCGAGGCCAGATGCGCTCGTCATGAACCCGAGGCCGGCGCTGCCCTGATGCAGCGTGTCCCGCGCAAACGCCGGGAGCAGCTGCTGGTACGAGCGACCAAAGACGTTCGCCACGACCGAGAGCAGGATCAGCGCGAGCACCGGCCGCACCGTCACGACGTAGCGCAGCCCGAGGCCGACATCGCTGAACAGATTCCGCCGATTGCCGGACCCGGCTGACCGCTCCGGCACGCCACGGATGACGTAGAGCGCGAGCACGACGGCCAGGAAGCTGAACGCGTTGAAGAAGAACGCACCCGCGACGCCCATGGTCGCGATCGTGGCGCCGGCGAGCGTGGGGCCGAGGAGCGACGAGCCCTGCCATGCGGCAGAATTCAGCGCGACAGCGCTGGTGAGGTCTTCCTTCGGCACGAGGTCAGGCAGCAAGGCCTGACGCGTCGGCTGGTCGAACGCGTTGACCGCGCCTCCGAGGAAGCTGAGCAGCACGATCTCCCAGACCTGCACCTGGTTGATCAGCGCGAGGAATGCGAGCGGCAGCGCGAGCGCGAAACTCAGCAACTGCGTGAACTTCAGCAACTTCAGACGCGGCACGCGGTCGGCGATGGTCCCGCCGAATGGGGGCAGGATGATCAGCGGCACTGCGCGGGCGACGCCGACCAGCCCCAGGATGAACGGAGAGTGCGTGAGGTCGTAGACCAGCCATCCCTGCGCGACCAACTGCATCCAGGAGCCTGCGTTGGAAACGATGAGCCCGGACCACAGGAGCGCGAAGTTCCGGTTGCGCAGCGCGGCGAAGCGTTTCGCGCCTGACGGGGCCGCCGCAGCACTGTTCCGCGCCATCGTTCGCTCCTGCCGTTCCCGCGCTGCGGTGAATTGTATGCCTGGCGCTGGGGATGCCCGCCCGAGGTGCGACCGCGGGCCCCGGACAACCTGTTAGACTGAACGATAGCGCATTCGAAACGCGCGTTCTCAGCACCCTGGATCGCACCCTCCTACGCGTTCCCTCCACCGCACTGAGACTTTGGTTGTCGTCCGGTCCGTTTCCGGATCGGACGAAATGCCGGCACCGCCGGCTGGAAGAGCATGTCTTGACGAATTCGACGACTGAAGCCAACGCAGTCCAGAAGATCCACATCGGCAATCTTGCCGTCGCCTCGACCGAGGCCGGCGTCCGCGAGTTGTTCGCGCCGCAGGGCGAGGTCCTCTCGTACGAGCGCCCCCTCAACAAGGAGACGCAGGCCGTGGGCGGATACGCCTACCTCGAGATGTCGACCGCGGATGCCGCGAAGGCGATCGCCGCGATCAACGGCAAGCAGCTGGACGGCCAGGCGCTGCGCGTGACCGAGGCCAAGCCGCCGCGCGCGTAGCGCGTACCTCGAGGGCGCGCGGTTCGCTGCGCGCCTTCGGGGACAACGGCGTGCGTTCGCCTGCCGGTAGGACTCGGCACACGCGGACGCGCGCCGCTCACATCCATCACCTGTCCCGAGAAGGCGCGAGCCGATCGCGGACGCGGATCCGGTCGGGAGACACAGTGACCAACAGCACCACCAGTGAACTCAAACTGCAGCGCATCCAGATCGAGCACGTCGCCGACGACACGACCGAAGTCGTGCTGCGGGCGCTCTTCCTGACGCACGGCCGCATCGAGGCGTTCAGCCGCCCGGTGAATTCCCTCACGGGGCGCGCCGGCTCGATGGCGTTCATCGAAATGGCATCCGCTGACGCCGCCCAGGCGATTCGCGCGTTGAACGGGCACCACCTGGGCGACAAGGTGCTCGCGGTGAGCGCCGCGCGCCCGCCCGCGGCGTGGGAAGCGGGCGCTGATCGCAGCCCGCGCTCTGCGCAGCCGCGGCGCACGGTCACCGAGTACGCGACCGAGCGCACGCCCCCGGCGGTGTCCGAATAGGCGCGCCAGCCGCGAACGCGGCGGTGCCTCGATGACCGATATCCCGTACTGGGGGAAGTTCTGGATGCAGCACGCCCAGCCGGTGCGTACGCGCCCGGCTGCGCAGTTGGTGCGCCTCGGGGGCGTGAGTGGGACAGAGGTCTGCACGCATCGCGCGGCACGTCGCCCTCGGCCGTGTCCGAGCGGGCTGTAGCTCGTCCCGCCAGATGACACGAAACAGCCCGCCAATCGGCGGGCTGTTTCGTGCTGTTCGAGGTGCGCCTAGCGGGCGGGCTTGGCCGGCGGTGGCGTCCCGATGCCGCCTGCAGCCTTGGCCTTCGCCTTGGCGCTTGGCTTCTTCTTGTTCTTGTTCTGCGGACTCTTGTCACCCATCGCATTCACCTCGCTTCAACGAACCCTGCGGACAGGCTACTCCTCTTTGCGGGGCGATCGCCAAGGGCACCTACACGGCAACGGCGGCGCGGGCATACGTCGGCACGCGGAGGTGCCAGTCCGTCAGCCGCTGGTAGGCGTCGCCAACCTTGAAGGCGGCCGCCTCGTTGAACGCGCCACTGACGATCTGCATCGAGAGCGGAAGCGGCAGTTCGTTGGCGTTGAAGCCGACCGGCACCGCCATGGCCGGGATACCGGCGAGGTTCCACTGGCCCGTGAAGCCCGGGTTCGTGAGCTGGGCGCCCGCGTTCATGGTGGCGCGCAGGCCAGCCGGCCCGAGCTGGACCGGCGTGATCATCACGTCGATCGTCTCGAAGAGCTCCGCGATCGCGGCGCGGAAGTAGCTTCGGAAGCGCTGCGCCTGCACGTAGTCCGAGGCGCTGACGAGCACGCCGCGTGCCAGGACCTCCCACGTGAACTGCCCGTAGTCGTCGAGGCGGGTCGACAGGTCGGGGCGGTGATACGCGTAGCCCTCGCCCGCGATGATGATCGAGTTCGCCGTGCGCGCCTCGTCGGCGTGCGGGACCTCGACCTCCTTGATGATCGCGCCCGCGTCCTTCAGCACGTCGACGGCCGCGAGGATCGCGGTGCGCGTCTCCGGGTCGAGTTGCGGTGCGTCAAAGAAGTACTTGTACGGCACACCGATGGTCATGCCGGCGACGGAGCCGTCCAGGGTTGCGGTGTAGTCGGGCACCGGCACCGGGACCGTGCACGGATCCTTCGGGTCGTATCCCGCGAGGACGTTCAGCATCATGGCGCAGTCGTACGCGCTGCGTGCCATCGGGTTGATGCCGTCCAGGCTGTACCCCAGGGGTACGCAGCCCCACTTCGAGACGCGCCCGTAGGTCTGCTTCATGCCCGTGAGGCCGCTCACGGCTGCCGGACCGCGCGTCGAGGCGCCGGTGTCTGTGCCGAGCGCGCCGAGCGCGAGACCGGCCGCGACCGCGATGCCCGAGCCGGAGCTCGAGCCCGCCGCCGTGCGCGGGAGGTCCCACGGGTTTTGCGGCATCGGGAAGGGCTTGTCGGGGTCAGGCGCGCCGTAGGCGAACTCGTTGAGCACGGTCTTGCCGAGGAGCACCGCACCAGCGGCGCGGAGCTTCTTGATCACCGTCGCGTCGTAGCCGTCCGACTGGGAGCGGTCGTACACGAGGCTGTTGGCCGTCGTGGGCGCGTTCTGCGTCGCGATGATGTCCTTCGCCGCGTACGGGATGCCCTGCAGGGGGCCGTGGTCCACGCCCGCGGCGAACAGCGCATCGGCGGCCTCGGCCTCCGCCAGCGCGCCGTCGGCCGTGACGGTGATGAATGACCCGAGCGTCGGGTTGAGTGCCTCGATCCGGCCGAGCAGCGTCTTCGTGAGCTCGACGCTCGTCGTTTCGCCGGCACGCAGCGCTGCGGCTGCCTCCTGGATGGTCATCGGTGTCGTCATCGGCGTGTCTCTCCTCGCTGCGATCTACTGCGTGCGGACTAGGCCATCGCTGGGGTGGCCACCGGCTGCGCCGTGAACCACGGCGCCACTTCGTCGTAGCCGATGAGGCGCTCGACAGCCTGCGCGATGCCGAGCAGACGCATGTCGTCGAAGTGGTTGGCGACGATCTGGAGTCCGATCGGGAAGCCGCTGCTCGCCAGGCCCGAGGGGATGCTGATCGAAGGCAGACCCGTGTAGTTCTGCGGACCGCAGTTGCGCAGCATGAAGTTCGTGGCGGCCGGCGCCTTCAGGTCGTACGTCTTGCCACCGAAGGTCACCGTCTCCGCGGCGATCGGGTAGGCCGTGGTCGTCGTCGTCGGGCAGACGAAGACGTCCATCTTGTCGAAGAGCGACACGAACTCTGCGATCACGAGGCGCCGCGCGCGGAGTGCGCGCGAGTAGTCCTCGGCGCGGAGGTACTGGCTCGCCAGCAGGCGGAAGCGCACGCCCTGCTCGCCGTAGAGCTCGCCGCGCTCCTCCAGAAGCTTCGCGTGGTACAGGTAGCCGTCGGAGCCGGTGAGCATCCGCGCCGCGACCATGATCTCCATGTTCTCGAGGCGGAACGGCACGATCGTCGCACCCGCCGCCGCCATGTCCGCGATCACGCGCCGCGTGGTCGTCTCGACCTCGGCGTCCAGGTCGTCGAAGTAGAAGTTCTCCGGCACACCGACGCGGAGACCGACCAGCGACATCTCGGGCATCTCGCCCAGGTCGAACGGCACGCTCGTCGAGTCGGCCGGGTTGTGGCCGGCCATGACCTTCAGCATCAGCGCGGCGTCTTCGACGGTCTTCGTGTGCGGGCCGACGTGGTCGCCGGACCAGGTGTTGAACACTGCGCCGCTGAGGCTCACGAGGCCGTGCGTCTGCTTGAGGCCGACGTGGCCGCACAGCGACGCCGGGCCGCGCACGGAGCCACCCGCGTCCGTGCCGAGGGCGGCATACACGATGCCGGCGACGACGGCGGTGGAGGAGCCACCGCTGCTGCCGCCCGTGATGTGATCCGGGCCCCACGGATTCCTCGGCGAGCCCGTGTACGGGTTGATCGAGGTGCTGCCGGACGCGAACTCGTGCATGTTCAGCTTGCCGAGCGAGATCGCGCCGGCGTTCAGGATCTGATCGACCGCGTAGGCGTTCTTCTCCGGGATGCGCCCCTTCAACACGGGTGAGCCGCACTCCGTCGGGATGCCGGCGGTGTCGAGGTTGTCCTTGAAGGCGACGGGGACGCCGTGCAGCGGCCCCCACAGTTCGCCACGCGCGAGCGCGGCATCGGCTTCGGCGGCGCGCGCGAGGGCCTCGGCGGGCATGAACTTCACGAAGGTGTGCAGCGTGCCTTCCGTCGCAATCGCGTGGTCGACGCAGGCCTGCGTGACCTCGGTCGAGGTCAGCTTGCGGGTGCGGATCGCCTCGGCGACCTGCGTGAGGGTCAGGGCACGGATCTCATCCGGGGTCATTTCACGCTCCCAGCGCGGTAGACGAGGGCGGGCGGGGTGTCGGCGAGGTCGAGGGCACGCAGCTTCTCGGCGGAGGCGCGCAGGCCGTTGTAGTACGGGAGGATCTTCGCCATGAGTTCGTCGGGGTATCCCCGCTGAATCGTGAGCGCGTCGAGTTGCTTGAATTCTTCGAGGGTGAGGTCCACAGGGCGCTCCTTCCGAGCACCTGTAGCCTCTCCGCCGGCAATTGCGCGCGCATGACGCGGCGGTGAAGTCGGAGTTACCAACGTTCGACAGCAATGACACATTCGGGCGCGAGCGCGATCGACGCGCTAGCGGCGGCGTCCGACGAAGATCGCGTGGCGCGGGCCGCGCTTCCCGTGCGCCCGCACGCGGTGGGTCGCCGGGGCGAGGCCGGCTGTCTGCATGCGCTTCTCGAATGAGGGTTCGTCGGCGATGGACCAGATCGCGACGCCGCCACCGGGACGGAGCGCCGCGTAGATCGCAGCGAGCCCGGGGCGCGTGTACAGCCAGGAGTTGCCCCGGTCCGTAAGCGCCGTCGGGCCGTTGTCCACGTCGAGGAGGATCGCGTCGAAGGTGCCGGGTGAGCGCTTGATCACCCTGGTGACGTCGTCGACGACCACCTCGGTGCGGGGGTCGTCCAGCGGGTGTCCGGCGAACGGGCCGAGCGGCCCGCGGTTCCACTCGACCACCTCGGGCACGAGTTCCGCGATGACGACCGTCGCGCGCTCGGGGAGCGCCGCGAGCGCGGCCGCGGCGGTGTAGCCCATGCCGAGGCCACCGACGAGGACGCGCGCATCTTCCGGCGGCTGCTCGCAGGCGAGGCGCATCATCGCCTCCTCCGAGCTGTGCATGCGCGTGCCCATAAGCTCATAGCCGTCGGCGCGGATCATGTAGTCGCCGTCGTGGTGGAAGAGCTCCAGCAGGCTGCGGTCGGGCGTGCGGGCAGTGGCGACGCGCTCCCACGGCTTCATGCGCAGGCCTCGAGGCGATCGGTGCGACCGCTCACGCGCCGAGGAATCGTTCGAGGCCGTCGACAGCGGCGGGCTCGACGAGCGATGGCGCGTGCTCCGTGTCGGGGACCGCGACGAGCGTCCCGGCGCGCAGCGTCGCGACCATCCGCTTCGCCTGCGCCTCGGAGAGCACGTCACTGTTCATCGCCCACAGGACCAGCGCAGGGCAGGGAAGCCCCTCCAGCACCGGCCACAGTGGTGGGCGTGGCTCCGCGCCGTTCTGCACGCGCTGGATGACGTACTGCGGGTCGAGCTTCCAGGCCCAGCGGCCGTTCGGCTGCTCGCGCAGGACGCCGCGGGCCAGCTCGCGCTGATTCTCGATGCTGCGCTTCGCGAGGTTCGCGGAACCGGCGGCGCGCTGCGTCAGGGCCGCCCCGAAGCTCTCGAAGTCGTCCGGTCGGGCGCTGACGTTCGCGGTGATGCGCGCGGAACCAGGCTCGGCGTCCGGTCCGATGTCGTTGATCACCAGCCGATCGAGGCGGTCGCCGTGTGTGCCGGCGTACGCCATCGCGATGATGCCGCCCATCGACGTCCCGACGAGCGTGAACCTCGCCAGCGCGAGAGCGTCCACGAAGCCGGCGAGGTCGGACACCTGGTCGGCGTATCGATACGCCGCCGCGGGTGACCACTCGCTCTCGCCGTGCCCGCGCACGTCGACCGCGACGATGTGGAAGCGGTCACGGAACCGCCGCGCGAAGCCGTTGAACGAGTCCGCGCTGCCGGTGTACCCGTGCACGGCGACGAGCGCGGGCGCGCTCGGGTTTCCCCAGTCGAGGTAGTGCAGTCGCAGCCCGTTCACGGTGACGGACCTCGACTCCGGCAGCGCGAGCGCGGCGCCGGCGGTGGGCTCTGCGGTCATCGTCGATTCCCCTCGAGCGGTCGCTACCGCGAACCCGGTCCGATGCCGGTGACCTTCGTCTCGATGCTGAAGACGTTCGAGCCGGCAGTCATGTAGAGCGTCGAGAAGTTCGGGCCGCCGAACGTGAGGTTGGCGGCGTGCGTCTCCATCTCGAATACCCCGAGGTATTCGCCGGACGGGGTGTGGACGGAGACGCCGCCCGCGCCGGTCGTCCAGAGGCGGCCCTCCGTGTCCACCTTCATGCCGTCCGGTGCGCCCACGCGCGGGTCGCGGTCCTGGTCGAGGAACAGCGTGCGCTTACCCAGCGAGAGGTCGGCGTTCATCTCGTAGCGCCAGATGAGGCGGTTCTGCGAGTCGTTGATGTAGAGCGCTGACTCGTCCGGGGTGAACACGAGGCCGTTCGGCTGGTAGAAGCCTCGCGGCGCGACGCACGACAGCGTCCCGTCCGGGTCGATGCGGTACACGCCCTGGAACGCGAGTTCTTGCGTCTGCCCCGGCGCGCCGAGCAGCGGCACCCGGTTCTGGTTGCAGCCGAAGTTCGGGTCCGTGAAGAAGATGGCGCCCGACGAGTGCACCACGATGTCGTTCGGGCTGTTGAGCAACTTGCCGTCCCAGCGGCCGGCCAGCGTCTCCGCGGGCTCCGGCGTGCCGTACGGCGCGCGCGAGATGCGGCGGCCACCGTGCTCGCACGCCAGGACGTTTCCGGCAGCGTCCAGGGTCAGGCCATTCGCCCAGCCGCTCGGCTCGCGGTACACCTCGGCGACGGTCGTACCGGGGCGCCAGCGGTGCGTGCGGCTGTTCGGGATGTCGCTGAACAGCAGAGCGTTGTCGGAGGGCACCCAGACGGGGCCCTCCGTGAAGCCGAAGCCGCTGCACAGCAGCGTCTCCTGGCCAACGAGGAGGTCTGAGATGCCATGGTCTTCTTCAATGTGCATAGTGCCGGGATTCTCGCACATGCCTGCGCGCCACGGGGGCTCCGGGGCCGAGGGGGACCGAGGGGGGCAGCGGGCGGGGCTATAGTGCCTCGGCAGTCCGGGTTCGAAGCGCGGCAACGGAGCACACGATGGTCATCGACATACATGCCCACTACCACCCGAAGGCGTTCACGGATGCGCTGACCGCGATGGCGGGCCGCCCCATCGGCCCGATGGCGCCGCTCCCGGACACCGATGACCCCGCGCACATCGCCCGCCGCCTCGAGATGATGGACGAGGCGGGTGTGACGCTGCAGGTGCTGTCGCCGGCCGCGCAGCGCGCGCCCTACGGTCGGGACGAGGCGCTCGCGGTCACGGCGGCGCGCATCAGCAACGACATGACCGCCGAACTCGTCGCGCGGTATCCGGACCGCTTCCGGGGGTTCGCCTCCGTCCCGCTGCCCCACGTCGAGGCGGCGCTGCCCGAACTGCGGCGTGCGATGGATGACCTCGGGATGATCGGGCTGAACCTCCATATCTCAGCACTCGGCCGGTCGGTCGCCGAGGATGAGTTCCTCCCGATCTACGAAGAGATGAACGCGCGCAAGGGCATCGTCTTCTACCACCCCTGTGGGGACGGGGCGCAGTCGCCTCTGCTCAACGACTACGGGTTCAGCGGCGCCGTCGGCACCTCCGTGGAGGACACGGCGATCGCGCTGCACCTCATCGCGAAGAAGATCCCGTCGCGGTACCCCGACATCACCTTCGTGATCCCGCACCTCGGCGGCCCGGTGGCGATGCTGCTGCAGCGTCTCGACAACCAGTTCTCGATGGCGGCGCACGATCTGCCTGAGCCCCCCAGCGTGACCGCGCGGCGCTTCTACTACGACACCGTCGGGCACGGCTCGCACGCTGCGCTGACCTGCGCCGTGATGGCGTATGGCGCCGACCACGTGCTGCCCGGAAGCGATTTCCCCGTGCTGCAGGCCTTCGAGACCTACGAGCGCACGATCCAGTGGCCGCGCGATGTGGCCGTGCCGTCGGGCGACATCAACCAGGTCATGGAGCGCACGGCCGATCACGTGCTCGCGCGCTGGCTGTAGCCGCCGCCGTGGAGGAACGCCCGTGATCCGTCCGATCGCCGCCATGGACCGCCTCGAGAACGAGACGGCCTTCGAGGTGCTCGCGCGCGCGCAGCAGCTCGCGTCCGAGGGGCGCGACATCATCAACCTCGGCATCGACCAGCCGGACTTCCGGACGGCGAGCCACATCGTCGATGCGGCGAAGCGCGCGATGGACGACGGCCGCCATGGCTACACCGCTGCGGCCGGCATTCCTGAGCTGCGCGCTGCGGTCGCGAGCGACCTGCGCCGTCGCCACGGCGTCGAAGTCGACGCGAACTCGGTGCTCATCGCGCCCGGGGCGAAGCCGATCATGTACTTCGCGATCCTCATGTTTGGCGAGCCGGGTGCGGAGATCCTCTATCCGAACCCGGGCTTCCCGATCTACGAATCCATGATCGCCTACACGGGCGCGAAGCCGGTGCCGCTCGAGCTGCATGAGGACGCCGGGTTCTCGTTCGACGCCGACCAGGTGTTGCGCCTCGTGAACGAGCGCACGCGGCTGATCATCCTCAACAGCCCCGGGAACCCGACCGGCGGGGTCATCCCCGCCGAGCAGATCGATCGACTGGTCGCAGGGCTCGAGGCCTACCCGAACTGCGCGATCCTGAGCGACGAGATCTACAGCCGCATCCTGTACGACGAACGCGAGCACGTCAGCCTGCTCTCCTACCCACAGATCCGCGACCGGCTGATCGTGCTCGACGGATGGAGCAAAACCTACGCGATGACCGGATGGCGCGTCGGTTACGGCATCTGGCCGGAGGCGCTGTTCCGGTATGCGGAGAAGCTCGCGGTGAACTCGTACTCCTGCGTGAACGCGCCGACGCAGTACGCGGCGCTTGAGGCGCTCGAGGGGCCACAGGACGCCGTCACTGACATGGTCGAGGCGTTCGATGCGCGCCGGAAGTTGATGGTCCGCGAACTCAATGCGATCCCCGGGATCCGTTGCGCGAACCCTGGCGGCGCGTTCTACGCATTTCCCAACATCACGGGCACGGGCCTCGACTCGCTGACGTTCCAGCGGCGACTCCTCGAGGAGGCGGGCGTGGCGACGATTGCGGGGACGAGCTTCGGCGCGCTGGGCGAGGGCTACGTGCGCTTCTCGTACGCCGCGAGCGCGGAGGCGATCACGGAGGCGATGGCGCGGCTGCGCGCGTTCCTCGCGCAGTAGTCGTGTGTCGTTACGGCATGCGCTCCGCGACCACGACATCGCGGTCGAGGTACTCACCGAAGCCCGACTCGTCGTACACGAGTCGACCGCCACAGGTGAGCAGCGTGATCCACTGCGCCCCCGCGGGCCGCGTCGACGGCCAGATGACCTCGAGCATCGGCATCGTGTCGACGGTGTAGCGCGCCGTGCTGATCACGCGGTAGCGGTAGGTATCGCCCGAGACCATGTCGAGGTCGATCTCGTCGCCGGCCTGGGCCCGATAGAGGCTGTAGAACGGCCCCTGCCAGTGATTCCACGTCTCGTGGGCGGAGAACACCGCGTTGCCCGGAACGCCCGGCAGGTCGTACACGTCGTACCAGCCCACGGCGTACGAGGCGTCTGCGGGCGTATCCATGGCGCCGTCCACGATGCCCACGTCCTCGATGTAGTGGTCGAGACCGAGGTCGGCGGACACGATGCGGGCGACGGAGCTGCCGCTGGACGGCGTCGGACTCGTCCTCGGGGGCGGCGCCGGGAACGGTGAGTGGAACTGTACCGGCTGGGTGCGGGCTGCTCGGGCAGGGGGCGGGGGCGCAACGCGGGGTGCCGTGAGCGTCACGGGAGTCAACCCGAGTTCGCCCGGGAAGGTCACCGCGAACGCATCGCGCAGGCTCGGTGGCCCGCCGATGACGAGCAGTCGGTACGCACCCGCCGGGTCCTGAATCCACGCGCCCGCGGCGCCGCTCGCTCGCGCCGCCTCTTCGAGTTGCGCCACGGTCCCGCCTGCGAAGACGACCGTCGCGAGCCCAGCTTCAGTGAACGTCGGTGTCTGCAGGAAGGTCCCGGCGGCCGCTGCCCGGGCGTCGACGGGGGATCCCAGCATCGAGAGCAGGAGCGCGACGGTCGCAAGGCCGGCTTGCACCGGGCGTCGGAGCACCATCGAGCACGTGTCTCCGCTCTGCTGCCATCGTCGTGATCGTACTCAGTATGGCATGGCCACGGGGCGGCGCGGCGCAGCTACCGGAGGTGGTGAACGGGCGTCATGCCGTACACCGGCGTGGGGATGCCCTCCATGCGCGCCTTCAACTGCAGCGCCACGTACTTCGAGTAGTTCCGGGACTGCGCGAGGTTGCCGCCGTGGAACCACAAACCGGGCTGCCGGGTAGGCTTCCACATGTTCCGCTGCTCGCCCTCCCAGGGGCCCGGATCCTTCGTGGTGTCCGAACCGAGCCCCCAGACCTTGCCGACGCGATCGGCAACCTCGGGAGAGATGAGATCGGCGGCCCACTCGTTCATAGAGCCGAAGCCGGTCGCGTAGACGATGAGGTCTGCGGGAAGCTCGGTGCCGTCGGTCAGCACCACGGAGCGAGGCTTGATCTCCGCAATGTTGACGCCGCTGCGCAACTTTACCTCGCCGTCGATCACGAGCTGCGACGCGCCCACGTCGATGTAGTACCCGGACCCGCGGCGCTGGTACTTCATGCCGAGGCCGGAGCCGTCGTCGCCGAAGTCGAGGAGGAACCCCACGCGCTCGAGGGCAGCGTAGAACTCGGCGTCCTGCGTGCGCATGCGGTTCGTCGCCTCGATCCCGGCGAGGTGCATGATCGCGTAAGGCGTGGACGCCGCGATGAGGTCCGCGATCTCCGTCGTGATGCCGGCGGCGACCGCCGCCTCCGAGTAGTTCGACGGCCCCGACCGGAGCGTCTCCGAGCGCGCGACGAGCGTGGATGATCGCTGGATCATCGTCACGTTCGCGCTGTGCTCCCAGAGCGCTGCCGCGATGTCGTGGGCGGAGTTGTTCGATCCGAGGATGACGCAGCGCTTGCCATGATACGGCGCCGCCGAGCGGTGCTGGCTCGAGTGGACCAGGTCGCCCTCGAACGTGGCTGCGCCGGGGATATCGGGCATGTTGGGCGCGCCGGACATGCCCGTCGCGAGGACCATTTGTTTCGGGCGCAGTTCGATTTCTGAGCCGTCGCGGTCGACCGTGACGATCCACTCGCCAGCGGCCTCGTCGTACCGCGCACGCGTGCAGGTCGTGGAGCCCCAGTAGTTGAGCTCCATCACCTTCGTGTACATCTCCAGCCAGTCGCCCATCTGATCCTTCGGTGTGTAGACCGGCCAGTGCGCAGGGAAGGGGATGTACGGCATGTGGTCGATCCACACGGGGTCGTGCAGACAGAGCGAGTCGTAGCGGTTGCGCCACGAGTCTCCGGGTTTCGGGTTCCGGTCGATCACGATCGTCGGGACATCAAGGAGCTTGAGCCGAGCGGCGAGCGCGATGCCGCCCTGTCCGCCGCCGACGATGAGGCAGTACGGCTGCGTGGTGTACCCCAGCGCGCCCTCGGACTCCTGCTTGCGCTGCAGCCACGACTTGCGATCTCGGAACGCGCCGTGCTCGATGCCGCGCGGGCGGGTGGCGCCGGTGCGTTCCTCGTAGCCCTTCAGCGCCCGCATTGCCGTCAGCAGCGTGAAGCACTTGCCGTCGCGCAGGCGGACGTAGCCGTTTCCGTGCGCGAGCGCCGTCTCGAACACGATGCGCGCCTCGATGGTGCCGTTCGCAGCGGCGACCGCACCTTCAACGGCCCAGCCGCTGGGTCGCGTCTCCGCCGCGCGCGCGTCGAGCATCGCGCGGATCTCCTCGCGGCCCTCCAGCGTCTTGATGTTCCACGTGAACGCGACAAGATCGCGCCAGTAGCCGCCGGCCTCGAACAACTCGGCCACGGCGGTGTGGTCGCCGCGCGTCAGGGCATCCTCGAACGCCGCAAGCCACGCATTGAGTTGCTCATCGGGGCCCATCGCATGCTCCTGTGATGTGTCTCGGAACGGACGACCGCGTTTCGCGCGGGTCGTCGAGGATGGTAGCGAAGTCTGTGCGGCGGAGGGCCTAGCGCGCGGAGCTGGTGCCGTGCAGGCGCGCGACCGGCGTGATGCCACCCACGACGTGATCGCCCACGTTGACGAGGACCGCCACGTCCAGCGGGAGCCGCAGCGTCACCTGCGAGCCGAACTTGATCATCCCCAGGCGCTGCCCCTGCGCGAGGCGGTCACCGGGGCCGACCCAGGTGACGATGCGTCGCGCCACGAGTCCGCTGATCTGGGTGACGGCGCAGGGCCCCGCGTCCGTCCGCAGGTACGTCGAGAACTGGTTGTTGCCGTGCGTCGCAGCCTCGGTCATCGCGGGGCGGTAGCCCCCGGCTCGCCGCTGCTGCGCCTCGATGACACCGGCGAGCGGGCTGCGCTGGACATGCACGTCGGACAGCGCGAGGAACACCGCGATCTCCGTGAGATCGGTCTGCCAGTGCTCGTCGAACACTTGTCGGATCGCGATCACGCGGCCGTCGCACGGCGACAGCGCCACGTCCGCCCGAGGGGTGACGGCGCGCTCCGGATCGCGGAAGGCGAACACGATGACGCCTGCGAACGCGAACGCCGCCAGCGCGAGGATGGGCAGGAACCACAGCGAGACGGCGCCGACCACCAGCAGGGGGAGCAGGAGCGCACGGCCCTCACTCCAGGCACGCCAGCGCGGGTTGGTCATTCCTGCCGGCGAGGGTGGCGTGCGCGCAGGAGGAGGACGGGCGGGACGTTCCACGGGTACACGCTGCGTTCGACGGTCTCGAACGCGTCGCGCAGGTAGGGGGCCAGATAGCGCGGGTGGTACTGCAATGCGACGAAGACGCCATCTGGACCGAGCGCCTTGCCGGCCTCGCGGAGGATCGCCCGCGTCTGCTCCGGCTCCATCAGGCTGAACGGTACCGAGGAGATGATGGCGTCGAAGCCCCCTGCGGCTGCGGCGTCCTCCTGGCGGATCGCGTTCACGTCCTCCGCCGAGCGGGCGAGCAGCGTGAACCGCGGGTCGTCGATGCTGGCGCGGAGCTGGTCGAGGAAGGGCTCGTACACCTCGAACGCCCAGAGCCGTCCGTTGCTGGGCAGCGCAGCGAGGATCGACCGGGTGATCGGGCCCGTGCCCGGTCCGAGCTCGGCGACGGTGCGCACGTGGGGGATGCCGGCGAGCCGGGTCATCCGCTCGGCGACCGCGTGGCTCGTCGGCGCAACGGCGCCGATCGTGCGATGCGCGCTCGCGAAGGCACCGAGAAAGTCCCAGTAGCTGCGAAGGATGGCCAGCGCTTTGCGCGCGATCACGCTGTCACTCCGGTGGTGGCGGTCACGGGAGTTGGACATCCTCGTGCTGGACATCCGCGGCCTCTTCACCCGTGAAGTGCCCGACGATGTTCCAGACGATGTAGGCGCCGAGGGCGATCGTCGTGACGACCGCCAGGGTGCCCTCGCCGGGGATGAGCGCCACCGGGAGGACCAACGCCAGGAACGCGGGCAGCATGACCTTCCGGCCAACGCCCGGCTTCGCAAAGTGGATCGTGCTGACCATCAGGAACGCCAGCAGCACGGCGATGAGGCCGACGCCCTGTGCGGCCGCCGGGAACGGCCAGGCAGCGGTGGCGGCGAGGAGCACGCCGGCGGCGGTAATCGGCAGCCCGGTAAAGCCGTTGCTCGGAGGCAGCGTGTGGAAGCGGGCGAGGCGGAAGGCACCCGCGGCCGCGAAGACGAGCGCCGTGCCGTAGCGGAAGAGCGACGGCGCATCGGCGAAGTTCGTAGAGAACAGGAACGCTGGCGCGGCGCCGAACGTGATCACGTCGGAGAGGGAGTCGAGCTCCATGCCGATCGGCCCCGTCGCATTGAGCCGGCGCGCGAGCGCGCCATCGATGGCGTCCGCGAGGGCGGCGATGAGGATCAGCCGGAAGGCGAGGGCGGGCGCGCCCACGCGGGCTGCTTCCAGCGAACCGAGTCCGCATGCCAGCGCCGCCATGGTGACCAGCGCCGGAAGTGATCGCCGAATCGTACTGGTGTTGATGTCCGCCTCCGGAGCGCGTATTCGCGCCCGAGCGTTCGCCACGGGGGTTTCCCTGCCGGCGGCGTCCGCGAAATGTCCGGCCGGGCCGGACGAGTCCCCTGACCCCGTACCCTACCGTTCTTCGACGCGAGAAACGAGGGGGGAGACGGTCAAGACCGCCCGGACTTCGCCGGGCGCTACACGAAGCGATCCTGCGGTTTGTTCACCCAGGCGCTCATCTCGTGCGCCGGAGTCACCGTCTCGCCCTCGCAAATGTACGACGAAGTGATCTGATCAACCTTCGTCACACCCATCAGCCCCATCGACACGATCATCTCGTCTTCGAGGATCTCGAGCATCCGCGTCACGCCCTCGGCACCCGCCGCGGCCAGCGCCCAGCCCTGGAGCTTCCCCAGCGCAACGACGTCCGCCCCCAGGGCGATCGCCTTGATGATGTCGCTGCCGCGCTGGACGCCGCTGTCGAGGATGATCCGGGCGCGTCCGGCCACTGCCTGGACGATCTCCGGCATCACCTCGGCGCTGCCGAGCGTGTGGTCGAGTTGCCGCCCACCGTGGTTTGAGACCCACACGTAGTCCACGCCATGCTGGACGGCGAGCGCGGCGTCCTCGCCCGTCATGACGCCCTTGAGCATGAACGGGCCGTCGCCCCACATCTCCCTGATCTCGTCGAGCGTGTCCCACGTGAGTGAGGCGCGCCACTTCGGGTCTGGCGGCTCGCGCCGGGTCGGCGGCGCGTAGCGGGTCACCATCTGCCGCTCGCGGCGGCTGTAGCGCGCCACGTCCACCGTGATCGCGAGGGCGGCGTATCCGGCCTGCTTCACGCGGCCGACGATGTCGCGCGTCCACTCGCGGTCGCCCTGCACGTACAGCTGGAAGATCTTCGGCGTCGCGCTTGCGGTCGCGATCTCCTCCAGCGACGGCATCGTGACCGAGCTCACCGCCTGCATCGTGCCGAACGCGGTCGCGCCTCGGGCCGCGGCTGCGCCGCCGTCCGGGTCGAACTCCTGCAGCGAGCCGACCGGCGCGAGGATCGCCGGGATGCGCAGCTGCTGTCCGAGGAACGTCGTCGAGGGGTCGACGTTCGCGACGTCGACGAGGATGCGCGGGCGGAACGCGATGCGGTCGAAGCCGTGGCGGTTGCGACGCATGCTCGTCTCGGATTCGGACCCGCCGACGAGGTAGTCCCACGCGCCCTGGCTCAGCCGGCGGTAGGCCTCCTGGATGATCTCGTCGTTGCTCACGAAGTCACGCGCCACGGTGCTCTCCTCTGCGCTTCGATGCGAACTCGCGGATGTCTGGTGTTACAGCGCCTCGGCGATCGCCTTGCCGAGGTCGGACGTGCTGGCGGTGCCGCCCATGTCGGGCGTCCGTGGCCCGCCGTTCTTCGGATCGAGGACCGCCTCGATCGCGCCGAGCACCGCATCGTGTGCTGCGCGGTGGCCAAGGAAGTCGAGCATCATCGCGCCGCACCAGATCTGGCCGATCGGGTTGGCGATGCCCCTGCCGGCGATGTCCGGCGCCGAGCCATGCACTGGCTCGAAGAGGGACGGGAAGCGCCGCTCCGGGTCGAGGTTCGCGCTCGGTGCGATGCCGATCGTGCCCGTGCACGCCGGGCCGAGGTCGCTCAGGATGTCGCCGAAGAGGTTGCTGCCCACGACGACGTCGAAGAACTCCGGCCGCTGCACGAAGTGGGCGGTGAGGATATCGATGTGGAACTTATCGACGGTCAGGTCCGGGTAGCCCTTGGCCATTTCGACGACGCGCTCGTCCCAGTAGGGCATCGTGATCGCGATGCCGTTGGACTTCGTGGCGCTCGTGAGGTGGTGCTTGGGCCGCGACTGCGCGAGGTCGAACGCAAACTTCAGCACGCGGTCCACACCGACGCGCGACATGACCGTCTCCTGCATGACGATCTCGCGCTCGGTGCCGCCGAAGATGCGGCCACCGATCGCCGAGTACTCGCCCTCGGTGTTTTCGCGCACGATGTACATATCGATGTCGCCTGGCTCGTGCGGGCTGCCGTCGCGGCGGACAACTGGGGCGACAATGCCGGGCATCAGGCGCACGGGGCGCAGGTTGATGTACTGGTCGAACTCGCGGCGGAACTGGAGCAGCGAACCCCAGAGCGAGATGTGATCCGGGATCTTCGCCGGCCAGCCGACGGCGCCGAAGTAGATCGCGTCGTGCCCACCGATCTGGTCCTTCCAGTCGTCGGGCAGCATCTGCTCGTGCTTCTCGTAGTAGTCCCATGACGCGAAGTCGAAGTGGTCGAACTCCAGCGGAAGCTCGAACTTCGTCGCGACCGCCTCGAGGACGCGCAGGCCCTCCGGCACGACTTCCTTGCCGATCCCGTCGCCCGGGATCACGGCGATTCTGCTCATGTCGGCGGTCCTTTCGTGCGCGCGCGCTCGGCCGAGGTTAGCCCTCGGAGTGCGGTAGGGGCACGGCCGCCCCCGGGCCGTCGGTCCGGACGCCGGCGAGGTAGCCCGGGATCGCGCTCTCGGGCATCCCGCCCGCGGCGCTGCCGCCGTCCACGCGATGCCACTTGCGGAGGCTGACCACCTCCTGCGGCACCGGGAGCCTTGAGCCGAGCGCGGTGTACGAGACCTCCGCGACGTAGATCGAACCCTCGTCGTCGACGGCCATGCCGTGCGGTGAGATGAACTGCTGCGGCATCTCGCCGCCGGTCTCGTTGCCCAGGCGCTGCACCTCGTTCAGGTCACGGTCGAGGATGATGACGCGCCGGCCGGTGCGCATTGTCGCTTCCATGAGCGGGACGGTGCGGCCCTCGGCGACGTAGGTGTTGGTGTCGTCGCCTCGGCCGGCGAAGAGCGCTTGCGGCTTATGCATGTGCTTCTGCAGAACGAACTCGCCGTCGAGGGTGAACACCTGGAGGCGGAAGTTCTCGCGGTCGGCCACGAGGAGCCGGTCGTCGCCGATGAAACAGATGTTGTGCGGCAGGCTGAACTGTCCCGGCCCGTCGCCGGGCGCACCCCACGACTTGATCAGCTTCCCATCCGGCGAGAAGTGGTGGATCGAGGAGTTGCCGTACCCGTCGGAGACGAAGAGTTCGCCCGTGCGGGGGTGGACCGCCACCTGCGTCGGCTGGTTGAAGGGGATGCCGCTGTGCAGCGGTGCCGGCTTCCGCGGCTCGCCGATCTGCATCAGCAGCTGCCCGTGTGGCGTCCGCTTCTGCACGGTGTGCAGGCCGACGTCGGTCAGGAACAGATTCCCCTCGAGGTCGAATGAGATGCCGTGCGGGCGCACGAATTCGCCGCCGCCCCAGGTGTCGAGGAAGTGCCCGTCGGTGTCGAAGACCATCACGGGCCACTGCCCTCGGCTGAAGACGTAGACGCGCCCATCCGGGCCCACGCCGACGGAGGTCGCTTCCCGGAACGACATGCCGTGTGGCACAGCCGGCCAGCCTACGACCGGGGCGAAGGGAGTCTGTGGCGTAGCGGGGGCGACCATGTTTGGCCTCGATCTCTGTCCGACCTGCGATGCAGCGGGAGTGTAGCGCGCGCGAATTGTGGGCCATCTCTCGGGTCGGGACCCTGCGGCCCCGCTTCGGTTCGTCGCTTCTTGATCGTGAACGCGGGTGTTGTCTTCGGCACCGCCCGGATCGGTGCGCACCGCGAGGTGCTGAAGGTTTGCCTGCGCTCTGCCGAAGATCACCGCGGAGTGCAGGAAGGGACGACCTCGGGATGGCGAGCGACGCGATGTCATCGGGCGAACTGCCGCTCCCGGCAACCGGGATCCGGTCGATCGATGCCGGCGGGATGCTCCCGGAATCGGCGCCGATCCACGAACTGGCCGAGGAGATCGTCCGGGCCGCGCTCGAACTCGACACGGCTCACCCGGACGCCGCCCGCATCCGGGCGCTCGTGACGGCGATCGCCCACCCCAGTCAGGCGCACCCCGGCATGTTCGGGCCGGTCTCGCCGGCGAGCCTTGCCAGCGAATGGACGCGCGCCGCGGCCCTCGTGGCTGGGATGGTCATGTTCCTGGTGGTCGGCGGGATGGCGTGGCTCGCGGCGTTCCCGGCTGTCCGGACGTCAACGCCCCGCGCCGTCGAGGCCCGTGCCGTCGAGGCCCGCACCGTCACCGCCGCCCCGGCGCCGTCCCCATCGCTGGTACCGGCGCTCCTCGCGACCGCGTTCCAGGATCAAGTCGCGGGGCACTCCGAGCAGGCGACCGCTGCGTACCTCGAGGTGCTGAAGGAGGACCCGGGGAATCGCACTGCGAAGTACAACCTCGGCGTCATCGACCAGGCCGCCAACCGCAATACGGAGGCCGAGGAGCACTATCGAGATGTGCTCGCGAGCGACCCTGCCTTCGTCCCGGCGCTTTTCAACCTCGCGATCCTCCGTACCGCGGCCGGCGCGTCGGCGGAGGCCGTCGGCCTCTACCAGCGCATCCTGACGACGGAACCAGGCAGTGCGCCGGCCCACCTGAACCTCGGCATCCTGCTGGTCCAGTCAGGCGATCGGGAGGGCGGCACGTCGCACCTGCGTCGAGCTGTGGCGCTTGACCCGGCACTGGCCTGGCGGGTCCCTGCCGAGTAGCGACACCGGGATCCGGGGTTGGTCGAATATTCGTGCTACGCTGGTGACCTCAGTTCCTTCGAAGACGTCTTTCACCTCCACGTCCCGCAGAACGCTGAGCATCAATTGCGGAGGCGTTGTCCCGTGGGACGGGCCTAAGGTGCCGGCAATCGCGCCGGCTGGAAGCGTTAGACGTTTGACTCAGAGAATTTACGTTGGAAATCTTTCGTTCTCGACGACCGAGCAAGAGGTCGCCGAGTTGTTCGGTCAGTACGGCGAGGTCATCTCGTGCGCGCTCCCGAATGACCGTGAGACGGGCCGCCCGCGCGGCTTCGGCTTCGTCGAGATGGGTGACGAGGAGGCCAAGAAGGCCATCCAGGCCCTCGACGGCAAGGACCTTGGCGGGCGCTCGCTCCGCGTGAACGAGGCCCAGCCGCGTGAGAGCCGTGGCGGCTTCGGCGGCGGCGGTGGCGGCGGCTACAACGGTAGCGGCGGCTCGCGCGGCGGCGGCGGTGGCTACGGTGGTGGCGGCGGCGGCTACGGCGGGGGCAGCTCCCGCGGTGGTGGCGGCGGCGGCTACGGTGGCGGCGGCGGCGGTGGCTCGCG
>CAIXBH010000084.1 GCA_903917615.1 uncultured Chloroflexota bacterium | reverse complement strand
CCGAAATCGCGGCCGCCGAAGCGCTGTTGAGTGTCCTCCGCGAGGAGGCCGAGGCAGCTCTCGCCGCTATCCAGGCGCGCACCGAAGGTGGCTCGTCCGCCGTTGCATCCTCGGATGCCGCGACGGAGGAACGGCCCGCCGAAGGCGAGTCGGAGCCGGGCAACTCCACTGAGGACGACGCGGCCGAATAAGCCGCCCCGTCCCCACTGGTCGCAAGACAAAGACGCGAGCAATCGCGTCTTTTGTTTTCTCGGCGGTTGTTCCCGCAGGCACCCGGTGCGCGCTGCGCCGCAGCCTGTGCGTAGTTGGTGAACGATTGGGCTTGGGCGTTTGTAAGTCCGTTGAAAGCGTCGCCCTCCGGCGCCGGACGACGCGTAGCATCGCCTGATATCGCGCAGCATCTCCCCGCCGACGCGCTCTGCTCCCGATGTGTTCGATGGGATGAGGCTGCGTGGTACTTGGAGATCGCCCCGCGCAACTGCGGCAGGACGCGCGCCCTCGCACGGCGACCGGGCTGCCCCCGCACGACATCGCCGCCGAAGAGGCGGTGATCGCCGCGCTGCTCCTCGACGAGGATGCCTACCCGCGCGTCCTGCCGATCATCCAGCCCGGCGACTTCTTCCGTGAGCAGAACGGCTGGATCTACGAGGCGTGCCTCGTGCTGTCCGACCGCGGCGACACCGTCACGATCCCCACCGTCGCGCACGAGCTGGAGCGCGCGGGACGCCTCGACGCCGCGGGCGGCGAGCCGTACCTCGCCGAGATCGCGGGCAAGTATTTCACCGCCGTCGGCGTCGAGGCACACGCGCGCATCGTCGCGCGCGACTCGCTGTACCGCCGGCTGATCACCGCCGCCGCGCAGATCGCACAGCTCGCGTACGAGGGTGGCCCCGACGTGCAGCGCGTGCTCAGTCATGCCGAGGACCTGCTGCTCGGCATCCGCACCGCCGAGGCGGCCGGCGACTTCAAGCGTCTGCGCGAGCTGCTCGACGAGTTCCTCGAAGCCCCCGCCGACGAGGACGAGGGCGAACTGCACGAGTCGGTGCGCTCGGGGTTCATGGACCTCGACGAGCTGCTGGGCGGCGGCTACAAGCGCGGCGACCTCGTCATCCTCGCGGCGCGCACCGGCGTCGGGAAGACGTCGCTGATGCTGAACTTCGCACGCAACGCCGCCGTCGGCCAGCACGGCACCGTCGCGCTGTTCTCGCTCGAGATGGGTGGCGAGCAGCTCGCGATGCGCATGCTCTCCGCGGAGGCGGGCGTGCAGATGGCGCGCCTGCGCCTCGGCCGGCACACGCCTGTCGAGGAGTCCCGCGTGATGCGCGCCCACGGCATCCTCGGCGGCGCGTCGTTGTTCATCGACGATTCGGCCGTGCTGGCGGTGCCGGAGATCCGCGCGAAGTGCCGCCGGTTGCAGGCGGAGCATGGCCTCGACCTGCTGATCGTCGATTACCTCCAGCTGCTACACGGTGGCCGCGCGGATACGCGGGCGAACGAGATCAGCCAGATCTCGCGTGCGTTGAAGGAGCTGGCACGCGAGTTGAATGTCCCGGTGATCGCCGCCGCGCAGCTGTCGCGTGCCGTCGAGAACCGCCAGCCGCACATCCCGATGCTGTCCGACCTGCGTGAGTCCGGGTCGATCGAGCAGGATGCCGACATCGTGATGTTCATCTACCGCGAGGACATCTACGCGACTCCCGAGGAGTGGCAGAACCAGCACCCTGACGAGCCGGGGGGCGCGCACCCGAAAGGCATCGCGCAGATCATCGTCGCGAAGCACCGCAACGGCCCGACGGGCAGCGTGCAGGTGCGCTGGGTGCCGGAGACCGCGTCGTTCCAGGACCTGCTGCTGCGTCCCGAGCCGGGCTTCGGTGGCTAGCGTGCGCGCACCCCGAGGTACCTCGATGCGCGCGCACGGTCGCGTGCTGCGTCGCGTCGAGGTGCAGGCGTTGCGTGCGGATCGCCTCGCTCGCCTCGTTGGCTTGAATACGTGGGGCGGCCCATCCCCCCTGCCCCCCTTCCCTGCCCGGGAAGGGGGGATGAAAAGTTGGGGGTTTCACCCCCAACAGGCCCCTGATGAGGAAAAGCATCTCGCGAGCGCCTCGTCCGCTGGCGCGCTGGTGGAGGAGAGGGGGTTCGAACCCCTGACCTCCACCGTGCATTCCTCACGCTGGTCGAGGATGGCGCTGGGTGCCGGGGCAGGCGCGCATCGACGATG
>CAIXBH010000083.1 GCA_903917615.1 uncultured Chloroflexota bacterium | reverse complement strand
GGACGCTCAGACAGCGCATGCACCGCGTTGCGCGTGCGCAGCAGGTACTCCTCGGCGGTGGCGATCTCCGGCGGCAGCGGACGCATGTCCTCGCCGGTGACGATCGCGTCCGCGACGTCGAGCCAGTGCATGGCGTGGATGTCGCGCAGTCCGCCACGCCCGTTCTTCAGGTCGGCGGCAAGGAGCTGCCACGGCTCCTTCGTGACGATCGCGCGGCGGCGCTCCGCGATCTCCGCGGCCATGCCCTTGCGGTGGCGGCGCATAAAGCCTCGACGCTCCACGATCAGGCGATCGAACAGCGCGCGGTTGCCCGCGACGAAGCGCGCATCGAGCAGCGCGGTCAGGGTCTCGACGTTCGCGTCGGCGGCGGCCATCGCCTGCTGCACCGTGCGGACGGAGTGCCCGACCTTCAGGTTGGCGTCCCACAGCGGATACAGCGACCGCAGCGCACCATCCTCGGCGCCATCGACCAGCAGCATGATGTCGACGTCGGAGTGCCGCGACTGGGCGCGCCGCCCGTAGCCGCCGACCGCGACGAGGGCATATGGGGAGTCCGCATCGAGCAGCTCGCGGAGCGCGGCGTCGAGGAGATCGGAGAGCACGTAGCAGGCCTCGATGCCTGCGTGCGCGGAAGCGCGCTCGGACCGGTCCGAGCGCGCTTCCAGAAATGTCGCCAGTGCGGGGTGAACGCTCGTTGCCATGTGGCCAGTGTCCTCGAGTCTTGTTTCGCGAACGTGAATCACGAACGCCCGATGCTCGGGGACTCTGGCGTGCGCGTTACCTATAACGCGTCAAGACCGCGCTCCCCGGTGCGGATGCGAATGACATCCTCCACTGGTAGTACGGCGATCTTGCCGTCACCGATTGATCCGGTGCGCGCCGTCGTCTCGATCGTCGAGATCACCATCGGCGCGAGGGTGTCGTCCACGAGCACCTCGATGCGCACCTTCGGCACCATCTCGACGTCGTACTCGGCGCCGCGGTAGGTCTCTGTGTGCCCCGCCTGCCGTCCAAAGCCCTGCACGTTGCTGGCGGAGAGGCCGGATACACCGGTCTCCTTCAGCGCGTCGCGGACCGCCTCGAGCTTGAACGGGGTGATGTAGGCAATGACCAGTTTCATAACGAATGATGTCCTATCCAGCGATGCAGCTATTCGCCCAGCGCGTACGACTGCTCGTCGTGCAGCGACAGGTCGAGGCCCTCGTGCTCTTCGGTCTGCGTGACGCGGAGGCCGATGACGGCGTCCAGCACCTTCGCAATGACGAACGTCACGATGAAGGAATACCCGAACGCAATGACGACCGAGATCGCCTGGCGCGTGAACTGATCGAGGCCCCCGGTCGCGGCCGGATTGATCTTCGCATCCGCCAGCAGGCCCAGGAGCAGTGCTCCCAGAATACCGCCGACGAGGTGCACTGCGATCACATCCAGCGAGTCGTCGAACTTGAACATCGTCTTCAGCCGCAGCGCGATGAAGCAGACGACTCCGGCCGCGAGGCCGATGATCACCGCCCCGAGCAGGTTCACGAAGCCCGCCGCCGGGGTAATCGC
>CAIXBH010000082.1 GCA_903917615.1 uncultured Chloroflexota bacterium | reverse complement strand
GCTACTTGCTCGGCGAGGTGGATGAAGGACTGGGCGATCGCGCTGTCAGGGTGTCCGGCGACCACCGGCACGCCGGTGTCGCCGCCCTCGCGGATCGAGGAATCGAGCGGGAGCTCGCCGAGGAATTCGACGCCGAGTTCTTCGGCAGCCTCGCGGGCTCCGCCGCGTCCAAAGATGTCGCCGCTCATGTTCTCGACGACGCCGAAGATCGGAACGCCGAGGCGGTCGAACATACCGATGGCCTTGCTGGCGTCCTCGACGGACACCTTGGAGGGCGTGGAAACGATGACCGCGCCGGCGATGAGCGCATCCTGCGCCATGCTCATGGACGCGTCCGAGGTCCCCGGGGGCAGGTCAACGATCAGGTAGTCGAGCGTGCCCCAGTCCACGTCGTGGAGGAGCTGGCGCACGCCGGAGCCGATCATCGGCCCGCGCCAGACGACGGGCGTGCCCTTAGGCAGGACGAATCCGAGCGAGACCGCCTGGACGCCGAACGCCTCGATCGGATGGAGCCCCTGCTGGCCGGAGGCCTGCTCGCCGCCCTCGATGCCGAGCATGGTCGGCAAGTTCGGCCCGGTGATGTCGGCGTCGAGGATGCCGACCTTGGCGCCGAGCCGCGCGAGCGCGACCGCAAGGTTCACCGAGACGCTGCTCTTGCCGACGCCGCCCTTGTTGGACGCGACGGCGATGACGTTGCTCACGCCCTCGACCGCCTTCGGGCCGCCGGGACGAAGCGCCGCACGGACCTCGGCACCCCAGTCGATGTCGATCTGCTCGATACCGGCGACGGGGGCGAGGGCAGCGCGGACATCGCGGTCGATGGTCTCGCGCAGCGGGCAGGCGGGCGTGGTGAGGACGAGCTTGAACGCGACCGTGCCGCCCTCGACGGCGAGGTCACGCACCATGTTCAGGGAGACGATGTCGCGGTGCAGCTCCGGGTCGATCACGGTCTGCAAGGCGGCCATGACCGCGCTCTGTTCGACCAACGGGAATCCTTACGTCACCCCCGGCACGATTGCCGGAAGGAACTATTCGATACGGCCAGACGTTCTCTTGAGTGAGGCCGCGATGACAGCGCGGGCTCGGCGATATCTGCCGGGGGCGCGAATCTGTGCTGCGACGAGTATACGGAGCCGGATCGTTGGGCGGAAACGGCACCCTGCCGGTCCGGTGAGTGACCTCTACCGGCCATTAACGCAGTTTAGCACTTATTTAGCACAACAAAGTTGACGGCAGCCCGGCTCCGCCACAGAATATGTCCAGCTGGATGGGTGTAGACCCAGCGCAGCCACCCCGGGGGGCGGCTGCTGCTAGCGGAGGCGACGACAGGCTACACACTGCGGGGTGTCGTCACCGCGAAGAAGGATGGGAACCATGGTTCGCACTGCGACCACGACCGAGGAGCGGCCCACGAAGCCGAGCCCCAAGAACTGTGTGCATCACTGGCGCATCGAGTCGCCGAACGGCCGTGAGAGCGTGGGCGTGTGCCAGCGCTGTGGCTCGAAGCGGAAGTTCTCGAACTCGACCGAGTCCGTGATGTGGGAGCAGACCAACACGCTCCGCAACGACGCCAACCGCGCGGCCATGCGCACCTCCAAGGTGAACGAGGTCTCGCTGGCAGACGAGGCGTAACCCGCCCCGACCGCTCGCGTTCGACATGGAAGGGCGTCCCGCAAGGGGCGCCCTTCTCGTATCTCGGTGCGCCTCCGGAGGCGCCGAGATCAACTGTCGAGGACTGAGCAGGGCGGCGCTACGCCTACCCCCCGCCCCCCCTCCCTGTGAGGGAGGAGGGAAGAGACAGAAAGTTGAATGGGGACGCTCCGCGTCCCCAAACCCTGGGGGAGCTGTCCTCGAACACATCGGCTCGGTGCGAGTGATTCCTCGCGCCGTGGGGAGAAGGCAACGAGCCGACGATGTGCCGCGACGGTATGATGGCAACGCAGACTCCCCCAAAGGCCCGAGACATGGACCTCAGCGTCAACCTCGCACCGAGTCACAAGGTCGAGCTGCTGCTCCGCAACCCGATCATGACCGGATCCGGCACGTTCTCGAACGGCCTCGAGCTCGCGAGCCACTACGACATCAACGCCCTCGGGGCGATCGTGTCGAAGGGGACCACGCTCCAGCCGCGCAAGGGGAACCCGACGCCGCGGACCGTCGAGACGCCCGCGGGCATGATCAACGCGATCGGCTTCCAGAACATCGGCGTGAGTGCGCTGATCCGGGACATCGCCCCGGTCTGGGCGCGCTGGTCGGTCCCCGCGATCGCGAACATCATGGGCTACACCCGCGAGGAGTACGGCGCGCTGGCGGCGCGCCTCGACGGCGTGCCCGGCATCGCCGGCCTCGAGGTGAACATCTCCTGCCCCAACGTCGAGGCGGGCGGCCTCGAGTTCGGTCAGGACCCGCACGCGGCCGCAGGCGTTGTCCGCGAGGTCGCGGCGAACACCTCGCTGCCGTTCATCGTGAAGCTGACGCCGAGCGTGTCCGACATCCGCCCGATCGCGCAGGCGGTGGAGCAGGCGGGGGCGCACGCGATCACCGTGTCGAACACCGTGCCCGCGATGATGATCGACGTGAAGCGCCGCCGGCCGGTCATCCCGAACGGCTTCGGGGGCCTGTCCGGCCCCGCGGTGAAGCCGATCGCGATCCGGAACGTCTTCCTGTCGGCGTCGGTCGTGTCCATCCCGGTGGTCGCCTCGGGCGGCATCATGACCGGCACCGACGTCGTGGAGTTCATCATGGCCGGCGCGACGGCGGCGCAGGTGGGCACGGCGACCTTCCTCGACCCTTCGGCACCGTGGCGCATCCTCCGCGAGCTCGAGGCATGGTGCGCTGCCGAGGGCGTCACCAGCGTCGACGAGATCCGGGGCGCGGCGCACCAGACGGAGCCCCGCCGAGACTGAGCGTCGACGCCGCGACAGCCCTCGACTGGCGCCCGCCCGCCGGGGCGCGCAACAATGACGTATTCGAGACGGCGGGGTGTAGCTCAGCCTGGCAGAGCGCTGCGTTTGGGACGCAGAAGTCCGCGGTTCAAATCCGCGCACCCCGACCAGATTCTTCGGACACGCAAGAAGACAAGAAGAAGGGGGCCGATTGCTCGGCCCCCTTCGCGTATCCGCTGCTGGTCGAGGCGAACCTCGACGGGGCTGCGACTACTTGGCCTTCCAGGAGTTGACCATCCACTCCATACCCGGGGGGTAGTTGCCCGGGTAGAAGTTGCGCAACTTCGAGTTGTACGCGCTGGACGTCACCGGGGCCGGGC
>CAIXBH010000081.1 GCA_903917615.1 uncultured Chloroflexota bacterium | reverse complement strand
GGAGCAGGAAGATCGGGTCGTAGCCGAAGCCGTTCGCGCCCTGCGGCGCGAGCGCGATGCGCCCCTCGACGACCCCCTCGCGCGTGAAGACGCGGTCACCGGGGAGCACCAGCGCGACGACGGCGCGGAAGCGCGCGGTGCGTCGAGGCTGTGGGACGCCATCGAGCTGGTGCAGGATGAGCGCGTTGCGGTCGTGGTCGTTGCGCATCGAGGGGCCGCCGTAGCGCGCGCTCGTCACGCCGGGCTGCCCGTCGAGCGCGTCCACCTCGATGCCCGAGTCGTCGGCGAGGGCGGGCAGGCCGCTGATGCGCGCGGCGGCGACCGCCTTCGAGATCGCGTTCTCGGTGTACGAGCGTCCGCCCTCGGCGACCGGCGCCAACGCGAAGCCCGCCTCGAGCGGCGTCAGGATCTCCCACCCCACGTCGCCGAGGATCGCGCGGATCTCGCGCACCTTCCCGGCGTTGCCGGTGGCCAGCATCAGTCGCGGGTTGGGCATTGGTGACTCTCTTCCGAGGGGGCTGGAGTTGCTCGCATTGTCGCGGGTCGAGGACGGTTCGGGGAGGCCCTCACCCCCCGCCCTCTCCCATAAATGGGCGAGGGGGCCAGAGCGTGCATCCGACAAAGCTCAGCCTGATCCGGGATGCGTGCAGGGCGGAGCCCTTCAAGTTTCAACCCCTCCCGCGCCGGGAGGGGCAGGGGTGGGCCGCCCGCCTGATGCACCTCAACAGGACTGGCGGAGAGCCGCTACGCACGCCCGCAGTTCACGTCGCCTCGAACGGGTCGAGGGCTAGACCTCGCTCCAGCGGTTCGCCATCTTCGCGGCGACCGCGGGCATCGTCGTGTACTCCATCTCATCGAGCGGCAGGCGGTGCGGCTCGAAGGGGCCGTGCAGGCGCAGGAAGTCCGCGATGTCGTTCGCCTTCTGGCGGGCGTTGTCGTACGACGGATCGTCGAACATGTCGCGCGGGCCGATGAGTCTGCCGTTCGCGAGCTGGAAGCCCAGCGCGACCACGCGCGGCGGGCCGTCGAAGCGCGCGGGGTGCGCGTCGCCCAGCGAGGTCGGCATCCACGGGCCGTAGTGCGAGCCGCGCATGAAGCCCTCGACGATGTACGGGGTCGTGAACGGCTCGATCACCTCACCCACCGCGGGGAACGCGTTCTGGCAGCGCACGATCGCGGTCGGGTCGTCCTTACCGACGTAGCGACCCGCAATGAGCGAGAGCTTGTCGGTGGAGGAGACCGCGGCGACCTCGCCGGTGGAGCGCGCGATCACGCGTTTGATCGCGTAGTGCGCGGGCGAGCCGATGAAGACCAGCAGGTCGTACAGCTCCTCGGGCGCGCTGAACATGATCTTCTTGTGGTTCTTCAGGTCGTGGACCTCGAACGCGAAGCCCTGGTGCAGCGCCTCCGCGATGACGAGGCCGGCGGTGTTGAACGGGTCCGCGAACATCTTGTAGAAGGGCAGGTTGAACGAGCCGGACGATGTCTTGTCGCCCATGAACACGATCACCGGCTCCGACTGGCGCTCGACCAGCTCGATCTCCGCGGAGCCCGGCCCCATGCCGCGGATGTTGCCGGAGAAGGCGTCGGCGAGGAGGTCCTGCCCCGCGCCGTAGAGCTTCAGCTTCTTCGCGACCTCGGTGCCCGC
Source organism: uncultured Chloroflexota bacterium (assembly GCA_903917615.1). Lineage (GTDB taxonomy): Bacteria > Chloroflexota > Dehalococcoidia > UBA2979 > UBA2979 > SHYQ01. The sequence continues at coordinate 519 of CAIXBH010000081.1, read as the reverse complement.
GGTGAAGGTGTCCCACGCGTACTCGTGGACCTCGGTGTTGTCCTCGCCGCGCTCGTGCGACATGACGAGGAACATGTCGTCGCCGCAAGCGTGCGCCTGTCCGTCGATCAACAGCCCGCTCTGCACGGCCTGCGCGAGGCGCTCACGACCAAGGTCGAGCACCTCGGGGTGCATCGCGGTGTGCCCCACCCACCCGCCGATGTCGGCCTTGATCACGCTGAGGGTCTGCGGCATGGAGTGCTCCTCTCAGACTGCGCGGCTGCGCAGTCCCCCACCATCTTCGTCTTGCGCCCGCCCTCGCGGTGTCGCCGTTACACGCCGGAGGGCGCGACCGGCCCGTCCGGGACGGCGAATCGCTCCCGGAGGACGGTGATCGCGGCCGCGGCGAGGGGCAGGACCGCCGCCTGGACGTCCCAGTCGAGGTCGCGCGCGCGGGGCATGAACGCCTCCAGCGAGCGCAGCATCTCCCGGCCGCGCCGGTCCTCGTGCTTCGCGTCCAGGGCGCGGAAGCCCTGGAGC
>CAIXBH010000080.1 GCA_903917615.1 uncultured Chloroflexota bacterium | reverse complement strand
GTCCCCACATCTTGGTTGGTCTCCCCTCCCCGCGCCGGGGAGGGGACGGGGGTGGGGCCGCCCCCGCTCAAAGTTCCGCTGGGGGGTACGCGGGGCGCAGCGCCCCCGGTTACTGGATTGACTCCTCTCCCCGCGCCGGGGAGGGGACAGGGGTGGCGCCGCCCCCGCAATCGGTGGACCTTCTTCCCCCTCCCCCTTTACGGGGGAGGGTTGGGGTGGGGGCGTTCTGACATGCCCGCCCGCGCCCCCGGAGCCATTCGCCGAGGTTCTTCCCCCTCCCCCTTGATGGGGGAGGGTTGGGGTGGAGGTGATTCTCCCTCCGCGAGTCTGCCCCCTCCCCCTTTACGGGGGAGGGTTGGGGTGGGGGCGCTCCCCAGCGGCCCCCGAGGAGACCACTGATGCCCGCCCGCGCCCCCCGAGTCATCCGCACCCCCGCCATCGTGCTGCGCTACCGCCGCCTCGGCGAGGCCGACCGCATCGTCACGCTCCTTACCCCCGGTCGAGGCAAAGTCGACGTCGTCGCGAAGGGCGTCCTGCGCTCGCGCAGCAAGCTCGCCGGTCACCTCGAGCCCCTGACCCTCGTCGAGGTCGTCCTCGCGCTCGGCCGCAACCTCGACGTGGTCACGCAGGCGCAGACCGAGGACGCCTTCGCCGCGCTGCACAGCGACCTCGACCGCCTCAGCGCCGCGATGTACCTCCTCGAGCTCGCGGACCGCTTCACCGTCGAGCACGCCGAGGCCGAGGGCGTGCATGACCTGCTGCACACCGCCCTCGTGCGTCTCGCCCGAGGCGACGGTCAGCAGGTCGTCTCGCGGACCTTCGAGCTCGCGCTGCTCGAGGCAACCGGTTTCCGCCCCGAGATGACGAATTGCCTGCGCTGCGGCGACCCCGTCGATGCGAACGCCGCGTGGTGGGCGCCGCTCGAGGGCGGCGTGATGTGCGCCGCGGACGCGCGCAGCGTCGAGGATGCCCGTCCGATCGACGGCGCGACGCTGCGCGTGCTGCGCGCCTACCAGATGCAGCCGTACGAGGAGGCCGGCCGCATCCGCCTCACGGACGACCTCGCCGCCCGCATGGAGCAGGCGATGCACGCGCTCATGCGCGCCGTCGCCGAGCGCGAACTGAAGAGCGCCGCCTTCGTGAACGCCGCCCGCCGCGCACGGGTGGCGGAGGAGAAGGCTGCCGCGGCAGGAGAGCCCGCTGACGAGGGGATCGAGGTCTAGCGGCGATCCGCAGTGTTAGAGTCGGCCGCGTGAAGATGTTGTCGCGATCAATCGTCTGTTTTGTCGCTTGGTCGTTTCTGGCGTGCGCGCCGTCTGCCGATCACGTCAGTGTGAGCCCGACGCGGACGACGACCGGTGCTGTTGCGACTCCGAGCGCCGCAACAGCACCGGCCGATCGATGCGTGCGCTGGGGATCGTATCTGGCCGGTCCGCAGTTCAAAGGTGGCCGAATCACGTCGGTTAAGCCCGCAGCCCCATTGCCGGGGCAGACGGTTCTCGTGGTGATGGACGGACTCTCCCCCGGGGAGACCGCGCGACTGCACCTCGGCTTTCCGAACAGCGAACTAGGTACGCACGACCTCGCTACCGGGCAAGCTGACGTTAGCGGGCATGTCGAACTGGCATTCCCGCTCCCGCGGATGTCTCTGCTCATGCCGGAATCGGACTGTGTGTTTGTGTATGTGAAAGGAGGGAACACCTTCGCCGCGGTGGTCGTTCCATATGCGGAGCCAGCAGGGGTTGTTCTCGACCTTTCAGCGGTTCGTGCCGCGGAGGGAAGTTACTGTTCGCGGCGCACCACCGATGGGTCGGCCAATGTGGACGTCCAACCGCAACGAGCGGAGATCGGCGACAACGTCCGCGTCACCGGTGCCGTGCCAGCCGGTCGGTACAGCATTTCGGCTGGGGAGTTCTCGGAGTCGGGCCCTACCCTTGGGACGGTCGAGGTCGTTGATGGGCGCTTAGCGGGTTCTGTTCGTCTCGGTCTACCGAAGTACTTCGCTGGGTGGTGCGTGCCAATCGTGTTCGGCAGGCAGAATCTCCAAGTGGGTGAATCGGCACCGCTTTATCGCGCCTGGATCCTTATCGAGGACTAGGCTCCGTCGCGCGCTACGAGTTCCGCGTGAAGACGTAATTCACGATGCCCTCGAGGGTGTCACGCACCTCGCCGTTCGGGAGCACGCGCAGCGCGTCGAGTGCCTCGTCACCGAAGTGGCGCGCGGTGCGCATCGACTCGTCGAGGAGGTCCGACGAGGTGATCTCGCGGATCGCGCGGTCGATGTTCGCCTTGCGTCGCGCGCCCTCAAACGCGCGCTTCACCGGGTTGTCGTCCGGCTGGCGCTGCATGTAGAGGATCGATGGCAGCGTCAGCGTGCCGCCCGCGAGGTCCGAGCCAACCGGCTTACCCATCACCGCCGGGTCGCCCGTGAAGTCGAGGATGTCGTCCACGATCTGGAACGCGATGCCGAGGCGCAGCCCGAAGAGCCGCATCGCCTCCACCTGCTCGGCGGGCGCGCCCGCCACGAGCGCGCCACCCTCAGCCGCCGTGCCG
>CAIXBH010000079.1 GCA_903917615.1 uncultured Chloroflexota bacterium | reverse complement strand
TCGCCGCGCAGGAAGCGGCGGCCGCCGAACACGCGACTGCCGCCCTCGCCGTGACCAAGCTCCTCGGCAAGGGTGACGCCGCCCAGCGACTCGAGGCGATCGTCCTGCGCCTCGACGCCGCCGACCACGCCGTGGCCGTTGCGGAGACCGCCGAACGCGCCGCACGCGATGCCGAGGCCAACGCCGGGGCCGCACTGGACGCGGCGCGGCACGAGCTGACGGCGCTCCGCGTGCGACTCACCGGCGTGGCGGCACGCCTCGACCTTCCGGTCACGGACGGCGACGGCGCAGATGCTGTGCAGGCGCTCCTCGCCGCGATACGCGAGCGCTGGGCGGCCGAGAAGAAGGCCGCACTCGAGGCGAAAGGCGCGGGCGAGACCATCGCGCGCGGCGCGGCCGAGCGGCGCGACGCCCTCCTCGCGGACGCCGAAGTGCCCGCGGGCGTCGAGTTCGAGCAGGCGCTGGTCGAGGTCGGCCAGCGCATCGCCGCCCTCGACGCGCTCGTCGCGGAGGCGGAGCGGCAGATCGCGGCCGCAGCCGACGCGGAACGCGAGGGACGTGCCATCGCCGAGCGGCGCGACACCTTCCACAGGCTCGCAGACGATCTGACGCCCTCGAAGTTCCTGCGCTACCTGCTGGAAGACGAGCGCACCGCGCTCGCGGAGATCGGCAGCGAACGCTTCGAGCACCTCTCCGGCGGGCGCTACCGCTTCACGGACGACGGCACGTTCGCGGTGGTCGACATGAACGCGGCGGAGACCTCTCGACCGGCGGAGACGCTCTCAGGAGGCGAGACGTTCCTCGCCTCCCTCTCGCTGGCATTGGCGCTCGCGGAGATGGTGAACCGCGGCGGCGGACGACTGGATGCGTTCTTCCTCGACGAAGGCTTCGGGAGCCTCGACGACGAGCACCTCGACCTGGCGATGCAGGGCATCGAGCGGCTCGTTACCGAGTCTGAGGATCGTTTGGTGGTGGTGGTGAGCCACGTGCCCGCGATGCGGGACCGAATCGAGGACCTCATCGTCCTCGACCGCGACCCCGGCACCGGGAACACGATCGTCCGGCGGGGCGCTACCGCCAGCAGATAACCCCGAAGCATCTTGACGCCTGCGGCTCCGCCCGGGACAGTGCGTGTCGCTGAGACGCAAGGGAGTGCCGCAGTGTTCGACCTCTACCACGTCCTGAAATTCTTCCACGTGGCTGCCGTCATCATCTGGCTGGGCAGTTCCGTCGGGTTCGAGTTCCTCGCACACCTCGTGCAGCGGGAAGACAACCCCGAGGAGCTCGCGGCGGTCGTCAGTCGCGTCGAGTTCTTTGGGAAGTACGTCTACCCGCCGCTGTCGATCCTCGTGCTCATCTTTGGCGCGGGGATGGCGTGGGACGCGTGGGGGTTCCGGCCGCTGTGGATCCAGATCGGACTCGGCGGGATCCTCTCGACGATCGCGATTGGCGTCGGCTACCTCTCCCGGAAGCTCATCAAGATCAAGGCGATGATCGAGGAACAGGGCGCGAACAGCCTCGAGGTCCGCGATCAGATTGACCAGTTGCTGCTGGTCGCGCGCATCGACGCGGTGATCCTCTTCCTCGTGGTCGCAGACATGGTGTTCAAGCCCGGCTCGTAGTCTCCCGGGGCCCCTCGCCCGCTACGGGCGGGCGAGGCGATACCAGAAGTTGGCGACGAACCCGCGCGCGTCGACTGTGAAGGCTTGCCGCTCGATCACGGCGCTGCCGCCCTTGCACGCCCACGCATAGATCGTGTCGTGTCCGGTCACGAAGGCGGGAAGCACGCCATCCGGGTGCTGAGCGCAGTAGTCGTTCATCGCCACCGAGGGATCCCTGGTCGTCTTCGCGGGCCCGCAGGGGAGGTTCGCGCCCGGATCGCAGGCCCACACGCCACCATCCATACAACGCCATGGGATCGGCGTCCGCCTCGACGCCGGGTCCGCGAAGCGGTTCGGCAGCTTCTCCGCGACGGCGAGCGCGTCCTGAATGACTGTCCGCACGCCGTCCCCCGTGAGGCGTGCGTCCGGGGTGTCGATGCTGCCGATAGCCGCGCAGTACTCCCAGGCGTAGGTCGATGACGCGACGCCCGTCGGGGTGGCGGTCGGCGGCGCGAGGCTGGTCGGGGCGACGGACGGCGTCGCTGCGACCGTGGGCGCGGCCGCAGCGGGGGCCCCCGGCGTAGGCGTCTGGACAGCGGGGTTGACGACGGACGCGGGAGTCGCCGTCGCCGCCGATGGCGCAGGCGTCGAGGTGCGCGCGCCGATCAGTGCCACACAACAGGTGAGCACGACGGAGGCGACGTGGCGGCGATGCATCGTGACGTCGCTCCTGTTCTGAGTTCGACGATACCGCAACGAGCGGACCGATCGTCACGCCGACCTCGTCACACCGGACGGGCGCAACACCAACGTTGCGGGGCGCGCACCTACACTGGCGGCCATGAAGATCGCGACGTGGAACGTCAACTCGGTGAAGGCGCGGCTCCCGCGCGTCCTCGAGTTCCTCGAGCAGCACCGGCCCGACGCGCTCTGCCTCCAGGAGACCAAGAGCACGGCCGATGCCTTCCCGCACATGGCGCTCGCCGAGGTCGGCTACGTCGCCGCCGACTACAGCACCGGTGCGTGGGCGGGCGTCGCGATCCTCGCACCGCGCGACCGGCCTCCGCTCGACGTCGTGCGCGGCCTGCCGGAAGCGCCCCTGCCCGATGAGGGCCGCTGGGTCGAGGCGACCATCGACGGGGTGCGGATCGTCAGCACCTACGTCATCAACGGACGCACGCTTGACGATCCGATGTTCCCGGCAAAACTCGAGTTTCTCGATGCCATGGCGGAGCGCGTCGGGCAGCTCTCCGACCATCCACTCGTGGTGACCGGCGACTTCAACATCGCGCCCGCGGACATCGACGTGTACAACCCCGCCGGATTCGTCGGCTCGACGCATGTCACGCCGGAGGAACGCGGCCGCCTCGCGGCGATCGAAGCACGTGGCCTGCAGGACGCGTTCCGGCGGGTGCAGCCGGAGACCGTCCGATACACCTGGTGGGATTACCGCGCCGGGAACTTCCACAAGAACCTCGGCCTGCGCATCGACCTCGCGCTGGTGTCGCATGACCTCGCGGAACGCGTGCACGCGTGCGACATCGATCGCGAATTCCGCAAGGGACCGAAGCCCTCAGACCACGCCCCGCTGATCCTCGAGATCGACTAGCCCAATCCTCTGCCGTCGCGATCCGACCGTCTCCCGCTGACGTGCACGGGAGAGTGGCACTTTCATAACGATTCACTGCGAACATCGGCCCATCACCGAACACCCCCGCCTCGCTCTACGGAGGATCGCTCGATGCTTCTTGGCCTGCTCACCGGTTCTGTCGCGGCGATCCTCGCCGCACTGCTCTCGCTCCCCCTCCGCTCGCCGGACGACGCGTTCTTCAACACCGCGTCCGTGACCATCGGAGCGCTCCTCGTCGGCCTGGTCGCGGGCATCCTGCGTGCGCGCCTGCCTGCGCGCACGTTCGCCCTGATCTGGGGCGCAGCCTTCGTTGCCGTCCTTGCCGGCCTCGTCGCGGGAGAGACATTCCTCCAGCGGATGATCGAGTTTGGCGTGCCGCTTGCGCTGGTGATCTTCGCCGTGACGGGCGGGCTGACCTCGTACCTGACGGATCACCCGCTGGGGCTTCCCACAGTCGCGCCCTTCGGCGCGGCAGCTGTGGCGATCGCCCTCGGGCTCGGGCTCGCCGGACAGGGCGACGCCGCCAGCGGGCGGCTCGAGCTCCCCAGCGCGCCCACCGCGCAGGCCGCGCGCCCCACCGTGGCCGCCCCGGCGGGAAGCACGGCCGTGGGTAGCGCAGCCGCCGGCACC
>CAIXBH010000078.1 GCA_903917615.1 uncultured Chloroflexota bacterium | reverse complement strand
GGAGTGCGACATGAACCTGTTGTTCAAGGTGCTCGTCGTACCGATTCCCCTCATCGTTGCCACGCTGCTCATCGCTAGCCCGCTTTCGGTTCGCGCGCAGACGCCCACTCCCACGCCGACCCCCACTGCCACCGCCGTGCCGACCGCGACCCCCACCGCGACTCCGACCGCTACTGCGACCGCGACTGCCACTGCGACCGCGACGGCGACGGCGACGGCGACGGCGACCGCGACTGCCACAGCGACAGCAACGGCAACGGCAACGGCAACGGCAACGGCAACGGCCACAGCGACAGCGACAGCGACTGCCACGCCGACCGCGACTGCGACCGCCGCCCCGCCGGTGGCAACGCCGACGCCCGTTGCGATCTCCACGACCTCGCTCGTGGGCGGATTCGTCGGCACGGCCTATGCGCAGACCCTCGCCGCAACGGGAGGTACGCCGCCGTACTCCTGGTCAATCATCGGAGGATCGTTGCCGTCTGGTCTCAGTTTGAACGCCAGTAGCGGGGTGATCAGCGGCACGCCGACCACGGTCGTGGCTGCGAGCTTCACCGTGCGCGCGCAGGATGCCGCGAACGCGAGTGCGACCCTCGCGACGTCGATCCAGGTCATACCCGGCGCAAGTTCGCTCGCGATCACGACGACGTCGCTGCCGAGCGCCACGGCCGGCGTGAACTACTCGCAGACGTTGACGGCGACGGGAGGGACAGCGCCATACATCTGGTCGATCACCGTCGGCACGCTTCCCAGCGGGCTTTCGCTCGATCCATCGACCGGGCTGCTCAGCGGCACGCCGACGAGCGCGGTGGCTACGAGTGTCGTAGTGCAGGTCACGGACAGCACGAACGCGATTGCCCTGCAGCCTCTACCGTTGATTTTTGGGGCCGCCGGTACCGCGCTTGCGGTTGCGACCACCAGCCTCCCGAACGGTGTGGTCGGCGCGAACTACACGCAGACGCTCGCGGCGACTGGCGGGACAGCACCGTACACATGGTTGATCTCCTCCGGCGCCCTGCCTTCGGGTATCGCCCTGAGCACAAATGGCAGTTTGAGCGGAGCAGCGACGGCGTCCACGACGGCCACGTTCACGGTGCAGGTCATGGACAGCACGAACGCCACGGCGACGCAGGTCCTGTCGATTGCCTTTGGCCCTGCGACCACACTCTCCATCAGTCCAGCGACACTGCCCGGCGGGTCGGTCGGCATGAACTATGCCCAGCTGCTGACCGCCAGCGCGGGCACCGCGCCCTACGTTTGGTCCATATCGGCGGGCGCGTTGCCGGCTGGCCTCACCCTCGACACAGGCTCGGGTCTACTGAGCGGTGCGCCCACGACATCGGCCGCCGGGAGTTTCACGGTGCAGGTCACCGATGCGACCGGCGCCACGGCGACACAGGCCTACACGATCTCGATGGTCGCGAGCAGCGGATTCCTCTCCACGCCGGCGGTCAGCCCGGGGGGGCTCGCGTTGATCGCGTTCCGCGGCGGATCGGTGGATCAGCTCGCGACCGCGCTGGGAGGCGTGGGCGCCACTGGTGTGTGGGCACAGACCGCGACCGGCGATTACGTGCTGTACATCGTTGGAGCCGGCCCCGCGATCAACTCGCAGTTCACCACGACGTTCGCCGGGGGATTCCCCGGAGTGACCGCGCTCACGTTGGTGAAGACGTAGCGCCCACGCGCGGTGCAGCCAGGCGGGGGTGGCTCCGGACGCTCGACCCGGCAGCCCTCGATGTCCGCAGCGCTGGTCACGGGCGTATGCTCCGCGCGGTTCGCGGGCGACACGCGCCCGTGCCCTGGACTCGCGCACAAGGAGGCTCCGATGGCCGACTCGATCAGCAGGCAGTTCGCGCACTGGGCGGCGGCGCTGAAGTATGAGGATCTGCCCCCCGCAGTCGTAGACAAGGTGAAGGCGCTCGCGCTGATGGCGCTGACCAGCGCCCCGCTCGGCTCCGTCACGGCCCGCGGCAAGGCGGCGATGCAACTTGCGAAGGCCGAAGAGGCTCGCCCGAACGGCGCGACGATCCTGACGGATGGCGACACGGCCACGCGGCTGGGCGCCGCCTTTGCCAACTCCGAGGTGATGTGGGCGTCCGGCCTCATCGACTCCTACCGGATGCTGACGCACCCCGGGCCGGCGCTGATCCCCGCGGCACTCGTCAATGCCGAGCTCGAAGGGAAGAGCGGCAAGGACGTCATCGTCGCCCTCGCCGCCGGCTACGAGTTCCTCACCCGGCTCTGCGACGACTTCATCCCGGCCACCGCTGCGCAGGGATTCCGGCCCGGCCCGATCTACGCCACGATGGGCGCAGCCATGGTCTCTGCCAAGGTCCTCGGACTTGATGAGGAAGGCTTCATGTCCGCGATCGACCTCGCCGCGAACATGGCGGGCGGCCTGCTCTCCGGCGGCGGCGCCACGGCGATCCACGAGCCGAATGCGGCACGACAGGGCGTCGCCGCCGCGCTGCTCGCGCGGCGCGGTGACCTGAAGGGCTCGGAGACCTCGATCGAGGGGCCCTCGGGCTTCTACAAGACGTTTGCCGGCACCAACAAGGGCGACGTGGCGATCGCCTTCGGTGGTCCGATGGACATCGATCTCGCCTCGGTCACGGAGGGGCTCGGCAGCACGTACAAGCTGCTCAACATCATGTTCCGGATGTACCCGACCGCCGGGTACAACCAGCCGGTGATCGACCTGATCGTCGAGATGATGAACGAGCACGGCGTGAACACCGCCGACCTCGACGTCGTCGAGGTGTCGATGAACTACATCGAGAACCTGTACCCGAGTCCCGAGGCGTTTGGCCGCGCCGACTCGCGCCGGGCGGGCGACCAGACCAAGTTCTTCATCGCCAACGCGGCGGTCTACGGCGGCTTCCCTGTCGTCGGCGGAAAGACGTTCGCGCCGGCGGGGACCGACCTCACCAAGGACCCGGCGATCAACGACTTCATCGCGAACCACTCGAAGGTGATTCCGGTGTGGGGGCACCCCATGTTCTCGCCGAGCGTCACGCTCAAGCTGAAGGACGGGCGCGCATTCTTCGGGCACTACCCGTATGCGCGGATGGAGTGGACATTCGACCAGCTCGTGGAGCACCTCCAGGAGTGCCTCCCGGGATACCCCGGCGGCAAGGCTGCGATGGACAGGCTCGTGAGCACCGTCCGCGGGCTGGACGGGCTCGCTTCGGTCGCGCCGGTGGTGCAGGTGCTGCAGCCGTAGCGGCGCAGATCACAGCGGAGACGCGAAGAAGCCCGCCACCTGGCGGGCTTCTTCATGTGCGGCCGCAGAGCGGTCGCTAGAGCTCGATGTGCTCGCCCGGGAGGGCAGGCGTCGTGGCGGGCACACGGCGGTTGTCGGTCACTGCCTCGAAGCCACTGGCGAGCTTGATCAGCGTCGGCTCGCTCCACGGGCGCCCGAGGATCTCGAGTCCCACCGGCAATCCGGCCGGCGTGAAGCCCATCGGCACGATGAACGCCGGCAGGCCCGTGTTGGGGCTCAGCTGGTTCGGCTTGTAGGCGCGCTGAGGGTCGTCCTTCGGGCCGATCTCCAGCGGGCCGTGCAGCTTGTGCGGGTAGATCAGCGCGTCCAGTCCGAGACGGTCCATCACGCTGACGACCGCCTCCCGGAGCTTCACGCGGCCTTCGAGCGTCGCGCGGTACTGCGGGTCACGGTCGAGGTCGATCGGGCGCTCGATGCCCGCGCGATCCTGCGGCCGCTCCGGGACGCCCGCGTGGTCGAGCAGGAGCTCGCGGGCGTTCTTGAATGGGTACTCCGGGCCCTGGCGCGACAGGTACTGGTTCACGGCCTGAATTCGCTCGTACCGGCTCGGGGAACTGTTCGCCGTGAGGTAGTTCGGCAGGTCCACGCCGATCGAGACGGGGTCAAAGACCGCTGCGCCGTGGTCGGCGAACACGGCGATTGCCCGCTTGGCGAGTTCGATCACGTCCGGGTCGACCGGCGTGAAGTCCCAGGCCTCCTTCATCACGCCGACACGTGCACCGCGCAGGCCGTCGGCGTCGATGAAGCTGACGTATGGCTCCATCGGCATCTTGCCCAGGCTGTTCGCGGTCCACAGGTCGGCGCTGTCGAAGCCGGCGATGATGTCCAGCGTCGCGGCGAGGTCGTAGACGCTGTGCGCCATCGGACCGCCGCGTTCGCCGGTGATGTAGCTCCACATCTGGCCAGCCCGGCTGATCAGGCCGGACGTGGTCGAGAGGCCGAAGAGGTTGCTGTCGCTGGTGGGCGTGCGGATCGAGAACCCGGTCTCGCTGCCGAGGCCGACCGTCGCGAAGTGCGCCGCGAGGCCCGCGCCGGTGCCGGCGCTGGACCAACCCGGCGTGCGGTCAAGCGCGAACGGATTCAGCGTCGAGCCGCCGAGCGTGCTGCTCGCCATGATGTCGGGGTTGGCGTACCAGTCGCTCTGGTTCACCTTCGCGAGCATGATCGCGCCGGCATCCCGCAGACGCTTCACGATCGTTGCGTCCTGCGTCGGCTTCACGCCTTTCAGTGGGAGGTAGCCGCCGGTCGTCGGCATGTCGGCCGTGTCGAAGACGTCCTTCAGGATCATCGGGATGCCGTGCAGCGGCGAGCGAGGGCCGCTGGCGGCGCGCTCGGCGTCGAGCGCGCGCGCGGTCGCCAATGCGCTCGCGTTGATGGCCAGGACCGCGTTGATCTGTGGCCCCGCGTGGTCGTACGCCTCGATGCGGTCGAGGTACATCTGCACCAGCCGCTCGGACGTGAGCGTGCCCGCGTCGAACGCGGCATTGAGGTCGGCGATGCTCGCCGTTGTGAGATCGAGTCCCCCTGCGCGCGCCGCCGCGGTGGCCTCCTGGGTGATCATCGCCATGTCTACGGTCCCTTCGACAATTCGCCCCTTCTGGCGCGACACCCTGCATCCTGCGAAGTGGCCGTTTCCCGGGAGTGACCCCTTCGTGAATCCACGATGAAGAAATCGACACGATTGGGTCACGTGCAGTCAGGTGGTGGCGGTGGGTATGCGTCGATCTCGAGCCGGCGTCCCGCGGAGGCCTGTCAGGCGGAGATTGGCGGTACTGCTGGCCCGACGTCCTGGTCGCTCCGGCGTGGCGGGACGGCCAGGAGGAGCAGGACGACGCCAATCATCTGCACGAGCGCGAATGCGAGGAACGCGCCGCCGTAGCTGCCCGTGCGGTCGTACATGATGCCGGCGAAGAGCGGCCCGCCCGCTCCGAACACGATCGTGAACGGCATTCCGACGCTGCGGATCGAGCCGAGGTGCTGCCGTCCGAAGTAGCTCGCCCACACCGTCTCCTGCAGCGGGATGACGCCGCCGATCCCGAATCCGTAGGCCAGCAGCAAGGCGCCCATCGGCAGGACGGACCCGGTCGATGCCGCGGGGATCATCAGCACCAGCGTGACGGCGCAGACGGTGAACCCGGCCGCACTCAGGAAACGGGCGTGGAACCGATCCATCAACGCGCCCCACACGGGCTTGGAGATGAGCGATGACCAGGCCTGCGTGCCGAACAACACCGCCGCGGTCGAGCGCCCGAAGCCCATGTCTGTGAGGAACGGGATGAGGTGGATGAACAGCGCCCCGAAGCCGACGCTGCCCAGCCCGTATGCGGCGATCACCATCCAGATGGCCGGTGTGCGCAGCGCCTCGGCGCGCGTCCACTGCACTTCGCTCGCGGCGGATGCGCGGTGCTTCCGCTGTGTGTAGGCCTGCGCCTCCGCGCCGGTCATGCCGTCTGGCTGGAGGCCCATCTCCTCGGGCGTCGCACGAATGATCAGCACTGACGGAATGGTGCAGACCCAGACCATCAGGCCGAGCATCACCCATGCGAACCGCCAGCCGTACGCTCCGATGACGACCGAGATCAGGGGAGCGAGCAGCACACCACCAAGCGAGAACCCGAGCGAGGCGATCGAGATCGCCATGCCTCGACGTGCGACGAACCACTTCGCGACGGTCACGTTGACGACGAGGTTGCCCGCCATCGCGGCGCCGAGCGTCTGCCCGACGCCGCGCAGCAGCCAGAACTCCCAAGGCTGGTGGACGCGGCTGATCGCGCACAGCGCAGCGCCCGCGACGATGCCACCGACGAGGAGCAGGATCCGCGGCCCGCGCCGGTCCACCAACCCGCCGATGACGAACCCGGCGAGCCCCATCACCACCGTCGAGGCCGTCTGGACCGCGGAGAAACTCTCCCGCGTCCAGCCCAGGTCCTCGGTCATCGGCTTGAGGAACACGCCGATGGCGTAGGTCTGCGTACCGCCCGTGATGAACTGCGCCATCGCCGCGACGGCGACGATGTACCAACCGTAGAAGAGTGGGGAGCGGGCGGCTCTCGGCATCAACGGATTCTGCGCCCTGCGGCGCCCCACCGCACGCGCTCGGATCCCGCGGTCCGGCGGGTCAGGAGAGTCGAGCGACCACGAAGAGGAGGAGGTACTTGCAGGGGTC
>CAIXBH010000077.1 GCA_903917615.1 uncultured Chloroflexota bacterium | reverse complement strand
GTCGAGGACGTCATCGGCGGTCCGGCCGCGCAGCCGCGTATTGCTCGACAGCAGCAGGCGGTGCGCGAGCACGGGGTGCGCCAGCGCCTTCACGTCATCGGGGCGCACATAGTCGCGCCCATCGATCGCGGCGAGGGCGCGCGCTGCCCGGAAGAGCGCGAGCGTCGCGCGCGGGCTTGCGCCGAGATCGAACGCGACGTGCGCGCGCGTCGCGCGCACCAGCGCGACCGCGTAGCGCGCGACCGCGTCCTCGACAGGGATCCCTGGCCGCCGCGCCGAGAGCGCGACAAGGTCCGCAGCCTGTACGACAGGCTGCAGCGACTCGAACGGCGAGAGCGTCTCGAAGCGACGCAGGATCTCGAGCTCACCCTCGACGGTCGGATAGCCGACCTTCAGACGCACGAGGAAGCGGTCGAGCTGCGCCTCAGGCAGCGGGAAGGTGCCCTCGAGCTCGACGGGGTTCTGCGTGGCCAGCACGACGAACGGCTTCGGCAGCGGTCGCGTCTCGCCGTCGATCGAGATCGTGCGCTCCTCCATCGCCTCGAGGAGCGCGGACTGCGTGCGCGGCGTCGCGCGGTTCACTTCGTCGGCGAGCACGACGTTCGCAAGGAGCGGGCCGGCGCGGAACTCGAACTCGCCGCTCTTCTGCGAGTAGAAGTTGATGCCGAGGATGTCGGAGGGCATCAGGTCGGGCGTGAACTGGATGCGCCGGAACTCGCCGCCGATGGAGGCCGCGAACGCGCGCGACATCACCGTCTTGCCGGTGCCGGGCACGTCTTCGAGGAGCACATGTCCGCCCGCCAGCAGCGCGACGAGCACCATGTTGACGGTGTCCTCGGCGCCGACGATCACGCGGGCAACGTTCTGACGAATGCGCTCTGCGGCCTCGTGGATCGCCGCTGCGGCCTGCGCGTCGCCTCGCTGTTCCTGCACGCGTGCCTCCTTCTCGGCTGTCGGGCGCGGAGCATAACAGAACCGCGGTGCGCCCCCGCGGTACGACGAGGGCGCTTTCCCGGTTCTGCTACCCTCCGCTCACCCTCTGGATTCGGCCCGCGGAGGCCCCATGCCCGCGCTGCTGATCTGGCTCATCCGTCTCATCGGCATCGCCTACGTCGCGAGGCGCGCGCTGCGCGGCGGCCAGCGCATGCCGGACGCAACGACGGTGCGACAACGCGCACGCGCCGGCTCGTTCCAGCTGCCCGAGATCCCCTTCGACCTCGCCGGCGCCGGACGCGAAGCGCGCAGCGCGATCGGCGAGGCGCTGCACGCCACCTTCGCCCTGCAGCGGCGCGAGGTCCTCGTGCTGGTCGTGGGCGCCCTCATCCTGGCGGCGATCGCGTTGCCGGTGCTGGCCAGCACGCGCTGACACGGCCGTGGGCGGCACCCTGCTATCCTCGGCGCCGCACTACCGGGACGGCGAGGGGGCAACGATGCGCGCGGAGATCGTTTCGATCGGCACCGAGATCATGTTCGGTGAGATCACGGACACGAACGCGTCGTACATCGCGGGACAGCTGCCGCAGTACGGCATCGACCTGCTGTGGGTGACCCAGGTCGGCGACAACCCCGCGCGACTGACCGAGGCGTTGAAGCGCGCGCTCGACCGCTCGGACTACATCTTCACCACGGGCGGCCTCGGCCCCACCGAGGACGACATCACCCGCGAGATGGTGGGCGCCGCGATGGGCGAGGAGCTCTTCGTGGACCCCGAGCAGGAGGCGCTGCTGCGCGCGAACTTCGCCCGGCGCGGCATCGACCCGATGCCGCCGCGCAACATCAAGCAGGCGATGCGCATTCCGAGCGCGCGCGTCCTCGAGAATCCGCGCGGCACCGCCCCCGGCTGGTGGGTGGAACGCGACGGCAAGGTCATCGTGGTGATGCCCGGCCCACCGGCGGAGACGCACCACATGTGGGAGACGCTCGTCGCCCCCGAGCTGGAGCGTCGCGCCGACGCGATCCTCGTGTCGCGCACGCTGAAGACGGTCGGCCTCGGCGAGGCCGCGCTGGACGAAGCGCTGACCTCGGTCCTCTCGGGCACGAACCCGTCCATCGGCACCTACGCGCGCGCCGATGGCGTCGCGCTCCGCCTCGCGGCGAAGGCGAAGACCCGGGAGGAGGCGCAGGCGCTCATCGCGCCGGTCGAGGCGGAGATCCGCCGGCTCATCCCGGGCGCGATCTGGGGCGTCGACGACGACTCGATGTCGGCGGGCGTCGGCCGGATGCTGCGCGAGCAGGGGCTCACGCTCGGCCTGATGGAGAGCGCGAGCGGCGGCGCGATCGCGAGCGCGATCACGGACGTCGACGGCTCATCCGACTACTTCCGCGGCGGCATCGTCTCCTACGCGACCGAGGTGAAGACGATGTACGGCGTCCCCGCCGAGACGATCGCGACGCACGGCCTCTACAGCCGCGAGACGGCCGAGGCGATGGCGAAGGCCGCGCGCGTCGCGCTGAAGAGCGACCTCGGCCTCGGCCTCACGGGCATCGCCGGCAACGAGCCGCTCGAGGGCCAGCCCGCCGGCACGATGCACCTCGCCCTCGCGGACGCGGACAACGTCGAGTACATGACGTTCCGCTTCCTCCAGGGCCGCGAGCAGACGAAGCGCCGCGCCGTGCAGCAGGCGCTGATCTTGCTGCGCAAGTACCTCATCGAGCGCGCCGCAAAGGGCACGCACTAGATGTCGCTCGTAGCCCGCCACGGACCAGGAAATCCGCGTCAAGTTACGGGTAACCCGACCCTTTGGCGTTACATGGACATCCCTAAGTTCATCGACCTAATCAGCACAAGGGAACTTAACTTCGCGAATCTCGCGCTCATGCGGGCAACGGATCCGCGCGAAGGAGTGATACCTCGGGATCTGATCCCGGCCGTGGCGCTGAAACTTGGACCGTTGGGGCTTCCAGACAATCCGACCATCCAACGGCTCATCAATAACAAGGCCGACTATGTGTACGTCAATTCGTGGCATCTAAACGAGGAAGAGTCGATGGCGATGTGGCGCCTGTACTCACCTAACCACGGGATCGCAATCCGCAGCACATTCGAGAGACTTCACTCGGCGCTTCAGGACGCCGAATCTGAAATTTCTGCTGGGATGATCGCATACGAGGACATGACCGCCCCGCCTCCGAACGTCAGCGACCCGCTGTCCTATGCGTTTCGGAAGCATGCCGCTTACCGCGACGAGCATGAAATGCGTCTAGCAGTGGTGGAAACGCCGACGATGGGCGTCGCGTTCGATCCACACCCCGTTAGCATCCGCATTCGCGTCGACGTAGATGCTCTCATCGATCAGGTGGTCGTCGCACCGGGCGCGCCGGCCTATCTCCTCGCCGCCGTCCGAACCGTGATGAATCATTGGCTTCCAGAGATCCACCCCCTCCCGTCTAACCTCCTCACTCCGCTTGCGTACTGACCAGTAGCAGCAGTCTCCATGCCGACTTCGAGTAACGTCATCCATCTCGCCTCGAACAACGTCTGGCCGTTCGCGCTGCGCGAGGGCGGATACATCCTCGTGGACGCGGGGCTCGACGGGGATCTCGGGGGCATCGAGGCGTGGGACGCGCTCGTCGAGCAGGCGCGCGGGATCGGGTTCGCGCCGAGCGACGTGCGCGCCGTCGTCGTCACGCATGAGCACATCGACCACGCGGGGCTCGCGGCGCGCTGGGCGGCCGAGGGCGCACACATCGTCGCGGCGCGCGCAGCGTGGCCCGCGCTCGTCGCCGGATACGCGGGCTACTGGGCGCAGCGGAACGCGCGCCTCGAGGAGCTGCGACGGCACGGATGCCCGGAGGACGCTGTCGAGGCGATGGCGGAGGCCGGCACGCGCCTCGACCTGCGCTGGGAGTCGTGCCCCGCGCACGCGCTCGAGGATGCCGCCGAACGCTCGACGTTCGCGCTCGCGGACGGGCGCACGCTGCGTCTGATCGCGACGTCAGGACACACGCCGGGGCACCTCGTCGCCTTCGTCGACGAGACCGGCGAGCTGTGCAGCGGTGACGCGTTGCTGCCGACGACGATCCCAACGCCCGGCCTGCAGTTCCCCGGTGTGATCGCGGGCGCCGGGCTTTCGGGATCTGGGGATGCGCCGCGCTGGCCCTCGTTGCCGCCGTTCCTCGCCAGCGTCGAGGCGATCGCCGCGCTGCGGCCGACGCGCATCCTCCCGGGACACGGCGACGCCGTGGAAGCTCCCGCGCGGCTCATCGAGCAGTTCGTGACGCACCACGCACGACGCGCGCGGCAGGTGCGCGACGCGCTCGCGAGCGGCGAGGCGCTGTGCGCGCACGAGATCGCGCGCGCGCTTTTCCCTCGACTGACCGGCGCGCGGATCGCGCAGGCCATGATCGAGGTCATCGGGCACCTCGACTGCCTCGAGGCGGACCGCCTTGTGCGCTGCGAGTCCGCCGGCGGCGTGCTGCGTTACGCACTCGACTCGTGACGTCATCACCCCGACATCCGGCGCTCCTCTCCCATTCATGGGAGAGGAGATGGAGGTGAGGGTTCTGCCTCGCGGCCTCACTCACCTACGAGGACGTCCACGCCCACCGCGGCCGATGACCCTCATCCCCCGCCAGGCATCCACCTAGCCGGGGCGAATTCCTCCTCGAAGCGAGCGGAAGTGCGCAAACCTCGGCATCTGCGTGCATGTGCGCACTCGCACGATCTTCGCGAGGGCTAGCGTTGGCTGTGCAGGGAGGGGAGGGCACCGGATGTCGAGGCCCCGAACGGCCATCCGGCGCGCGGGTACGCGCGCTACGCAGCGCTAACCGGAGGGACACTCCCTTGTACTACTTGCCGCCGGCCCACCGTGCGGAGTGGGTCGGCATTCGCATTCGCCTCTCGGGCCTTCTCGGATAAGGCTTCCCGGATCAGGCACGGAGCCCCGCCCACGCGGGGCTTCGTCACGTCTGCGCTCGAGGAGCAACCCAGCGGCTACGGAAATCCGGCCCGCTGCCGATGCTCAGGACGATATCCCGGCACGTGGCCGGGACACGTTCCGCGGAGCCGGCGATGCCAGACCAGCACACCCTGCACTCGATGCTCGATGCCATGGCCGGGGCCATGCCGCACGATCCACGGATCACGCGACGGCTCTTCGTCCGACGCTCCTCCGCGTGGATGCTCGCCGGGGGCGCAGTGTCGCTGCTCGCCGCCTGTGGCACGCCGGCCGCCTCGAAGGACGAAGTCGCCGCGCTCCGCAAGGAGATCGCTGCGCTGAAGCCGGGCGAGGCCGATCCGAAGGCCGCGGCGCACGGTGCGGAGAAGCCGGGCGCTCCCGCCGCCGCGCACGACGCAAAGCACTGGGGCTACGAGGGCGAAGCGGGGCCGGACAAATGGGCCGACCTCGCGCCGGAGAACGCCGTGTGCCGCATCGGATCGACGCAGTCGCCGATCGACATCGGCGCCTCACAACCAGGCCTGAGCTCGCGCACGAGCATCAAGTGGCAGCCGAGCGCGCTGAACATCCAGAACAACGGCCATACGATCCAGGCGGACGTCACCAACGGCGGCGCCATCGAGTTGGATGGCGTGCCGTACACGCTCGCCCAGTTCCACTTCCATGCGCCCTCCGAGCACACGGTCGCCGGGAAGCGCTTCGCGATGGAGACGCACTTCGTCCACAAGAACGCGAAGGGCGAGCTCGCCGTGATCGGCGTCCTGCATGACATCGGCGCCGCCAACGACGCGCTGGCGCCGGTGTTCGCCGCGCTCCCGAAGACCACCGAGGAGAAGCAGCCGCTGGCGAACTTCGACCTCGCGACCGTGCTGCCGAAGGATCGCGGGATGTACCGCTACGCCGGCTCGCTCACCACGCCGCCCTGCACCGAGGGGGTGCGCTGGCAGGTGCTACAGACCACGACGACGATCTCCGAGGCGCAGGTGAAGGCCTTCAACGCCATCATCAAGCCCAACGCGCGCCCCGTGCAGCCCGTGAAGGCCCGTGACATCCTGAAGGACGCGATCTACAAGTTCCAGACCGCTGGCTAGTCCGAGTCCGGGACACTCCCGGCCAGACGCTCCCCCAAAGCGCGCTCGCGCTCCTGCACGACGCCAGGACCGGTGGACCGCACGTCCCATGTGCCTGAGCGCAGGCCGCGGTCGATCAGTGCGCGCACCTCGGACTCCTCGTCCGGCGGGGCGACGAACACTGTGCGGAAGTGCGCCGGCCTGCTGACCGAGCCGATCGCGTTGTGGTGTGGCCAGCGACACGGCGGTTGATGGTCCACGCTGCCACAGAGCGCCTCGGTCACCGCGCCGCCGGGCGCGGCCGCCTCGTTGTCCCAGCGCAGCAGCAACTCCGCGACATGCACGTAGGTCTGGCGAGTGCCGTCCATCCTCGATGCCCGCTAGTCGGCGGCGAGGTGGCGGTACAGCGTCGGCAGGCGGCGCGGCAGCGACTCGATCTCGTCGACGACCTCGTAGCCGATGTCGTCGCACATCTGCTTCAGGTAGTCGTGCCCCTCGCGGTCGACCGTGATGAGGAACGGCGTGATGCCGGAGTGCTTCGCCTCGAGGAGCGCCTGCTTCGTGTCGTGCACGGCGTACTCCTTCTCGGTGCGATCGCGACCGTAGCCGTGGTCCTGCGGGCGGCCGTCCGAGACGAGGATGAGGATCTTCACCTTCGCGGCGAACTCGTCCAGCTTGTGGATGGTGTGGCGGATCGCCGGCCCCATCCGCGTCGAGCGGATCGGCTCGATCTTGTCGATGCGGTGCTTCACGCGCTCCGACATCTGCTCGTCGAGGTCCTTGATCACGTGGAACTCCACGTTGTCGCGGCCGTACCCCGAGAAGCCGTAGATGCCGTACGAGTCGCCGATCGCCTCAAGGGCCTCGACGATGAGCACCGTCGACTCCTTCTCGAGGTCGATGATGCGCTTCGGCGGCTCGGTGTTGTTGCGCGCGCGGCGTGCGGCCAGCCACTGGAAGTACTGGCGCGGGTCGCCCGTGAAGTCCTTGTCGTCGTCGCCACCGTCGAAGCGCTGCCGCGGCTTCTCGATCTCCTCGTCCGTGGATGCGGACATGTCGAGGAGGAACGCGACGGCAACGTCGCGCTCGATCTTGTTTCGCCGGTTGTAGATGCGCGCCTGCGGGCCGATCCCCGCGCGCTTGTCGATCTGGAACTCGATCGCGAGGTCGAGGTCGAGCTCGTCGCCGTCCTCGAGGCGCTTGTACTTCTTGAACGACTCCGGCCGCATCATCTCGAACTGGCGGCGCGTCTCCATGACCAGGCCGTGGTAGCGGCGCAGCGTCTCCTCGTAGAAGTCGCTGCCACCCTCCTGGGAGATGCGCTCGCCAACCCGTGCCCAGCGCGGCCGGTAGTCGGAGGCGCGGAAGTCCCATTCGTCGTAGTAGAACCAGTCGATCTGCACCGGCAGGTCGGCCTCGTCCGCGTCGCCCTTGCCGCCATCGGGGAGCGCGTTGCCGTTCGCGTCGTCCTCGGGGTCGCCGGTGGGCGCGTTGGCTTCCTTCTCGAGGTTGTCGAGGAACATGCCGAGCTGGTTCTCCAACTCGTCCTGGCTGAAGTCATCGAGGTCGAGCTCCGCGGAGTTCTGGAGCAGCTCCATGAGCTGTTCCTTGGTCAGCGCCTCGCCGTCCTCGGAGTCGCCGCCCTCCTGCATCTGCTTCATGCGACTGAGCAGCTGCACGAGCTCCGGCTTGAAGTCGCCGCGGAACTCCGGCTGCGGCGGGTTCTCGAAGTCCATCTCGTCGCCCTGCGGCATCTCGACGTCACCGGACTCACCCGACGGCATCGCCGGCGCCATGGAGGTGAACTCCTCGGCCAGCGTGTCGAACTTGCCGTCGGCTTCGGAGGATTCCGAGACGTTGGGGATCCGCACGGCGATGTCGTAGATGGCCGCCGCGATCTCTGCCGAGTCCTGCACCGTCGCGCCCTCGAGCTCGGCGAGCTTCAGCGCAGCCAGGCCCTCGGTCATGTACTGCTGCATGGAGCGCGGCCAGCGGACCTCTTCCGGCGCGCCAAGGGAGGCACGCAAGAGGTTCTCGACGTAGGCCTGGCGGAGTCCCATGGTCTCGATCGCGGGCCGGTGCTGGGCCTCGTGGGACTGCAGGTGACGCAGCGAGCGGCGGATGCCGCCGTACTCGCGCGCGGTCATCGCGTCCACGCGCGTGTCCTCGATGACGGTGAAGATGCCGAGGATCAGTGGGCGCTCGGCGAACAGGTTGAAGAACCGCTGCATCGGCGTCGCGGCCTCGACGGCCGGCTTCGATTCGACGCCCGCGATGGCGTCACGCGCGACGCGCTCGGCCGCGATGCGCGCCTCCCGCTCGCCCGCCTTTGCCGGCGCGTGCTCGCCGGGCGCGTCGAAGACGTACGCGAACGAGCCGAACTCCATGCGCCCGGTCTGGTGCGTGGTGAAGACCTTGTAAACCTGGAAGTTCTCCTCGCGGTCCTCGAACGTCGCGACGAACGGCGGGAGGTAGATCGAGGTGCCCTCGGTCGTCGGGCCGCTGCTGGTGACCCAGCCGATGTTGCGGTCGACGAGGTTCTCCGAGGACATCACGGCGACCGACTCACCGGAGAGCGCCTTCGCGTACATCCGCAGCAGCCCGTTCACGGACTGCAGCTCGACGCGCGCAGAGAGCGCAGCCAGCATCTCCTCGGCGCGCTGCGATTCGAGCCGGAAGTACGCCTCGGCGCCCTCCGGGTTGTGCTCGGCCTCGAGGATCTGCGCGCCCATGTCGGACCAGCGCACCATCTGCTCGGGCGTGAGGCGAGTGCGGATGAACGGCGCGGACTTCAGGTACTCCATCGCGGCGCCGGGGCTGCCGGCAGCGAGCCTCGAGGAGAACGCGAGGAGGTCGCCGTGCGTCTCGGGCGGCATCGTCGCGAGCGACTGTGCGGCGTCCGCGAACAGCGGGAAGCCCTGCCGCCCGACGTCGAGCGTGACCCGCGCCGCGAGGTCGAGGAACGCGGTCCGCCGCTCCGGCGCAATCGCCGCGAGCATCTTCGGGCCGCGCTCGAAGTAGAGCCGGGTGTCCGCCCATGACGCGCGAGTGACTGCCCGCGCGAAGTTCAGGAACGGCTCGCGGTCGGCGGGCGCCACCGCGGCGAAGATCGCAGGCGAGCTCTCGAGGCAGTTGGTCGCGAGCTCGTAGGAGCGCTCCGTGAGCTGATCGATGATGTCGATGAGCCGGTTCACGGACGGCAGCGGCATCGACTTCAGGAGCTCGGGGCTCACCTGGAAATACAGCGCGGAGAGCGCGATCGACTTCCAGTTGCCGCGGCACAGCCGCTCACCCTGCTGCGACCACGCCTCGAGTTCCGCGGGCGGCAGCAGGTCGAGCACCGCGGGCGTGGACTTCAGGAACGCGGCCGCCATGAGCGAGGACTTCTGCGAGAGGTCACTCGCGAGACGCACCCAGCCGGTCATACCCGCCTCGCCGAGCCGGTCGATCACGACGGGGCTGGCGCGGAAGTACTCGGCGGCCGCCTCCCACGATCGGAGCGAGGCGTGAGCCAGCTCCATGCCGGCGCGCGCCCAATCCTCTAGCCGGGCCTCCGAGAGGCGCGGCTCGAGTGCGGTGGCTGCGGCGGCGAAGTCCTCCGGGAGCGAGGCACCAAAGCCGCGCAACTCGTCGGCGAACTCCAGAGACAGATCGGCGGCTCGCGTCATGCGGTGTTCCCTGCCACGGACGTCGGCTCGGGACAGCCCGGTCGAATGCCCTACTCGAAGATCGAGGCCACGACCTCTTCGATCGAACGCTGGACCTCGAGGTCATCGGTGAGCGCCCAGACGATCGCGACCTGGCAGGCGCGGCGCGGCGCAATGCCGGCGGCGATGAGCTTGCCCGCGTACACGAGGAGGCGCGTCGACACGCCCTCGCCGAGGCCGTGCTCCTTCAGGTTGCGCACCTTCTCGGCCAGCTTCGCCAGTTCCATCGCCGCGTCGGCGGTGCAGCCGGACTCGCGCTCGATGATCACCGCCTCCTGGTCGCGCGGCGGGTAGGTGAATTCGATCGCGATGAAGCGCTGGCGCGTGGAGTGCTTGAGGTCCTTCAGTGCGGATTGGTAGCCCGGGTTGTAGGACATGACGAGGAGGAAGCCGTCGGCGGCCTCCAGCAGCTCGCCACGTTTCTCCACCGGGAGCAGGCGGCGGTAGTCGGTCAGCGGGTGGATGAGGACAGTGGTGTCCTTACGCGCCTCGACGATCTCGTCGAGGTAGCAGATCGCGCCGTTCTTCACGGCGCGGGCGATCGGGCCGTCGATCCACTTCGTCGCGTCGCCCTCGAGGAGGTAGCGGCCGACGAGGTCGGAGGCGGTGAGGTCCTCGTGGCAGGCGACCGTGATCAGCGGCACGCCTTCCTCGTGACCACGGCCCTCGCGGTTGTGGAGGCGCCACGACATGTACTCGACGAAGCGGGTCTTGCCGGCACCCGTCGGGCCCTTCAGCAGGACCGGGATCTTGTCGCGATAGGCCGTCTCGAAGAGCTCGACCTCATCGTTGATGGGCAGGTAGAAGGGCTCCTCGGTGATCCGGAAGTCTTCGACTGCGATCTGCTGGAAACCCGCCGCACCAGTGGTCAACGTTTCATCCTGCCCTGCGCCCCGCCGACTGGCCGGACGATCCCTGAGACCGATGGACAATCCTACCGCACCCGACGCGGCATCCTACCGACGACGGCTCGCGACCTTCGCGGACGCCTTGGCCGCTGCCTTGGGGGCGGGCCGGGCGGCGGACTTCGCGGCCGGTTTCACCACCGACTTGGCGGCCGGTTTCGTCGCGGCCCGCGTTGCGGGCTTCGCAGCAGGACGCGCCACGGGCTTCGCGGATGCCTTCGCGACGGGCTTCGATGCGACCTTGGGGGCCGCCTTGGCCACCGGCCGGGCAGCCGCCTTCGCGACGGGCTTCGCCGGCGCCTTCGCGACCGCCTTTGCGGCGGGGGGGGCGGGAGCCGCGGCCTTCGATGCCACCGCCGCACGCGCACCCGTCGTTGGGCGCGCCGGCGCTGGCGCGGCGGCGGCCGGGCGGGCTGCTGGACGAGC
>CAIXBH010000076.1 GCA_903917615.1 uncultured Chloroflexota bacterium | reverse complement strand
GGCGCCGCGCTGCACGACGCGTGCCTCGCGGCGCTGCCGGAGGCGGGCGGGGCGCGCTGCGACCGCTGCTGGCGCCCCCTCGATGCTTGCGAGGTGCGCGCGGACGTGGGGCTGTGCGCTCGCTGCGCCGAGGGCGGCGCGCCGCCGTTCGAGGGGCTGCGGACGCCATTCCGCTTCGAGGGGCTCGCACGGCGGGCGATCCTGGAGGCGAAGTTCCGCGGCGTGACGGCGCACCTCGGGCCGCTCGGGCGGGCGGCGGCGGCGGTCGTGCCGAGCACGTGGGGTGTCGAGGCGGTGGTGCCGGTGCCGCTGTGGGGTGCGCGCGAGCGGCATCGCGGGTTCAACCAGGCGCGCGAGGCGGCGCGATCCGTGGCGGAGGCCCTCGGCCTGCCGGTTGCGGATCGCCTCGTGCGGCGGGTGCGCGAGACGACGCCGCAGGCATCGCTGGATGCCGCGGCGCGCGCCGGGAACCTGCGCGATGCGTTCGTCGTCCCGGCCGGCGTGCGGGTGCCGGCGCGCGTCCTCGTGGTGGACGACGTCACCACGACGGGCTCGACGCTCGCCGCGGTCGCGGAGGCGCTGCTCGCGGGGGGCGCGCAGCAGGTCTTCGCCCTCGCTCTCGCGCGCGAAGACTAACGCGCCTCGAGGCGGCCGCGGTGGCAGCCTGACTCTGCGCGGCACAGAATGAGTCGGGCCCCGCGCGCGACTTCGGGCGACGGGGCAGCAGACGGGACCGCCTCGTGATCGTCACCGTCACCCCCCGCGCAGCAACCCCGGAACCAGCGGCGCGCTGATGCCTCCCACGCTCGTCGTCATGCTTGGCGGGATGGACGGCGGCGCCTCCGAGCAGCTGCTTCGCAGCGCCCTCGAGGCGAGCGCGCTCGACACCATCGACGCCGCCCTCGTCAGCGATCGCTTCGAGCGCGTCCTGCTCCTCGCCGACCGCCCGCCCGTCCTCGATGTCCCCGCAGGTGTCACCGTCGAGGTCGACCGTGGCGCGGAGCCGTTCCACTACGGGCGTCGCCTGGTGCGCGCGATCGCGGAGCATCACCTCGATGCGGTCGCGTACGTCGGTGCGGGGAGCGCGCCGCTGCTGGGCGGCGATGCGCTTGCAGCGCTCATCGCGCCGATCGCACACGCGCCCGAGGTGGGGCGCGTCGTCACCAACAATCGCTTCTCCGCGGACTGCTTCGCGCTCGCCCCGGCCACGCTGCTCGCGCGCCTCGACCCGCCGCCGCCGAGCGACAACGGCGTGCCGCGCCGCCTGCGCGACGAGCATGGCGTCGAGGTGATCGAGCTGCCGCGCACGCTGGAGACGCAGTACAACCTCGACTCGCCCATCGACCTCCTGGCGCTGGACCTCACGCGTCGCGCGCGGCCGCGCCTGGCGGCCATCCTCAGGGCCGCTGGCGTCGACCACCCGCGCGTGCGCGAGGCGTGCGCGGTCTTCGTCGACCGCACCCGCGAGGTGATGCTCGCTGGGCGCGTCTCCTCGAACACCTGGGCCTACCTCGAACGCGAGGCCGCGTGTCGCGTGCGGCTGCTCGCCGAGGAGCGCGGGATGCAGGCCGCGGGCACGGACGCCGACGGCACGGCGCGGTCGCTCCTCGGTCAGTGGATTGCGGAGGCGGGTGCGGAGCGTGCGTTCGGCGCGCTGCTGCCCGAGCTGTGCGACGCGGCGTTCGTCGACATCCGTCCCGCCCTCGTGCACCTCGGGATCCGCCCGTCGCGCGCCGACCGCTTCGCGGCGGATCTCGGCCGCGCCGACCTGATCGAGGACGGCGCGCTTCGCGCGATCGTCGAGGCCGCGAACGCCTCGCCTGTGCCGGTCGTGCTCGGCGGGCACTCGCTGGTGGGCGGCGTCACGCAGCTCCTCGTGCAGTGGGCGTGGGACGAGCATGACGCGGGGCGGCTGTAGCGCCTCTCCCGCGTTTGTGCCGAACGAGAACCACAGCCAAGGGCTTCGAGGGCTGAACGGGCGCCCATCCCCCTTCCATGCGCGGGAAGGGGGAGTCAGATTTCAGAAGAGAGGTGGGGGCGCTGCGCGCCCCCAACCCCCCGGCGGATTTCGTTGCGCACCGCGCGGTTCGGTGCGAGTGATTCCTCGCGCCGCTCGATCCGGCCTCCTCGCCCGCTTGCGGGAGAGAGTTGGGGTGAGGGCGCTGCACTGCGCAGTCGGCACCAGAGCCGCGGGTCGTCGGTGGAAGATGGGCTCGGTTGGAAGCCCTCACCTAGCCTCTTTCAGAAATGGGAGAGGAACCGGAACCAGAGGAATCACGAGGGCGCCCGGCAGCTACCGCGCGCGCGCGATACGATGCGGGTCTCCCCTCGAACTTCACGCCCGCCCCACAGGAGGAGCAGCCGATGAGCGCGCTCAGCGACGTCGATCCCGAGGTCTTTGCCGCAGTCAAGCACGAGGAGCACCGCCAGCAGACCGTGCTGGAGATGATCCCCTCGGAGAACTACGCGAGCGCGGCCGTCCTCGAAGCCGTCGGCTCCGTCCTCACCAACAAGTACGCCGAGGGCTACCCGGGCGCGCGCTACTACAACGGCAACGAGTTCGTCGACGACGTCGAGGACCTCGCGCGCGACCGCGCGAAGGCGCTGTTCGGCGTGGACCACGCGAATGTACAGCCGCACAGCGGCACGCAGGCGAACATGGCGGTGTACCTCGGGCTGATCAACCCGGGCGACACCGTGATGGGCCTCAAGCTCGACGCGGGCGGACACCTCACGCACGGCTCGCCGGTGAGCGCGAGCGGCAAGCTGTACCACTTCGTCTCCTACGGGGTCGACCGCGAGTCGCACCTCGTGGACTACGACGAGATGCTTTCGCTCGCGAAGGAGCACCGCCCGAAGATCATCGTGGTGGGCGCGACGGCGTACCCGAGGCTGTGGGACTTCAAGCGCGCGCGAGAGATCGCCGACGAGGTCGGCGCGATCCTGATGGCGGACATGGCGCACATCGCCGGCCTCGTCGCCGGAGGCGCGCACCCGTCACCCGTGGGGCTGGCGCAGATCATGACGACCTCGACGCACAAGACGCTGCGCGGGCCGCGCGGCGGCATGGTGCTGTGCGACGAGCCGTACCGGCGTCAGATCGACAGCGGCGTGTTCCCGGGCTCGCAGGGCGGCCCGATGATGCACGTGATCGCGGGCAAGGCCGTGATGCTGAAGGAGGCCGCGACCGACGCCTTCAAGGCGCACGCGCACCAGGTAGTCGCCAACGCGCAGGCGCTGGCGAAGACGCTGCTCGACGCGGGCATCCCGCTGATCTCGGGCGGCACGGACAACCACCTCGTCCTGATCGACGTGCGTCCGATGGGCATCAACGGCCGTCAGGCCGCCGACGCGCTGGAGGCTGCGGGCGTCGTGGTGAACTCGAACCCGATCCCGTTCGACACGCTGCCGCCGCGGCAGGGTGGGGGCATCCGCTTCGGCACGCCGGCGATCACCTCGCGCGGGATGACGGAGCCGGAGATGCAGCGCATCGGCGAGCTGATGGCACGCGTCCTCAACGCCCCGAACGACGAGGGCGTCCGCGCGGCGGCGAAGCGCGAGGTCGAGGAGCTCTGCGCGAAGCACCCGGCGCCCGGCGTCCCCGCGAACGCGTAGCCTCGAGCCCGTGCGATGCGCCTCGCGCTCGTCGCGCTGATCCTCGGCGCCGCGCTGTGCGCGGGGTGTGAGGATCCGCACCGCACGGTCGCAACTCCGATCGCGACCGCGACGGGGACGGCTACCGCGACTGCTGCTCTGGTCTCCACGCCAACGGCGGTTACGCCCTCGTCGTCCGCAGAAGGTGCAGCATGGGCGGCTGACGTCGCGACTCGGAACGGATGCGATACGCCGTCCGAACGGCCATTCAGCGCGACTGCGCGTGTAGACACTGTGACTCCGAATCCGCCGCGCTTGGGACAGGACGTGGTCGTTACTGCAGAGAAGTTCAGAGCTGCAGCGGAAGTGCAGTTACTGATCGGACACGGTGAGCAGAGCACTCGACCGCTTGCAACGGGCACCACGGATCAATCCGGCAAAGTCACGCTCACGTTTGCGCTCCCAGATATTTCGCGTTTCGCGCGAATGCTCGGCCCCGACTGCTACCTACTGCAGATCATCGCCGTCGGAGTTGACGAACGCGCTTGGGTGTTTCTCCGAAGTCCGAGCCTCCCAGCAGGATCGGCGGCGGATATGAGCAGGCCGCTCGCAGATGAGCGCGCCTATTGTGAAAACCTCGCGACCACATTCGCGCGTAAGAGTGGCCCGTTCAAGCTGTCACTGAAGCCGGCAGCACCGAGGGGGGATGAATCCATCACCATCTCTGGGGGTAATGTTGAGCCGGGGAGATATTCGTTGAGAGTCTTCGGTGTTGGATGGCCCGACGATGGGTTCCAACTAGGACTCGCCGATGTCGGCGCGGACGGTGCCCTCGAAGCGACGGTTACATTCAGAGGCTCGTCGCAACTCTGTATGTATGTCGTCGCAGTTGGGCCTCTCGGCGTTTCTGGTTCGGGGACGAGTCCGACCGCGCGGCCCTTCGTGGTCCCCTAGTGCGTGATCTCCGGGACGCCCTCGACGGGGACGGACTGGATCATCACGAAGGCCATCACGACCGGCTCGGTGCCGCGGTTGATCCAGCGGTGCGCGGTGCCCCGTTGCACGAGGGTGTCGCCGGGCATGAGGCGCACCTCGGTGCCGTCGTCGAGCAGCATGTCCATCTGGCCGGAGAGCACGATCGCGTAGTCGATGGTGTCGGTGCGGTGCATCTGCGCTTCGGTGCCCGCGTCCATCGACATCACCCGGAAGACGTTGCCGTTGGCCCACGTCGGGCCCTTCGCGGCGAGGTCCTCGGAGCCCTCGTTGCTGACGGGGAAGCCGGTGGTCGTCCAGACGATGGCGCCCTCGGCACCCGCTCGCTGCGCGAAGGTCGCCATCGTCTCGTCGATGAGGACCGTGGCACGGCCGTCGGCGTTGTGTCCGGTGACGACTCGTCTGGCGTGCAGCGGCATGGGTGTGCTCCTCGTGGCATCAAGGCGGGGTGTCGCCTCGGGCGGGATGGTACGCCGGCCAGAGCGCGCGCTGCGCGGCGCGGGGCCTCCGAGGCCCGGCCGAGGCTGTGCGCCGGAGCATGCCGCGAGGGGGGAAGGGCCCGGCGAGCCGGAAGCCCCTCCACCCCAACCCTCCCGCACGAGGGGGGAGTGAGATGCGATTCGGCACCCTCGGCCGCGAGGTGCCCGCGCGGGGCTCACTAGCTCGTTTGCCATCAGGCAGCCCCGGGGCGTGGGGCGGGTCTCCTGTCCTCGAAGTTCCTCCTCGGGGGAGGTTTGATCGAGACGTAACCGACCTCTAGACTGCCCGTCTAACCCATAACCGCTTGATCGGGGTGGCCCCGGCGCCTGCCGGAACCTCCACCTCCATCGACCAGGGTCAGCGGAGGCCACGTGAACGAATACGAGTTGATGACGATTCTGCATCCGCGCCTGACGGCGGATGAGACGACTGCTGCCACCGAACTGGTGGGCACGCAGATCGCGGCACACGGCGGCGAGGTGCTCTCGACCGACGTGTGGGGGCGGCGGCGCCTCGCGTACCCGATCGCGGGTTCGATGGAGGGGACGTACGTCCTCTACACCCTGAAGCTCCCGCCGGAGGGGGCTGCCCCCCTGGAGGCCTGGCTCGAAGTTTCCGAGCCGGTGATCCGACACCTCCTCATTCGTGGCATTATCCCGTACACGGGGCGCGATCGGAACGACGACCGCGACCGTGATCGGGACCGTGACGACCGGGATCGCGATGACCGCGACGACGACCGTGACGATCGCGATGACCGCGACCGGGGCGACCGCGACATGGACCGCGCCGAGATGCGCGCGCCTGCCGCGGCCGAGCCGGAGGCGGTGGAAGTCGGCGCCGGCGCTCCCGAGGCTGCGGCCCCGGGCGAGGCCGAAGCCGAAGGCGAGTAGGGTCTCCCCACCACCCCCCGGGGGTCTCAGATGCTGAACAAGTGCATGATCATCGGCCGTCTGGGTGTCGACCCGGAGATGCGGTACACCGCGAACGGGAACGCCGTCACGACGTTCCGCGTGGCGACGTCTCGCAACTACACCGGGAACGACGGCGAGCGTCGCGAGGAGACCGAGTGGTTCTCCGTGGTGACGTGGAACCGCCTCGCGGAGATCTGCGCGCAGTACCTCACGAAGGGCCGGCAGGTCTACGTGGAGGGACGCATGCAGACGCGCTCCTGGGACGGCAACGACGGCGTGAAGCACTACCGCACGGAGCTCATCGCTGAGACCGTGCAGTTCCTCGGCAACCGCGAGGACGGCGGGGGTGCTGGTGGTGGCGGCGGGTTCGCGCCCGGCATGGCGGTCGGCGCGGACAGCGAAGGCGACATCGATCCGGACGAGCTGCCCTTCTAGGAGGGCGCGGTCCGTTACTCACAGGTTCGTAGGAGGCTGATATGGCGATGGACGGCGGATTCGACGACGACCGCGGCGGACGCGGTGGGCGCGGCGGCGGGCGCAGCGGCGGTGGTGGTGGCGGATTCCGCCGTCCTCGCGGCTGCGAGTTCTGCAAGGCCAAGACGGACATCGTCGACTACAAGGACCAGAGCATGCTGCGCCGGTACATCACCGACCGCGGCAAGATGGAGCCGCGCCGCAAGGTGGGCACGTGCGCGCGACACCAGCGCGTCGTCTCGCAGGCGGTGAAGCGCGCGCGCGAAATCGCCCTGCTGCCGTACACCGGCGAGCACGTCCGTCTGTCCAGCGGCGCCATGGCGCGCCGCTAGCCTGTCACCGGCCGCGCCTCGAGGCGGTGCCTGCGGGCGTCGACTCGGGGCGCTCCCCTCGGCCTCGTGACGCGTTGGCATGACGCGCAGGTACGATGACGGCGCGAGCGCGCTCGCCGTCCGTCGGCACGAGGAAGGACAGCCACCGGTGGCTTCAGCCAGGCAACGGCCCACGCCCGCCCGTCGGCAGGCGTCAAAGCAAGAACCCCCTCGACAGTCGCAGGCGTATCACCGCCGGCAGGAGCTCGCGCGCGCGGAACGCGAGCAGCGGCGCATCACCATCGGCGCACTCGCGGTGCTCGGGGTGGTGCTGGTGATGGTGACTGGCGCGTATCTTGCGCTCGACTTCCTCCCGCGGCACGCGCAGGTCCTGTCAGTCGGCACGGCTCGGTTCGACGGCGATACGGCCGCGCGGCGCTCGGTGCTGCTCGGGCTATGGGGTGATGATCTTTTCCGTGCCGACGTCGGGCGGGACCCGGTCGCCGGCACGCTGGACGCGCTGACGCGCGAGGAGATCCTCGTCCAGGCGGGGGCCGGACAGGTCGATCCGATCACGGACGACGACGTGCAGGCGGCGATCCGCAAGCGTCTTGGCATGAAGCCGGACACGCCGAAGCTGCAGTTCGACTACGGCTACGGGCTGGTCCTCAAGATTCTGCCGGTGACCAAGTCGGTGGTGGAAGGCTCGATGCGCGCATCGGCGATCGCCGACAAGATGGCCACGAAGTTTGCCACGGCGCTCCCGAAGAACGGCGCACAGGTACACCTGCTCAGTGTGAGTTCGCCGACGAAGTCCGACGTGCAGCAGGTAGCCGACGCGGTGCGCGGTGGCGCCAAGTTCGGCGAAGCAGCCGTCAAGGCGGGTATCGCCAGGGCATCGGACGCGCCGGATATCGGCTGGGTCGCCGTTGGCGATGTGACTCAGGTCGACGCGGCGATCCGGCCGCTGAAAGCCGGTCAAACATCGGACGTGGTCCAGTTGCGGAACGGTGACTGGGTCATCTACCAGGCCGTCGAACGCGACGATCAGCGCGAGTACACCGATGATCAGCGGACGCAGGTCGGGCGCGGTCAGGTGATCTCGTGGGTCGAGGGGCAGCAAGGTGCGCTCAAGGTGCAACGCAGCCTGAGTTCGTCTGAGGCCGGGTGGATCAAGAAAGAGGCGCTGCGTCTCGGGCAGCAGTACCAGGCAGCGCAGGCACAGCAGATTCAGGCGGGAGCCCCCGCGCAATGAGCGACACGGTTGGCAGTGCCCTCCTCGGTGCCGGCGGCATCGGTAGCGGCGTGATCGCGGCGCTCGAGGCGGGCGCGGCGCGCTACGCCGCCCGCGTCGGTCGCCCGCTCGAGCTTCGTCACGTGCTCGTGCGCGACACGCTCCGGCCGCGCCGAGGCGTGGCCTCCGCGCTGATCACGGGTGACCTCGACGTGGTGCTTGGCGATCCCGACACCCGGATCGTCATCGAGCTGATGGGCGGCGAGGATCCCGCTCGCTCGTACATCGAGCGCTGCCTCCGCGCCGGACGGCACGTGGTCACCGCGAACAAAGAGGTCATGGCGAAGGCAGGCGCAGAGCTCCTGCAGATTGCCAACGACCACGGAGTCCGCCTGCTCTATGAGGCCTCCGTGGGCGGCGGCATCCCGATCATCGCGCCGCTGTCCCGCGACCTGCTCGCGAACGAGATCACCGCGGTGACCGCGATCATCAACGGCACCACGAACTACATGCTGACTGCCATGGCGCAGAACGGCGCGGACTACGACGACGTCCTCGCGGAGGCGCAGGACCTTGGCTATGCCGAGCCAGATCCGACGGCCGACGTCGAGGGCATCGACGCGTCATTCAAGATCGCCGTGCTCTGCGGGCTCGCGTTCAACGTCGCGGTGTCGCCCGACCAGGTGGCACGCGAGGGGATCAGCGGACTGACCGCCCTCGACATCGCGTACGCGGAGCAGCTCGGGTATGTGATCAAGCTCCTGGCACGTGCGCGACTCGTTGAAGGCGAGGTTGAGGCGACGGTGCAGCCGACTCTGGTGCCGGTGGAGGAGCCTCTCGCGAAGGTGGATGGCGTGCTGAACGCCGTGCAGATCGAGGGTGACCTCGTCGGGCGCGTCGTCTTCGAGGGGCCGGGCGCGGGCCCGGGGCCGACGTCGTCCTCCGTGCTCGCGGACGTCCTCGACGTCGCGCAGGACGTGGTCGCCGGCCGGGCCCCGCTGGCGTTCGTGCCGCGACGCACCGTGCGCGTCCGGCCGCCCGAGGAGCACCGTTCGCGGTACTACCTGCGCATCACGGTGCAGGATCGCCCGGGCGTCCTGGCGCGGATCGCGCAGGCGCTGGGTGACGCGCAGATCAGCATCGCCTCGTTCATCCAGTACGAGGTCGAGGGCGCCGAGGGCACAGCCGAACTCGTCTTCACCACGCACCACGCCAACGGCGGCGCGCTGCAACGCGCGATCGGCGTCATCGAATCGATGGACGTGGTCCAGGAGATCGGGAACGTCCTGCCCATGGCAGGCGCGGAGACCCCGCGATGAGCGGCGCCGGGCGATGACCCTCGCCGAGCCGGGGACGCCGCGCGACGTGCAGGGCACCTGGATCGGTGATGAACTCGCGCGCACCCTCGCACGCGTCGACACGCTGGTGCGCGCGCTGGAGGCGGTGCAGGGCGGCCTGCGACTCCAGCAGGAAGAGATCGCTCGGCTGACCGACCAGCTGCACACCGTCGATGGCCGCTCGCAGCGGCACGACGCGGTGCAGGACGTGGCGCGCTCCGCACAGGAAGAGGTGGTGCGCCTGGAGGCGGCGTTGCGCAGCGAGGCTTCGCTCCGGCGCGACCTCGTGGGGCGCGTCGACCGTGCCGACGCGCGCGGTGCAGAGACGCGCCGCGAGCTCCAGCGCGTCCTCGAACAGATCGCCTCGCGGCTCGATGCGTCGGACGGCAAGCAGGCGTCGAGCGCCGTGCGGGAGCACCGTCTTGCCGAGGAGATCGCGGAGCAGACGCGCGAAGAAGAGGGCGTCGAGGCACGGCTCTCGGCGATCGAGCAGCGGATGGCTGCCGCGCAGGAACAGACGCGCCGGGGTGCGGACGAGGTCGCGCGGGTCGCGACGTCGCTGCCGGATCTCGGTGCCCGCCTGGACGAGTTTGCGAGCGGGCTGCGCGCGCTCCAGAGCGATCAACGCCGGATGGAAGAGGACGTCGCCGCGCTCCGCGCGATCCGCGACCGCGAGGAAGAGCTCCTGGATGTCCTCGAACAGCAGCGCGTGACGCGCGCGCGCGTCGAGGAGCGTCTCAACTCGGCAGAGGAGGCGCTCGAGACGATGCGGCGGACGCACGCTCAGGCGCTGGAGGACATGTCGCTGCTCGCGCATCAGTTAGCGGGCGAGATCGAGCAACGTCGATCCCTGAGCGAGCGGATCGAGGCGCAGCGCGATCTCGTGTCCGATCACCTCCGCCGAGCGCTGACGGCCGAGGAGGCGGGTGCGCGGCGGCGCATCGAGGAGATCGAACGCGACATGCGCGTCACGCGGGGGCTGCTGGTGCGGCTCGACGAGGCAACGGGCGAGGCCGGACAGGAACAACCCCTGTGATCGAGGTGGCACGATGAGCTGGGACGAGCGCTTCATTCTCGAGCGGTACCGCGACATGCTGCCGGTGACGGCGCAGACGCCAATGGTCACGCTGGGCGAGGGCGGTACGCCGCTCGTGCGCTCGCGCTCGATTGGCCGCGAGCTCGGCCTCGATGCGCTCTACTTCAAGCTCGAATCGATGAACCCGACGGGCTCGTTCAAGGACCGCGGCATGGTTCTCGCGGTCGCGAAGGCCGCTGAGGCCGGCGCGACCGCGGTGATCTGCGCGTCGACCGGCAATACCTCGGCGTCTGCCGCGGCGTACGCGGTGCGGCACGGGCTGCGCGCGTTCGTGCTGGTGCCGGACGGAAAGATCGCGATGGGGAAGCTGGCGCAGGCAGTCGTGCACGGCGCGGAGATCGTGCAGATCGCTGGCTCGTTCGACGACGCGCTGACGCTCGTGCGGGAGCTCGCGGAGCAGCACCCGGTCGCGCTCGTGAACTCCGTGAACCCGATGCGCATCGAGGGCCAGAAGACCGGTGCATTCGAGATCGTGGATGAGCTCGGCGACGCGCCGGACCTGCTGTGCATTCCCGTCGGCAACGCCGGCAACATCACCGCGTACTGGAAGGGCTTCACCGAGTACTTCCAGGCGGAGAAGGCGCGGCAGCGGCCGCAGATGTGGGGCTTCCAGGCCGAGGGCGCGGCACCGATCGTGCTGGGCCACATCGTGGAGCACCCGGAGACGGTCGCCACTGCCATCCGCATCGGCAACCCCGCCTCGTGGTCGCAGGCCCTCGACGCGCGCGACTCCTCCGGCGGGCGCATCCACGCGGTGAGCGACGACGAGATCCTCGAGGCGTACCGCCGGCTCGCGGCGGAAGAGGCGATCTTCTGCGAGCCCGCCTCGGCCGCCTCGCTTGCCGGCCTCATGCGCCAGCACCGCGAGGGCGCGGACCTGCGTGGGAAGACGGCGGTCTGCATCATCACCGGCAACGGCCTGAAGGACCCCGATACGGCGCTCACCGTCCCCGCGACGATGCACCGCGCCGAGGCGACGATGGATGCGGTGCAGAGCGCGCTCGGCTGGGGCTAGTCCTCGCGCGTCCGGTGCTACGATTTGATCTCGCCTAGTTCACCTCTAATCGCGCCGCGCGGATCGCGTTTCGGCGCTTGGCGGGAGCCGTCATGGTCGCTTCTCCGGGTGGATTCGACCGCGATGCGGTCATCCTCACCGTCCGCACGCTGATCGAGCAGCTCGGGCTCGATGTGCACGACGAGGGCATGCAGGGCACGCCTCGACGGATCGCGGACATGTACGCGGAGATGTTCGAGGGCCTCGGCCAGGATCCGCGCGACCAGCTTCAGGTGCAGTTCGCCGAGGGTCACGACGAGATGGTGATCCTGCGGGACATCTCGTTCTACTCGATGTGCGAGCATCACTTCCTGCCGTTTTACGGCGTGGCGCACGTCGGCTACTTGCCGAATGGGCGCATCGTCGGGCTCTCAAAGCTCGCGCGCGCGGTCGAGATCTTCGCGCGCCGGCCGCAGGTGCAGGAGCGGCTCACGAGCCAGATCGCGGACATCATCGAGGAAGTCGTCGGCGCCAAAGGCGTCGGCGTCGTGATCGAGGCGGAGCACCTCTGCATGACGGCGCGCGGGGTCCGCAAGCCCGGCGCGCGCATGGTGACCTCCGCGATGCGCGGCAAGTTCCGCGAAGACCTCAACACCCGCCAGGAGTTCATGCACCTCATCGAGGCGCGGTAGTCCGGTGACCACGAGTCCGGCCCCGCAGGTCGCGGCGCCGCTCCCGCGACGCGTCGCGATGCTCTCGCTGCACACGTCGCCCCTCGCGCCGCTCGGCGGCCGCGAGACCGGCGGCATGAACGTCTACGTGCACGAGGTGGCCGCGCGGCTCGCCGCTCTCGGGGTCGCGGTCGATGTCTTTACGCGACGGTCGTCCCTCACCGAGCCCGAGGTCACCGAGTTCGCGCCCGGCGCGCGCCTCATCGTCGTGACCTCCGGACCGAAGTCGCGTGTCGAGAAGGAGGAGATGGTCGATCTCACGGCGACCTTCGCCGACGGGGTCGAGGCGTTCCGCGAGCACGAGGGTCTCGCGTACGACGTGATCTATTCGCACTACTGGCTTTCGGTGGAGGCCGGCGCGATCCTCGCGCGGCGCTGGGGCGTGCCGCATGCGGCGATGTTCCACACGCTGGCCGAGGTGAAGTTGCGTGCACGTGCTTCGGAATCCGAGCGTCCCGAGCGCGTCGAGGCGGAGCGCCGGTTGGTGCAAGGCCTCGATCGCATCGTCGCGGCGACCGAGCACGAGCGGCGGCTGTTGATGCAGATCTACCGCGTGCCCGCCGATCGCGTCGCGGTGATCCCGCTGGGCGTCGATCTCGATCAATTCACGCCGGGAGATCAGGCTGCCGCGCGTGCACGCCTCGGGATTCCGCAGGACGAGCGGATGCTCCTCGCGATCGGCCGCATCGAGCCGCTCAAGGGGCTCGACATCCTGATCCGCGCGCTCGCGCAACTCAACGAACGTCAGCCGGCGGTGCTGACGATCATCGGTGGGGACGATCGTGCCTCCGCGGACATCACGAAGCTGCGCGCGCTCGCACAGGAGCTTGGTGTTGCGGACGCGGTGCACTTTCTCGGTTCGCGGCCCCATGAGGCGCTGCCGGACTTCTACCGCGCGGCCGATGTCGTCGTGGTGCCGTCGTTCTACGAGTCGTTCGGCCTCGTCGCTGTCGAGGCGATGGCGTGCGGCGTGCCGGTCGTCGCTTCGCGGGTCGGTGGACTCGCCTCCACCGTCGCGGATGGGCGCACGGGCTACCTGATCGCGTGGCGTTGTCCGGAGCCGTTCGCCGAGAAGATCGAAGTGCTGCTTCGCAACGAGCAGCTACGCGCAGCACTCGGTGCAGGCGCGGCGGAGCGGATGCGTGCGTACTCATGGGATGCGGTCGCCGCGTCCATCGGCGCGCTGCTCGGCACGATGTCGACGCAGGGCGTGGCAGCGTAGGTCACGTGCCCGACCCCGAGGCAGCGCTCGTTCCTGAGTTCAAGGTCGATGACCTGCGGCGGAGTCTTGCCTTCTACGTCGGCCTTCTCGGTTTCACGGTGCGTTACGACCGGCCCGAAGAACGATTCGCGTTCATCGAGCGAGAGGATGCCCAACTCATGCTCGAGGAGCATGGTGCTCGTTCGTTCGTTGTGGACGAACTGACTCATCCCTACGGCCGCGGCATGCACCTTCAGATCGCGGTGCGTGACGTTGACGCCCTCTACGCGCGCGTCCTCGCGAGTGGCGCGCCGATCCACCTCGCGCTCGAGGAGAAGTGGTACCGGCGGGCGCAAAGGCTACTCGGCAACCGCCAGTTCGTGGTGGAGGATCCGGATGGCTACCTGCTCCGGTTCTTCGGTGACATCGGGTCGAAGCCGATCGACTGACCCACTGCGTACGTGGCTGCGATGGCCTTTGCTGCCGCGATCCCGGGGCGATCGGCGCGGGCATTGCTGGGCTCACGTTTCTGACCCTAGACTCGCGCCGAATCGGTCCCGCCCAGAGAGGGTTCTCGCATGACCTGGCATCGGCTCCTCGTGCTGTCACTGGGTGCGCTGATCGCTGACTTCCTCGCCATCATGGCGGTGAACGGCGCCGTCATCCCACCGCTGGTCGTCATGTCAGTGCTGTACGTCGGTGTGCTCGCGGCGCTGTCTCGTTGGCAGGGCCGGCGGATACACATCGCCGTCGGCGCGCTCGTCGTCCTACTCCTCATCGGCAATCTGCCATACGTCGTGCCCGACCTCGGGCACCCGGAGACATTCGCTACGTTTGTCACCACGGTCGTCGCCCTGCTCGCCTCCGTGGTCGCGATCGGCGCCGCCGCGGCGGCTGCGATGGCGGCTGGGGACGCCCGCGCCCGCGCTGCCTCGATGCTCGTGGCGGCGCTGCTAGCTATCACCGTCGTGGGATCCGCAGCCGGGAGCATGGCTGCGGGGGATGCGGCCGGCCGCCCCGGCGACGTTCGGGTGACCGCCCAGGGAGTCGCGTACCCGTCTGCGCTGGAGGCGAAGGCCGGCACCGTCGGGTTCCTCGTCGAGAATCGCGATCCCGTGCGCCACACGTTCGTCATCGATGGGCGCCCGGTACAGCAGGAATTGCCTGCCGGACGGTCTCGCCGCGTCGAGGTTGCGCTCGCGGCCGGGACATATCAGTTCCGCTGCGACGTGCTTGGCCACGAACGCATGCAAGGGACGATCACGGTCAAGTAGGACGCCGCGTTAGACTCCTCGCTCTATGACGAGGAGCGCCTGACATGACCACGAGAGCCCCGCGACGCCGGCCCGCATCGCAGCCCATTCCCCGCGCGGTCTCGCTTGCGGCCTCCCGCGGCCGTTCGCCTGTCGAGATCGACCCGGACAAGGACCTGCTCGACGAGCTCGAGGCGAAGGGGCCGAAGCGGGCGATGGCCGTCTTCGCGCATCCGGACGACGCCGAGTTTTCGTGCGGCGGGCTACTGGCCCTGCTCTGCAAGCGGGGCTGGGAGCTGACCCTGGTCGTCACCACCTCGGGCAACAAGGGCACCAAGGATCCGAGCGTGCGGCCGCAACAGCTGGCGGGGGAGCGCGAGGAGGAACAGCGCGAAGCCCAGCGGATCATGGGCGCGAACGAGCCCGTCTTCCTCGGCTTCCCTGACGGGTACGTGAGGAATGACGACGAGTTGCGCGGGCTCCTCGTGACCTGGGTCAGGCGGCTCCGGCCGGAGCTGGTAATCACGTGGGACGGGTTCCGGCCGGGATTCAACCACACCGACCACCGCGAGACCGGGCGTGCGACCTACGACGCGATCTTTCCGGCGGCGGACGACCACCTGTATCACGTCCTCGACAAGGAGGAGGGCCTCGAGCCCTACCGGCCCTCGGCGATGCTGCTCACGGGCACTGTGAACCCGAATTATCACGTAGATATTGCGCCGGTACTGCGCACGAAGGCCCGCGCGGGGGTGGCGCACGTCTCCCAGATCAACGGGCGCACGTTCGAGCAGACGCTGGCGCAGTACCGGGAGCGCGCCGAGGCGTCAAAGGCGGCGGGCGAGCCGGGACCGTACTACAAGGAATCGTTCACCAAGGTGATCTTTAGGCGCTAACGGCGTCTGGGGCACCGCCGGCTCGACTGTACTTTGCATAATCGCTAGCCTGACTGGGCCACAGGCGGCGAGCTCGGGCAGATTCCCCGTCATTCGCCCCCATAGAGGTTTGACATAGGCCCTCGTGGGCCGCAGACTCGGTGGTCGCGCCTCTTTCGAGGGGCGAGGAATTTCTCGTGATCGGTCGAGTGGCCGTTCGCGGTGAGGACCGGTGACCGTTTCGCTCGCGGCGAGCGAATGGTCATGACGAGGCTCATCGCGTGCCATCCGGCCGTTCTCGTTGTCTTTTGTTGACCCCCGCGATGTCACAGGGATGTCGTGAGGCCACGGAGTGGAGCGTCGGCGTGCCGACCATTAATCAGCTTGTGCACTCCCCGCGGACCCCGATCCGCAAGAAGACGAAGGCTCCGGCGCTTCGCTTCCGGTTCAACACGTTGAAGAACCGGATGAAGCGATCGCCGAAGGGTTCGCCCCAGAAGCGCGGCGTGTGCACCCAGGTGCGCACCGTCACGCCGAAGAAGCCGAACTCGGCGCTGCGCAAGGTCGCGCGCGTCCGCCTGTCGAACAACATCGAGGTCACGGCGTACATCCCCGGCGAGGGGCACACGCTGCAGGAGCACTCGGTGGTGTTGATCCGCGGCGGTCGTGTGAAGGACCTGCCGGGCGTTCGCTACCACATCGTCCGTGGCGCGCTGGACGCGCAGGGCGTGAAGAACCGCAAGCGCGGCCGCTCCAAGTACGGCACGCGTAAGTCCTAGTTCGCACTGAGTAAGAGAGCCCTGCATGCGTCGTAACAAGGCCCCGCTCCGCCCCACGATCCCGGATCCGCGCTTCCAGTCGCGCGTGGTCAGCAAGTTCATGTCCAACCTCATGCGCGACGGCAAGAAGAGCGTCGCCGAGAGCGTCGTCTACGGCGCCTTCGACCGCATCGAGGAAGTGACGGGGCGCCGGGCGATCGACGTGTTCGAGCAGGCCGTCCGCAACGTCACCCCGGTGATCGAGGTGAAGCCCCGCCGCGTCGGTGGCGCCACCTACCAGGTGCCGGTCGACATCCGCAGCGAGCGCCGTCAGGCGCTGGCGCTGCGCTGGCTCCTGGAGTCGTCGCGTCGTCGCGGCGGCCACTCGATGTCCGAGAAGCTTGCCGCCGAATTGCTCGACGCCGCCAACAACGGCGGCAACGCGATTCGCCGCAAGGAAGAAACCCACCGCATGGCCGAGGCCAACCGCGCGTTCGTGCACTACCGCTTCTAGCCGGCGCGACCAGGAATAACGAGAACTTAGATGCCCCGCACTACGCCCCTCGATCGCGTCCGAAACATCGGCATCATCGCTCACATCGATGCTGGTAAGACGACCGTGACTGAGCGCGTCCTCTTCTACACCGGCCGTACCTACAAGATCGGCGAGGTCCACGAGGGCACGGCGGTCATGGACTGGATGGAGCAGGAGCGCGAGCGCGGCATCACGATCACGTCCGCTGCTACCACCTGCCAGTGGAACGACCACGTCATCAACATCATCGACACCCCGGGCCACGTCGACTTCACGGTCGAGGTGGAGCGCTCGCTGCGTGTCCTGGACGGTGGCGTGGTGGTGTTCGACGGCGTCGCCGGTGTCGAGCCGCAGTCTGAGACCGTGTGGCGTCAGGCCGACAAGTACCACGTCCCGCGCATCTGCTTCGTCAACAAGATGGACCGGATGGGCGCGAACTTCGAGCGCTGCGTCGAGATGATCACCTCGCGCCTCGGCGCGACGCCGGCCCCTGTGCAGATCCCGATGGGTGCCGAGGACCAGTTCACCGGCATCGTCGACCTCATCGCGATGAAGTCCGTCACCTTCGAGGGCGAGCGCGGCCTCGACGTGAAGATCATCGACATCCCGGCGCAGTTCGCCGACGCCGCCCAGGCGGCGCGCGAGTTGCTCGTCGAGCGCGTCTCCGAGAACGACGACCAGCTGATGGAGTCGTTCCTCGAGGGCAAGGAGATCGGCAACGCTGACCTCGTCGCCGGCATCCGCCGC
This sequence comes from uncultured Chloroflexota bacterium, assembly GCA_903917615.1. Lineage (GTDB taxonomy): Bacteria > Chloroflexota > Dehalococcoidia > UBA2979 > UBA2979 > SHYQ01. Next base: position 681 of record CAIXBH010000076.1, on the reverse strand, counting down.
GCGACCATCGCGGGCAAGATCGCCCCGGTGCTCTGTGGCACGGCGCTGAAGGACAAGGGCGTGCAGCGCCTGCTGGACGCGGTGGTCGACTACCTGCCGTCCCCGCTGGACGTCCCGCCGGTCATCGCGCACAACCCGAAGGACCCGGACGAGACCATCGAGCGCCGCCCGAACGACGACGAGCCGATGACCGCGCTCGCGTTCAAGATCGTCGCGGACCCGTTCGTCGGCCGCCTCGTGTTCCTGCGCGTGTACTCCGGCGTGATCAAGTCCGGCGACACGGTGCTGAACGTGACGCGCGACGGGCGCGAGCGCTTCGGCCGCATCCTGCGCATGCACGCGAACAACCGTGAGGACATCGAGGAGATCCGCGCGGGCGACATCGCCGCCGCGATCGGCCTCAAGGACACGTTCACCGGCGACACGCTCGCGGATCGCGAGCACCCGGTGATGCTCGAGACGATCACCTTCCCGGAGCCCGTCATCTCCGTTGCGGTCGAGCCGAAGACGCGCGACGACCAAACGAAGATGGGCGAGGCGCTGCAGAAGCTCCTCGAGGAGGACCCGACCTTCCGCGTGCGCTTCGACGAGGAGACCGGTCAGACCGTCATCTCCGGCATGGGCGAGTTGCACCTCGAGGTCATCGTCGACCGCATGAAGCGCGAGTACAAAGTCGAGGCG
>CAIXBH010000075.1 GCA_903917615.1 uncultured Chloroflexota bacterium | reverse complement strand
TGGAGCTGGTAGTAGAGGACGCCGTGGAGCTCGTAGGGCTGCACGGCCTGGAGGACGGCTTGCATCGCGTGGACCTTCCGGTTGGCCCGGCTCGACGTTCGAGCGGGCCTCGATGTTCGCATGTCTCGACCGCGCTACGATACGAGGAGCGTCGGCCCGTGGGCCGGTGCCTCGACGGCCCCGATTCACGAGGAGGGCACCATGCCTGAGAAGAAGATCCAGAAGCGCGAGACGCGCAAGCCGAAGAAGGCCGCCGCGCCGAAGGCGGCATCCACCGCGAAGAGCTAGCTCACCACGAGCGAAACCACGAGGCGCTCTGCTCCCACGGAGCGGGCGCCTCGACGCTTATTCTCGGACTGGTCAGCCGGGGAGCGTCTCGGCCTCGGCCTCCGCCTCAGCCAGCGATACGCGTGCTGGCTCGACCTGCCGCTGGTGGAACTCCGGCGCGAAGATCCAGAACAGCGCGCCGGCGACGGCGATCATCGCCGCGGTGATCAGCAGCGGTGTCACGTACCCGATCCGGCTCGCCATCCAGCCGAGCGCGATCGGGCCCACCACGTACCCTACGTCCGCCATCGACCGGAAGTAGCCGAACACCGGCGCGCGCAGCGCGGGCGGGGCGAGGTCGGCGACATACGCCGCGGGCGCCGGCCCGGAGATCCCCGCGCCGAGGCCCCACATTGCGGCGGCAAACAGGTACATCCCGTACGAGTGCGAGAACGCGAACATCGCGAGGCCGATGCCGGCGATCACCGTCGCCGGCGCGATCACCGGCTTACGCCCGAAGCGATCGGCGAACAGGCCGGAGAAGTACACCGTCGCGATCATCATCAGGTTGACGACGGTGAGCGCGACGCCGATCTGTGACGCGGACAGCTGCACGACCTCGGCGCCCAGCAGCGGCACGAGCGCGAACAGCGCGCCGGTGCGCCCGACGAACTGCGCGAACGACACGAGGCTGATCAGCAGGAACGCGCGCCCGAGCAGCGTTTGACGCAGGCTGCCGCTCGCGGGCGTCGAGGAGGTCGTCGTGGCGATCGCGGCCATCCTCGCGCGGTCCGCGTCGGTCGGCCTCGTCTCGCGGATGAGCAGCATCGCCACGACGCACGCGAGGCCGGAGAACACGGCGTAGGCGACGAACGGCGCGCGCAGCCCGAACTGGTCCGCGAGGACGCCGCCCGGCCCCGGTCCGAGGCTGACGCCGAGCAGGAACACGCCCTGGTACATGCTCATCATCCGGCCGCGATTCGCAGGGGTGGCGATATCGCCGACCATGATCTGGCCGCCCGTGATCACCGTTGCCGCGCCGAGGCCCGCCAGCAGCCGGTACGCGAGCAGCTCCGGCAGGTTCGTCGCGGTGGCGATGAGCGCCGAGGCGACCGACGTGACGATCGTGCCGAGGATGAGCACCTTGCGGCGTCCGCCTCGGTCGGCGAGTTGCCCCGCCGGGACGTTCGCGATGAAGCGGGCGAAGCCGTAGATGCCGATGACGAGCCCGATGCTTCCGGCGTCGAGTCCGAATGTGCGG
>CAIXBH010000074.1 GCA_903917615.1 uncultured Chloroflexota bacterium | reverse complement strand
CCGTCGGTCATCGCGGCGAGCTCGAAGCCGGCGGGGGTGGTCTTCGCGATCACCTGGCCGACGGAGTCGACGACGGCGATGACGGTCACCTTGCCGTCGGGCGAGGTGACCTGCGGGACGTGCTTCAGGGCGGTGGCGGCGAGTTCGGAGCCGTCGGTGGTGACAATGGCGTTCTGGTACATGACTGACCCTTCAACTCGATGCTTCAGCGGCGCGAGTGTAACGCGCGGTGTATCTACCGTCCGTGACGAACCTGTGGCGAGGCATCGGGTATCGTATCTGGGCCCTCCCCCGCGCGCCTGAAGGAACGCCGCCGCATTCGGCGTCCTGGCTGCGTGTTTCCCTGCCGGACGGCTGGAATCGACGGTGTCCGAGATGTTCCTGAATCGCATCCAGCCGAAATGGGTAGTCGCCACGATCTACGTCATGGCGATCTTCGCGAGCGCCCTCGATACGCAGGCGGTCAATGTCGCGCTGCCGAAGCTCTCCGAGGAGTTCAACGCCTCGCCCACCGCCATCGAGTGGGTGGTGACGGGCTATCTCCTGAGTCTCGCGGTCTGGGTGCCGGCGTCCGGGTGGATCGGTGACCGCTTCGGCACGAAGCGCACGTTTCTGTTCGCGATCGCGGCGTTCACCTTCGCCTCGGCGCTGTGCGGGCAGGCCCAGACGCTCACGGAGCTCGTGCTCGCCCGCGTCCTGCAGGGCGTCGGCGGCGGCATGATGGCGCCGATCGGCTTCGCAATGCTGATGCGCGCGTTCCCGCCTGCGGAGCGCGCCGCCGTCTCGCGGGTCCTGCTCATCCCGATCACCATCGGTCCGTCGAGTGGCCCCATCGTCGGTGGCCTGTTGCTCACCTTCGCCTCGTGGCGATGGGTGTTCTACCTGAACCTTCCCGTCGGCCTCATCGCGTTCGCCTTCGGCGCGTTCCTGCTCGAGGAGCACAAGGAGCCTCGCGCCGGCGGCTTCGACGTCCCCGGCTTCCTCCTGTCGGGCAGCGGTCTGGGGCTCGTGCTGTATGCGATGAGCCAGGGCCCGTCGAAGGGGTGGGGCTCTCCGCACGCAGCGATCCCGGGCGTGCTGGCGATCTTCGTGATCGCGCTGCTCGTCTGGGTCGAGTTGCACCGCGACGAGCCCATGCTGCAGTTGCGCCTGCTCGGCGACCGCCTCTTCCGCTCGACGCTGACCACGGCGTCCGTGACCTCGATGGCCTGGCTGGGGATGCTCTTTGTCATGCCGCTGTTCCTGCAGGAGGCGCACGGCGCGTCGCCGTTCCAGTCGGGCCTCACGACGTTCACGGAGGCGATTGGTGTGATGACCGGATCGCAGGTGATCGGACGGCTGTATCCGATCGTCGGTCCGCGACGGTTGATGGCGGGCGGCCAGATGGCAATGGCGATCCTGCTCGCGAGCCTCATCTTCGTCGACCAGAACACGAGTCTCTGGACGCTGCGCGTGCTGATGTACGTCCTCGGCACCACGATGTCGTGCGTCATCCTCCCAAACCAGGCCGCCGCGCTCGCGCGGATCGCGCCAACGGATACGGGACGCGCGGCGGCGATCCTGAACGCGATGCAGCGCACCTCGGGTGCCATGGGTGTGGCGGTGCTGGCGACGGTCCTCACGGTGTTCCTCACGCCCGCAGCATCAGCGGCGGGCGGTGCAGCGCTCGTGCCGTCCTTCCACGCCGCGTTCCTCGCGTCCGCCGCACTCGCGCTCACCGGGGCGTTCTTCGCCCTGCGCATCCACGACAGCGACGCCGCCTCCACCATGCGCCAGCGCATCCCCGCTGCCGCGTAGCGCGGGACCGCGCCGATCGGCGATGATCGACGCGCGGGCGGCAGGAGGCGGCACTCGGATGCAGGACCGGCTGGGTCGATTCGCGACGTCTGATCGCCGCCTCGGCCGGCGTGCGTTCCTGCGCCGTGCCAGCACGGTCGGCCTCGTGCTCCCGCTGGTGGCTGCCAGCCAGTGGCGCAACGAGTTCGCCACGCTGCGGGGGGAGTGGGCGCCTGACCTGCGCCCCGAGGCATACCTCTCCGCCCCGGACTTCCTCGCGCACTACGAGTCCGCGTTCCGCGCGCAGGGCGTCCGCATCGGTACCTCCTTCGCGCCGGAGCTCCTCGGCGCGTCGCCGTCGCACGCGGACCGCGATGCCGACGCGCTCGCGAAGCGCGTGCTGGCCGCCGCGGTCGAGGACCTCGGCATGACGGACGTGCGGCTCGGGCTGCGCTGGAGCAACCTCGCGCCTGACACGGACGCCCTCAATGACTTTTACGAGCCCTACCTGGACTACTGCTTCGCAAGCCCGCTCGTGCGGACGGTCTCGCTCGACATCGGCCCCATCAAGACGTTTCGCTGGCCGGAGCTGCATGTCCCGCAGCGCGTGCTCGACCGCCTGAAGGTCACCCCGGCGCGCGGCGCGACGATCACGCCAGACGACGAGCTCGCGCAGATCTCCTTCGAGCACGCCGAGCGCACGGTCGAGTACCTCGCTCGCCGGTACGGCGGTGCGAAGCCGGTGACCTTCAGCTTCAACGAGCCGTTCCACGGGTACGGGCCGCAGCGCTGGATGATGAGTCCCGCCTATCTCGTGCGGATGGTCGAGATCATCCGCGCGTCCACCGCGTTCCGCGACGCGTGCTTCCTCGTGAACTCGGCCGGCGGCGCGGACCTCGACCAGATCGCGGCGTTCATCGACCTGCTGCGCGCGCGCTATCCCGAGGTGCGCGACCGCCTCACGAGCGGCGTGAGCATGTACACCTTCGTGCCGCCGTACGTCTGGTTCCGCAGGCCGGTGCTGCAGGACATCCTGGCGCACATCCAGCAGCCGACACGGAACTGGTATGGCGAGGTGGCGAAGAACCTGCGGCGCGCCCGCGATCCCGAGCGCGGCTTCCCGATCGAGATCACCGAGGCGCAGGCCGAGCCGTTCGGCCCGCTGAAGCAGGCGGGGGACTCGCTTGCCTACTACCAGCACGTCCTGTCGGAGTGCATGGAGCGCATCCTCAATCCCGCCCAGCGCGACACGACCATCCGCATGTTCGGTGCGGAGTATCAGCTCGCCCGGCGCTTCGCCGGCACTGCCACCGAGGGCAACGAGGCCATCCTTGGCCTCACACGCGCGATCAACCACTTGTAGTCCGACCGCAGCTGGCCCGGCCCGCCGCCCACGCTCCCGAATTCTGTCCCCAGCGCGAAGGACCGCGAAGGCGCGTCGGGGATTCGGTGACTTCCGCGTGACCTAAGTCCCGCGCGCCTGCGCGGGAGGCGGCGGTACGGTCGCCTCGGTTGCACTGCGCGCGCATACCTCGGTGACGACCCGCTGTGCACGTTCGCGGTCGATGCGCCACGAGGCGCGCGTGAGGAGAGTTCACGATGAGCGATCAGAACCAGTACCTGCTGCAGGAGTCCCAGGTCCCGACGCGGTGGTACAACATCGCCGCGGACCTACAGTCCCCGCCATTCCCGCCCCTGCATCCCGCGACCGGGATGCCGATCGGTCCGGATGACCTCGCACCACTGTTTCCGATGGCCGTCATCCAGCAGGAGGTCTCCGCGGAACGCTGGATCGACATTCCGCAGCCGATCCTCGACATCTACCGGACGTACCGTGCCACCCCGCTCATTCGCGCCCATCGTCTCGAGCGCGCGCTCGGGACGCCGGCGCACATCTACTACAAGTACGAGGGTGCTTCCCCGATCGGGTCGCACAAGATCAACACGGCGGTGGCGCAGGCCTTCTACAACCGCGAGGAGGGCGTGAAGCGGATCACGACGGAAACGGGCGCCGGCCAGTGGGGATCGGCGCTGGCGTATGCCTGCCGGATGTTCGACATCGACCTCAAGGTCTACATGGTGCGCGTCTCCTACGAGCAGAAGCCGTACCGCAAGGCGCTGATGCACCTGTATGGCGCGAACGTCGTGCCGAGCCCAACGACGGACACCAACGCCGGCCGCAGCGTCCTCGCCGAGACGCCGAACTCCAGCGGCTCGCTCGGCATCGCGATCAGCGAGGCGGTCGAGGACGCCGCGACGCGTGCGGACACGAAGTACTCGCTGGGCTCCGTGCTGAACCATGTCCTGCTGCACCAGACGGTGATCGGCCAGGAGGCGATGCTGCAGATGGAGATGGCCGGCGAGGAGCCGGACGTCGTCATCGGCTGCGTTGGAGGCGGCTCGAACTTCGGTGGTCTCGCCTTCCCGTTCATGCGTCGGCGGCTGGCCGAGGGGGCGACCACCCGTTTCGTCGCCGCGGAGCCGGGGGCCTGCCCGACGCTCACGAAGGGGATCTACGCCTACGACTTCGGCGACACGGTGGGGCTCACGCCGCTGGTGAAGATGGACACGCTCGGCCACAGTTTCATGCCGCCCGCCATCCACGCCGGGGGCCTCCGGTACCACGGCATGGCGCCGCTCATCAGCCAGCTGCACCGGGAAGGCCACATCGAGGCCGTGGCGCATCTCCAGACGTCCGTGTTCGACGCCGCGGTCCAGTTCGCGCGCGCCGAGGGCATCGTGCCGGCGCCGGAGTCCTCCCACGCCATCCGCTCCGCCATCGACGAGGCGCTCGACGCGAAGACGCGTGGCGAGGAGCGCGTCATCCTGTTCAACCTCTCTGGGCACGGCTTCCTCGACCTCGGCGCGTACGAGCAGTATTTCGGCGGGGAGCTCGAGGACTACGAGTACCCGGGGGAACTCGTCGAGGAGGCGCTCAAGGCGCTGCCGCGGCCGGCGGGGGCATCCTAGCCACCGCGCTGAGGCCGGCGCTTCGGCGCCGTTCGTGCGGGGAGGGCGCCGTCGGGGGCTGCCGGCGGTCGCTCTCCTCGCGCCCGTCCAGTGTGGCGTGCCCGGACATTCGGCTGGCGGAACCTGACAGACGCGCCCGCGACCGCTAGCGTAGCGGCCCATACGCGCCCCTTTCGCGGGGCGCGTTCGCTCCGGAACACACGCTCCGCATAGAGGGGACAGCCTGATGGCCGACTACGGGATCTCTGGGAAAGTCGCGATCGTCACCGGCGGGAGCCGCGGCATCGGCCGAGGGTGCGCCCTCGCGCTCGCGCAGGAGGGCGTGAACGTGTGCCTCACCGCGCGCCGCGTCGACCTGCTCGAGGAGACCGCGCAGCAGATCCGCAGCACGACCGGCGTCGAGGTGATGACCGTGCCCGCCGACATGAGCGTGCGCGAGGACATCGCCGGCATGGTCCGCGCGGCGGCGGACCGGTTCGGGCGCGTCGATATTCTCGTGAACAACGCGGCGAGCTTCCCCTACGGCAGCACGCTGGAGTTGAAGGACGAGGACTGGCTCGGTCACTTCCAGGTCAAGACGTTCGGCTACCTCCGCACGATGCGGGAGGTGGCGCCGATCATGCAGGCGAACCACTGGGGCCGGATCATCAACATCGCCGGCATCGCCGCCCGCACCGGCGGTGGCAGCGCGGGCGCGACGAACGCCGCGATCATCAACATGACGCGCTCCTTCGGCGACGCGCTGGCGAAGGACGGCATCACCGCGAACGCCGTCCACCCGGGTGCAGTCGTCGACTCCGACCGCGAGGCCTCGCGCGAGGAGCCCGCCGCCACGCCGCCCATTGGCCGGCGCGTGATGGTGGCGGACTGCGCCGCGGCCGTCGCGTTCCTCGCGTCCGCGCAGGCGGCGGCGATCACCGGCCAGACGATCAGCGTCGACGGCGGCCAGCCGCGGATCGCGGTCTACTAGTGACCGCCGAGGTCGGCCGCGGGCTGCTCGCGGTCCTCGCCGATCCGCGCGAGGGCATGGCGGCCGAGTTCGACCGCTGGTTCGAGGACGAGCACCTCTACGAGCGCAGCGCGATCGAGGGGGCGCTCTTCTCGCGCCGATACGTGTCGCTGGAGGGCACGCCACACTCGCTGGCGCTGTACGAGCTCGTACGCCCCGAGGTGCTCCACGAGGATGCCTACCTCGGCGCGCGCAAGATCGAGGACGAGGCTCGGGCTGCGGAGAACGCGCGTCGCGTCGCCGCGGGCGACCCGCGGCCGCCGATCCTCGACCCGGGCGCGCGCATGACCGCGATCCGGCAGGAGTACGCGCTCGTCGAGGCCGCGGGGCAGCACCCGGCGGAGATCGGCGCCTTCATCTGGATGGTGCGCGAGCGCGTCGCGTCCGGGGACGAAGCCGCGCTCGATGCCTGGTACGCCGGGCATCTGCCTGCCGCGAGCGCCGTGCCCGGCGTGCGCGGCGTGAAGCGGTACCGGCTATTCGACGGGACGCCGGGCTACCTCGTGCTGTACGAACTTGCGCGTGCCGAGGTGGTGCGGGGTGCGGCGTGGGCGGCGGCGTTCGCCGGCCCTCGACCGTCTGTGCTCGACACTGCCACCAACCTCGCGCAGTTCTTCAAGGTCGTCTACCACGACGACGCCGTGCGCGAGATGGCCGAGCGCCTGTCCGACTACTCGAAGCGGGCCTGATCCACTAGGCCGCCAGTCCCGATTCCCGCAGGCTGCGCGCGAGGTGCGCAATCGCCGCGTCGATCCACGAACCGCACGAGTCGCACGCGTAGCGCAGCGTCGCGCCGTTCTTCCGGTCGATGAAGCGCGGCTTGCCTCCTTCGGTCGTGGCGATCAGTCGGCCACGGATGTGCTGAATTTCGAGCGCCTCCCCGTTGATGGCGAGGCCACAGATGTCGCAGTGCATCGCTTGCATGGCCTCAACCCTTCGCTTCGCTCGCCAGGGCGAGGCCCGCTTGCGTCGGGGTGTTGCGTGCGGCCGCCAGCATCGTCGCCGCGCGACTGAGCATCTCCTGCGTGTCCGGGCGCTCGCCGGCGCGGACGCCCGCTAGCCCGGCAGCGAACGCGGGCGTCGTGCTCCCGTCCGCCAACGACGAGCGTCGGAGGCGGTCGATGATCGCGACCGCCTGCGAGGGATCGACGCCCGGTAGCACCACCAGCACTTCCTCCGGCCCCCACGGCACGCCGGGAAGGATTTCCAGCGTGTCGTCTCCGCCCCACCGGCCGATCGCGTCGTACGAACGCAACTCACCACGCAGCGAGCTGGCGATCGGCCGCAGCCACGTGTCGGCAGGCTGGCAACCCGTCGTCGTTGCCGCGCCGCGTGCCGTCGCAGCGGAAAGCAGCATGATGCTGATCGCGGTGCCGCCGTCCGCTGCGCCGGCGACCTCCTCGCGCAGGCGCGCGACGGCCGCGCGACGGTTCAGGAGCCCGGTTGTGGCATCCACCGTCGCGTTCTCGCGATAGGCCCGACGCGATGCCTGGAGGTCGCGCTCTAGCGTGACGATCCGCTCGCCGACCGCGACGCGCGCGACGAGTTCGCGCGGGTCGTAGGGCTTCGCGACGTAGTCGTCGGCGCCCAACTCGAGTCCGTTGATCAGGCTGTCGACGTCACCCAGTGCTGTCACGACGAGGATGTAGATGTACGCGGGGAACATCCCCGTGCGCACGCGCCGGATCAGTTCGATGCCATCCATGTGCGGCATCATCAGGTCGGTCACCAGCAGCCGGTCCGGATCTGCGAGCAGCCGCTGCCACGCGATCAGACCGTCGTCCGCGACCTCGACCTCATGCCCTGCGCCTTCCAGCGCGCGCCTGGCAATCCGTTGGGAGACGCGGTCGTCCTCAGCCAGGAGAATCCTCATCGTCCCGTCCCCTTTGCGTGTTCCATCGATCGCTCCACCACCGTCAGGCTGCTTCGAACGCCACGAGCGCGGCGACGACGCGGGCCAATTCGGCTCGTGCGGCACATGCGAGGTCGGTCGCGGTTGCGTCGATGCCGTCAGACGCGACGCGCTCCACATTGAGTGCCATCGCGGCGAGATCGCTCGCGCCGAGGTTCGCGGCCGTGCCCTTCAGGGTGTGCGCGGCACGCCGCAACGCCTCGGCGTCATGCGACTCGATCGCGCGGGTCATGGCGTCCATGAGCGCTCCGCCGTCGTCGCGGACGATCTGGCTCAGTTCCGCTTCTCCGGGGTTGGTCTCGATCAGGCCAAGGGCGGCGATGCGCGCCGCGTCGATGACACGCCGACCCTGACCCCCGGCGGCGTTCGTGATCGGTACGGCAGCCGCCGAAGGTGCGTCGATCGGCGCATCGATGGTCCCGGTCGCCGCGGCACGTTCGTGCCGGGCGCCGCCCCAGCGGCCCAGCACGCCGCGTAGGGTGGCGAGGTCCACGGGCTTCGGCAGGTAGTCATCCATCCCGGCGGCGAGGCAGCGGTCACGGTCTTCGGGCTGCGCGCCGGCGGTCAGCGCGATGATCGTCGTGTGGGCATCGGGGTAGCGCGCCCGGATCGCGGCGGTCGCAGCGTATCCGTCCATCTGCGGCATCTGGCAGTCCATGAGCACCACGTCGTATGGCGCCCGTGCCAGGGCATCTACCGCCTCGCGTCCGTCGCCCACCACGTCCGCGCGATATCCCAGCCGCTCGAGCATGCGAGCGATCACCTTCTGGTTCACGGTGTTGTCTTCGGCCACCAGTACCCGCATTCCGGTGCCTGGTGCCGAGGCCGTGACGTGGCGCACCTGGAGCAGGGAGTCGGAGCCCGCAACGGGTGTGGATGCCACGATGGGGCTTCGGCCCTCGGGGAAGACGTGGGCGAATGCGTGGCGGATCGCGGCGGCCTGGATGGGCTGACTGATGAACGCTGCCCCCGCGGCGATCGCGTCGGCGCGTTGCGTGACCGCCCCGTAGGCGATGACCGGGGCCTGTCGCGGCAGCGCCGCGAGGTCGAGGGGCGTCGGCCAGTGGATGAACAGTGCCGTCGACGGGCCGCACCACAGCGTGGCAAGGTCGCCATCCGCCGGGCGGATCACGGTTGCCGTTGCCACTGATTCAATCTCCCCGAGCATCTCGGCCAGCAGGTGGCCGCTGGTGCTGTCTTCGTCGATCACCACCGCGTTGAGTCCAGCGGTTGATGGGCTCGCGATCAGGCGCCGTGGCGTCGCGGCGACCAGCAACGGGACTTCCAGGCTGAACACGGATCCTTCCCCGACCACGCTTCGAACGTCGATGCTCCCGCCGAGCATGTGGGCGAGCTCCTGCGAGATCGCGAGTCCGAGTCCAGTCCCGCCGTATATCCGCGTCGTGGACGTGTCCGCCTGCGTGAACGACTCGAAGAGGTGCGGGATGTACTCCGGAGCGATGCCACAGCCCGTGTCCGTCACGGAGAAGCGCGCGAAGATCTGGCCTGCCGCTGCCTCCGCCTGGTCCACCGCAGCGACCTCGAGGAGCACGTATCCCGCGCTCGTGAACTTGACGGCGTTCGAGAGCAGGTTCAAGAGGATCTGCCGGATGCGGCCGGCATCCCCCGTGCACAAATGGCGGCACTCCGGGTCGACGCGGACGAGCAGATCGATCCCCTGCTGGGCGGCGCGCACGGCGACGAGGTCGGCGCTTTCGAACACGAGTGTCTCGAGGTCGAACGTCGATTCGTCGACCTCCATCCTCCCAGCCTCGAGTTTCGAGAAGTCCAGTACCCCGTTGACGATCTCGAGGAGCGCCTGCCCGGAGACGCGCATGGTCTCGACGTAGTCGCGCTGCTCATCGGTCAGCTCGCTATCCAGGAGCAGCCCGGCCATGCCGATCACACCGTTGAGCGGGGTGCGGATCTCGTGCGACATCGTGGCAAGGAAGGCCGCTTTGGCTTGCTCAGCCTGCTTCGCCCGATCGGCCATTTCGAGCGCCTCTTGCCGCTGCTGCGTCAGCGCTTCGTTCAGCGCCCGCAGCTCATCCTGGGCCCGACGGCGCGCGGTGATATCGCGCACGGTGAGGATCAACGTGTACCCGTCGGCCCCGTGTGAGGCTGCACTGATCTTGCTGGTCACCTCCACGGGCACGACGGAGCCGTCGGCGCGGCGCATGCGGACCTCACCGATCGTGACCGCGGCGCGATTTGCCCGCTTCTCATCGCGCATCGCGTAGACCCGCGCGAGATCCCCCGGGTGGTAAAGATCGAAGATCGAGGTGCCGACGAGTTCGTCCGGTGATCGCCCCAGGATGTCTCTCACGAATCCTCTAACCGAGAGGATCGTGCCCTCGTTGCGAACGGTGAAGATGAGGTCGCGCGCGGACTCGACGAGCTCCTCAAGCAGTCGCGCGGCGGAGAGAGCCTGCGCGAGATTCGCATTCGTAGTGAGGAGCGAGTCGCGCTGAAACTGCAGTTCCGCGGTGAACCGCGCCGCCTGCGCCGCATGCTCGTACCGCGAACTGATGTCCTGCGCGGTCACGACGGCCCGAAGTTCGCCCCACGCCGCGGAGTCGGCGCCGCTGAAGAGTTCCGCGGTCGTCTGTACCGGGATGAGTGTCCCGTCGGCGCGCTGGAGGTGGACCTCGATCCATTTCCGCAGCGTTGGGTCGGCACGCTTCGCGTCGCGCACTCGGATGATCGCCGGGACATCGGCGGGGTCGTAGAGAATCGAGAAATGCTGCCCAACGAGATCTGCGGGATCTCGATTCACTGCCTGCGCGAGGCGGGGGTTCACACTCGCGATGATGCCGTCGCCCCGAAGCGTGTAGACGAAGTCTCCCGCCGTCTCGATGAACTCAAGGAGCATGGCGGCGGCTCGCTCCCGTGCGGCGAGTGCGTACGCTGCGACGTCCGAGTTTGCGATCACGCGGCGCAGTTCGTAGGTGAATGCGAGCACCCCGAGAAGTAACGCCAGCGTGTACAGGTTCTGAGCCTGCGACGGGAAATGTGTATCGGGCCACGCGGTGAACAGGAACATCGCGCGCCGAATCGTGATGGCGAGGGCCAGCGCCGCGAGGGCGGCGAGGAGGCCACGCTCGCGGGCGATGGCGGCGGCGCGGGCCTGCGCGAACGCCACCCAGGCGGCCCATGCCGCCAGCAAAACGCTCGCGAGCACGGTGACGTCCGCGGCCATCGGAGCGGGCATCACAGGATGCTCGGTCCGGCGCGCCGGGCGCGTTCGTCGAGTGCTGCGGCGTGGGGAGTGGGCGTCGTGGCTGGCACGCGAGCTTCACCTTCACATCAGCAACCGACAGTCGTGAAAAGAATCTCGACAGGTCGTGGGGGAAATATCGTCAGAGGTGGTGCGGCCGACAGAGGACCAACGTCCCTTTGTTGACGTAAGTTGCTGACGATCGCCTTGCGCGGGACACGGCGGTGCGGCACAGGGGCCCGTCCTGCCGGCCGGGGCGCCGCGTTGAGGTCGCTGCGCTCGCCGTTTACGCTGAGGGCTCCGGTACCGCTCCGCGCGGGGGTAGCTCAGTGGTAGAGCGCCTGCCTTCCAAGCAGGATGTCGCGGGTTCGAATCCCGTTCCCCGCTCCATAGCCGCAATCGCCAGCGCGAGATCGAAGAGGCCCGCCAATCGGCGGGCTTCTTCGTTTCTCGAACGCCGGTCGAGCGCTAGTGGCCGCCCTTGTCGTCACCCTTCCCGTCGCCCTTGCCACCGTTCGGCACGACCTTCTCAGGCTTCACCGTGAACGCGTAGTGGTTGACCGTGGGGTCGCTCCCGACCGTGAAGTCGAGCGTGTATGTTCCGCCCGACAGGCCCTTGGTGCTCAGGTTGAACGTGTAGGCGCCGTCGTCGAACCGGAACAGGTTGCCCGGGTTCGACTTGCCCGCATCGTTCAGGACGCCGCTTGGGCTCAGGCCCACAGCCTTCACCACGAGGGGTGCGCGAGCCGACGTTGTGCGGAGACGTTGCTCGAGGTGCGGTGGAGGGCTGTGTCCCGCCGCGCTAGGCTCCGACCAGGGGAACCCCGGAGGAGCCGCACCATGTCACCGTTCTTGCGTCACTATCTCGAGATGGTCGCTGCCATGGTTGCGGGGATGGTGCTGCTTGGACCGCCGCTCATGATGATCTCCCGACTGTTCGGATACTCGTTCATGTTCGACCCGACGATTCGCACGCTGATCATGGCGACGAATATGAACATCGGCATGATCGTCTGGATGCGGTATCGGGGACACAGTTGGGAGCGGACGTTGGAGATGGTCGCCGGGATGACGCTTCCGTTTCTTGCGTTCCTGGTGCCGATGTGGCTCGGGCTCATTTCCGAGTTGACGGTGAATGTCCTCGGTCACGTCGCCATGCTTATCGGCATGTGGGTGTCGATGGTGCTCAGGCGCGCGGAGTACTCCATGGACCACTCGCAGCACATGCACATCTCGCACGACCAGCACGCCTAGCGACGCGCGCCGCAGAGCAGGCGGCCCGTCCCTGCGGAGGTAGTCGAGGGACCGAGGAGCGCCACGACCCGCGTGGTTGAGTGTGGAGATGGCAGCTCGCCCCGCAGATTCGCTCGCGGCAGCGCTAGCCCCCGTAGTTGAGGCCGAGCTCCCGCAACGTCAGGATCTCGGGCGCGTCCACGCGCTGGCCGACGTCCGTGACCTCAGCCACGATGACCGCGTGGTCGCCGATCGCGACCGTCTCGCGCACCTGCAGGTCCGCCCACGCGGGCGCCTCGGTCAGCACGATGCCGCCGCTCGGGGTGCGCTCGAACGGGACGCGGCGGTTCTTCGTGAGGAACTCGGAGTCCTCGATGGGCGCGTCGCCGAAGAAGGCGAAGGCCAGCTCGCCCTGCCCAGCGCCGAGGAACGAGATTGCGGGACGCCCACCGGCCTGCAGGTTCGCGAATGACCGCGTGTCCCGCTTCACGCCGATGGCCAGCAGTGGCGGGTCGAACGACATCTGCGACAGCCAGTTCACGGTCCCTGCGGCGACCTCGTCGCCATCCACGGTCAGGACGTACAGGCCGTACGGGATCATGCGCAGGACGGTCTTGCGAACGGCGGGGTCCATGGTGCCTCCTCGATGCCGCCGTTTCATATCACGGCGGGAGGAGTTGCAGCACCCCGATCGGCGACGCCGGAATGGCCGACGGCGGACGCTAGGCGGCGGAGACCGCGCCGCTGTACCAGTCGATGCGCTGCAGCACCGACTCCTCGCCACCCAGGGTCTCGATGACAGGCAGCAGGAACGCCTCGGTGCCCGGGGGCGGTGGGGCCGGCTCGATCACGCCGTCCCCGATGCCGAGCCCGGCGGCCATCTCGCGGCCGCGCTTCACGGCCCACGCGAGGCCCGGCTGTGTGCCCTCGTGGTGGTCGGCGATCGCGTCCGCCACGTCCTCCGGGAAGCCCCACGTGCGTGCGATGGTCTGGCCCCACTCCATGTGGTTGAGCCCGAAGATCGCGCGCTCCGCCTCGATGGTCGGCGTGCCGCTGCGCGCGAGCGACACGACGCGCGAGTAGCGTCCGGGATCCTCGACGGCCATCGCAAGCCGGCCGAGGTCGTGCAACAGCCCGGCGGTAAATGCCTCGGTGTGCTCGACGTTGCCCCACGCGGTCGCGTCGGCAAGGACGCCCGTGGCGACGAGGTGTCGCCACAGCTCGTGCTCGTCGATCTTCGAACGGCGCAGGTCATGGAACGAGTTCGACAGGGCGATGCCCATGATGATGCGGCGCGCCTCGACCGTGCCGACGCGCACAATCGCGATGTGCGCCGTCCGCACGGGGTCGACGGGGGCCGACAGCGCCGAGTTCGCCGCGCGGAGCAGGGCCGCCGTGAGCGCGGGGTCCGCGTCCACGATCTGATTCAGCTCCTGCAGCGACGGCTCCAGGTTCCCCACGAGCGCCATCGCGCGCATGTGGGCGACGGGCAGCGGCGGAATGCGGATGGCCGTGGTCATGCGGCGGCGCCCTGTCGGTAGCGGGGGGCGTGAAGGCACGCCGACCCTTCCCGCTGACTATCGGCAGTGGCGTCGGGCCTCTGAAGGCCTAGCGCGCGTCCAGGGCGTCCGCGAGCAGCTCGGCGACGTGCCTCGGCGCGCGGTCCGTGAAGTGCCCGATCTGCTGGCGACACGAGACGCCGGTGATCAGCACCTGTGCGTCCGACGGCGCGCCGGCTACGGCCGGGAACAGGCTCCGCTCGCCCATCTGGCGGGAGACGTCGTAGTGCTCCGCCTCGAAGCCGAACGAGCCCGCCATGCCGCAGCAGGCCGAGTCGACGAGGCTGGTCTCCAGCCCCGGCACGAGGCCCAGCGCCGCGAGGGTGGAGTCCATCCCTGCGATCGCCTTCTGGTGGCAGTGCCCGTGCAGGACGGCCTGGCTGGCGACCGCGCGCCCGAACAGGTCGCGCACCTCGGCGTCCTCGCCCGCGAGCTTCGCGACGAGCTCGTCGAGGAGCAGCGCCTGGCCGGCGACCGTGCGGGCCTCCGGGCTCCGCAGCAGGTCCGGGTACTCGTCGCGCAGCGCGAGGAGGCACGAGGGCTCCGTGCCCACGATAGGCACGCCGCGCTCCGCGTACGACGCGAGGATCTCGACGTTGCGGCGCGCCCAGACCTGTGCCTCGCCGAGCTGACCCTTCGAGATCAGCGGACGTCCGCAGCAGCCGAGCCGCTCGATGACCGTGACGGAGTAGCCAAGCGCCTCGAGGACGCGCACCGCGGCCTGCCCCACCTCGGGGTGGTAGTAGCGCGTGAAGGTGTCGTCGTAGAGGACGGCCTCGCCGCGCGGCGCGGACTTCGAGGATGCGGGGCGTTCGCTCCACCACTTCCGGAACGGCACGCGCGCGAACCGCGGCAGCGGACGCTCGTGGCTGATGCCGAGGTGGCGCTCCATGAGCACGCGCAGCGGCATGAAGCCCTGCACTGCGTTCACCAGCGGGATCAGTGGCCCCATCGCGCTCACGAGGCGGCTCCAGACCGCGATGTGGCCGAAGAGCCGATCGCGCAGGGGCACCCCGTGCAGGCGGTGCCGGTAGGTCAGCGCCTCGTACTTCAGCTTGGCGAGGTCCACGCCGGACGGGCACTCCGACTTGCACGCCTTGCACTCGACGCACAGGTCGAGGGCGTCGTGGATGCGGTCGCCGCCGAGGTCCTCCAGCGGAAGCGCGCCGTTCAGCGCCTGGCGGAGCAGGTTCGCGCGCCCGCGCGTCGACTGCTCCTCGTCGTGCGTGACCATGAACGAGGGACACATGGTGCCCTCGTCCTTGCGGCACGCGCCCTGTCCGTTGCACTGCTCCGCTGCGCGCGCGATGCCGCCCTCGAACGTCCAGTCGAAGACGACCGGGGGCGTCGCGTTTGTCGTCCACGGCGCGAGCCGCAGGTTGTCGTCGAAGGGAGGCGTGTCGATGATCTTGCCGGGGTTAAGCAGGCCACGCGGGTCGAACGCGCGCTTCAACTCGCGGAACGCATCCGTGATCTGCGCGCCGAACATGCGCTCCGTGAACACGCCGCGCAGGATCCCATCGCCGTGCTCGCCGGACAGGCTGCCGCCGAACTCCAGCACGAGGTCTGCCACCTCCGTGGCGATCGCGCGGATGACGCTGAGCCCGTCCTCCGTCTTGATGTTCACCAGCGGCCGGATGTGGAGGCAGCCGACGGCTGCGTGCCCGTAGTACGCCGCCTCCGTCCCGTGCATCCGCACGATTGCGTCGAAACGCTCAACGAACTCGCCGAGCCGTTCCGGCGGCACCGCCGTGTCTTCCACGATCGCGATCGGCTTCGCGTCGCCACGGAGGCTCATGACCAGCCCGAGGCCAGCCTCGCGCATCCGCCAGATGCGGGCCTGCTCGCCGGCGTTCGTGGTGATGTGGCACGCGTATGCGCCGTCCGGGCGCACCATCGCCGCCGCGATCCGGTCGAGGTGCGCGCGCAGTTCCGTCTCGTCCTCCGCGTACGCCTCCACGACCAGCAGCGCGCCCGGGTCGCCCTGCACGAAGTCCGCGAGGTTGGCGTACCCCGGCGTCGCGCGGCAGCGGCGGACGATCGTCGAGTCGATGATCTCGATGGTGGACGGGTCGTAGTTCAGCCCCTCGACCGTGGCTCGCGCGGCATGCGCGACGGTGTCGTAGTGCAGCGCCGCCACGCCGCGGAGGCGCGGCAGCGGGTGGAGACGCACACGTGCCGAGGTGACGACCGCCAGCGTGCCCTCGGAGCCGACGATCATCCGCGCGAGGTTCATCTCGCCGTCGCCCACGAACTCGTCGAGGTTGTAGCCGGAGACGCGCCGCTGAATGCGCGGGAAGCGCACGGCAATCTCCGCGCGCTCGCGATGCGCGATGCCGCGGACGGCGCGGTAGATGTCGCCCTCGAGCCCGGGCTGCGCGAGCTTCGCGTCGAGGTCGGGACCGCTGGTCGCCTCGAACGTGGCGAGCGAGCCGTCGGCCAGCACGACATCCACGGCGATCACCTGGTCGATGGTCTTGCCGTAGAGCAGGGAGTGCGCGCCGCAGGAGTTATTGCCGATGTTTCCGCCCACCGTCGCCCGCGCGCGCGTCGACGGGTCGATGACGTAGTGCAGGTTGTCGTGGCGGAGGGAGCGGTTGAGCGCGTCGAGGACGACGCCCGGCTGCACGCGCGCCCAGCGCTCCTCGACGTTCACCTCGAGGACGCGGTTCATGTGGCGCGAGCAGTCGAGGACGATCGCGTGGTTCACGGTTTGGCCGGCGAGGCTCGTGCCACCGCCGCGCATCAGGATCGGCACGCCGCGACGGTTCGCCACGCGCACGACGTGCTGGACGTCGGCGATGTCGCGCGGGAACACGACGGCGACGGGCTCCATCTCGTAGATGGACGCGTCGGTCGCGTACACCAGCCGGGAGCCGCGGTCCGCCCGCACATCCTCGTCCCCGCCCCCGAGCCCAGCCGCGAGCTCACGCGCGAGTGCGTCGATGGCCGACTGCGGGCCATCGAGGAGGCCGAGGGCGCGCTCGACGGACTCGTGCTGCGAGGCCGCTCGTCCGCGCACGACGGTGCGGACGAGCGGGGTTCCGGGGGCGGGGATCGTCGTCACAGGGGCTCTCCAGTCATCGAGGACAGCGGGCGCGCCTCGGGGACGCGCTCCACTCGCAGGTCCGGCAGCCAGTGCAGCCACCAGGGCAGGTACCAGTTCGCGTCGCCGAGCAGACGCATCGTCGCAGGCACGAGGATCGTGCGCACGATCGTCGCGTCCAGGAAGATCGCGACCGCGAGGCCCACGCCGATCTGCTGCAGCATCACGAGGTCGCCGAACGCGAACCCGGCGAACACGGTGACCATGATGGCCGCCGCCCCCGTGATGATATTCGCCGTGGTGCGTAGGCCGAAGACGACGGACTCGGCGTTGTCGCTGGTCTCGTCGTAGCGCTCGCGCACCCGGCTCAACAGAAAGATGTGGTAGTCCATCGAGAGGCCGAAGAGGATCGTGAACATGAAGAGCGGGATCCAGGCCTCGACCTCGGGCACCTGCCGGAAGTGCAGGAATGGCCTGCCCCAGCCGTTCTGGAACACCGCTGTCACGACACCGTAGGCGGCGCCGACCGACAGCAGGTTCATCACAATTGACTTCAGGGGCACCACGATCGACCGGAAGATCAGGAGCAGCAGCAGGAAGCTGAACCCGAGGACGAACGCGAACGTTATCGGCGTGTAGCGGTCCACGAGGTCGAAGAAGTCCGCGTTCAGCGCCGTCGGCCCGCCCACGTAGACCTGCGCTCCCGTGCCGGCGAACAGCGGCGGGAGCACCTGGCTGCGCAGGCGTCGCACCGCCCCGATCGCCTCGTCGCTCGCGAGGTCGCCCGGCACGGCCACGTCGAGTACCGCAACGTCGTGGCGGGGGCTCACGTCGACGAGGGAGACCTGGCGAATCTCGGGGTCGGTTGCCAGCGTCATCTGCAGGCGGGTGAATGCCACCGTGATCGGCGTCGTCGTCACGTCCGGCGCATAGATGACGATCTGCGTCGGCGTGAGCCGGCCGGCGGAGAACTCGCGGTCGAGGATCTCGAAGGCCTGCTTCGCCGCGAATCGCTCGGGGATGCTCGCGGCGAAGCTCGTGCCCAGTCTGATGCCACCGTACGGCAGCGCGAGGCCGACCAGCAGCGCCGCCGTGCCGATCGCGGCCGGCCACGGCCGACGCATCACGAGCTCGGCGGTCCGCGCCCAGAAGCTGCGCTCGTCACTCGCCTCGTCGTCGCGCGCCAGCAGCGGGATCGCGAAACGGTTGACCCGGTCGCCCAGAAGGCCGAGCAACGCGGGCAGCAGCGTGAGCGAGGCGCACACGGCGAAGATCACCACGATCGCCGCGCCCAGCCCGAGGGAGATGAAGATCGTGGTGGGGACGATCAGGAGCCCGCAAAGCGCGATGACGACCGTCACGCCCGAGAACAGCACGGCGCGGCTCGCGCTATCCCCCGCCAGACCGACTGCATCCTCGACGTGGTGCCCGGCGCGTCGCTCCTCGCGGAACCGCGCCACGATGAACAGCGCGTAGTCGATGCCGGTGGCGAGGCCCATCATCGTGACAATGTTCGCCACGAAGAACGAGAGCTGCCAGACGTGCGTCAGGATCTCGACGACGCCGATCGCGAGGCCGATCGCGACGACGGCGATCCCCATCGGCAGCAGCGCCGCGGCGACTGCACCGAAGACGGCCACAAGCACCGCGAGCGCGAACGGCAGCACCCTCCCCTCGGTCGCAAGGTCGCGCTGTGCGGTCTGCGCGAACGCGTCGTTGATCGAGGCGAAGCCGCCGTTGATCGCCGTGAACCCGTCATGACCGTCGTACTTCGCGAGGATCACGCCGAGTCTCGCCAGGCGCGCGGGCGATTCGTCGAGCGTTCCGTCCAGAAGCGTCGGAATGAGGGCGGTGTGGCCGTCTTTGGAGATCACGCCCGCCTCAGGCGGCGCGTCGAGGTAGGAGTACGTGTGCAACGGGTCGACGAGGCCTGACGCGCGCAGCTCGTTGACCAGCCGTTGCGTCGTCTGCTTGAACGCAGCGTCGTTCCCGGTGAGGGTCGGCGAGCGCAGGACGATGACCTCGTACAGCGGGTCACCGCCACGAAAGCCGCGCACGAGGTCCAGCGCGCGCTGCGACTCGGCGTGGTTGGTGAACTCGATCGTGCTCGTGAACGAGCCGCGGATCATGGTCGCGGCGCCGAGGACGCACGCCAGCAGGAGCAGCCATGCGCCGCAGACCGCGCGCGCGTGCCGCGCACTCCAAACGGCGAGGCGACCGGTGATGCCGAGTGCGCGCATGGCGGATCCCCTCTGCCGCGAACATACCGCAGCCCGGCGACCGAGGGTGACGCGCGAAGCCGCCGCTAGGCGACGATCTCCGCGTCCGGATCGAGGTAGGGGATGAGCGCCTCGAGCAGGTCGGTCTTCGAGTCCAGCGAGCGGCCCAGGCCCGACAGCAGCCCCATGACGCGCGCAACGAGGATGACGTCGCCGGGGACGTCCACGAGCGGGTTCGCGCGCAGCACCTTGCCCAGCCGCTGATTGACCTCCGCGATCATCTCCTGGTCGGCGTACGCCTTCCCGGAGCGCAGCACGTCGCCGAGGAACGCCTCGCCGAGTGCGGTGTAGGTCTCCTCGCTCTCCTCGCGCGTCCGGAAGCCCATATCGGTCATGGTGAGCATGACCGCCTCCGGCTGCGTCTGGATGATCGCGCTCGTGAGGACGATGAGCTGTCGGCGGAACTCGTCGGTCAGCACCTTCGTGAGGCCGAAGTCGATCAGACCGATCCGCGCGGGCGTGCCGGGCGGGGCATCCTTCGGTGCGGGGACGACGAACAGGTTGCCCGGGTGCGGATCTGCATGGAACACGCCGTACTTGAGGATCATCGTGTTGTAGAGGTCGATCAGGCTGTCGGCGACCTGTTGCGTGGAGACGCCCGCCGCGCGCAAGGCATCCACGTCCGTGATCTTGATGCCGTCGATGAAGTCCATGGTCAGGACGCGACGCGTGGAATGCTCCCAGTAGATCTTCGGTACGAGGATGTCGTTGCGGTCACGCAGCATCTCCGCGATGCGCTCGCCCGCGCGACCCTCGTGGATGAAGTCGACTTCCTCGGGCGCGTTCCGTGCCATCTCCTGCGTGATCGGACGGAAATCGATCGTCGTTTCGAAACGCGACCAGATGTTCGCGAGCCACTGGATGATTTCGAGATCCCAGTGGACGATGGCCTCGATGCCCGGGTACTGCACCTTCACGGCGACGTCGGTGCCGTCGTGCATGCGGGCGCGGTACACCTGCGCGAGCGACGCCGCCGCGATCGGCGTGGTGTTGAACTCCGCGTACACGCGGGTCACGGGCCCGCCGAGTTCGGCCTCGATCAGCGGGCGCATGTCCTCCCACGGGCGCGGGGGCACCTGGTCGTGCACGAGCGACAGCGTGCGGACGTACTCGTCCATCAGCACATCCGCGCGACTGCCGAGGAACTGGCAGGTCTTGATGATCAGGCCCTGCTGGCTGATCGCTCGCCGTACCACTGCCAGCGCGGCCCGCTGGTGGAAGCGGTGAGTCGCCTCGGCAGCGCGCTCCGGAGTCATGTATCGCCGCCGGATGCGCAGCACGCGCCACCGGAGCCAGAGCATCACGACCGTCGCGACGAGTGGAAGCGCGCGTCGAATGCGTCCGCGCGGCGGACGAGGGGAACGGGCGTGGGCGGTCATCCCGGCCTCCTGGGGCGCGTCGCGCCCGGAATTGCTGTGGTTCCAACGTAGCATCAGCGCCCGTGGGCGGCGCGTGTCGGCCGTCACGGCGGACCACGCGGTACGCTGTATGTCGTGAACGAACCCATCGTCTTCAATCCGTTTGTTCCGTCCTATCGGAAGAACCCGTACCTGCAGCTCAAGCGGCTGCAGACGGGTGACCCAGTGCACCGCAGCGACGCGCTGCAGGCCTGGGTGCTCACCCGGTACGACGACTGCCAGTTGGTCACGCGCGACGTCGAGGGCTTCTCCTCGGACGCGCGGATCGCACAGGCGACGCTCGAGGCCGCCGCGAAGCGCCAGGGCATCACCGATGCGCCGATGGGCCTCCGGTTGCCGAACCCCGGGCGCGTGTCACGCCGCCTCGGTGAGGAACCCACGGTCATCGGCTCAGACCCGCCCGGGCATACGCGCCTGCGTGGGATCGTGAACCGCGCGTTCACGCCACGGGCGGTCGAGGCGATGAAACCGCGCATCGAGGCGATTACCGCAGCGCTTCTCGACGAGTTGCCGGACTCCGGCACGTTCGAGGCGATGGAGGCGCTCGCACAACCGTTGCCGTCGATCGTCATCGCGGAGATGCTCGGGATTCCGCCCGAAGACCGCAGCCAATTCCGCCAGTGGTCGAACGCGATCGCCAGCACGACGAACCTCGTGCAGTCGCCGGAGAGCGTGCAGCGGGTGCAGGAGACCACCGCGGCGCTGGTCGACTACTTCGGGACGTTCATCGCCGAGCGTGAGCGGGAGCCGCGCGAGGACCTGATCTCGACGCTGCTGCGCGCGGAGGACGAGGGCGGGCGCCTGAGCCGGAACGAGTTACTGGCATTCTGCATCCTCCTGCTCGTCGCGGGGAACGAAACGACCACGAACCTCATCGGCGGCGGCCTCCACTCACTCCTCGCGAACCCGGAGGCGCTCGCCGCGCTGCGCGGCCGGCCCGAGGCGATGCCCGACGCGGTCGAGGAGATGCTCCGGTACGACAGCCCGGTCCAGGGCCTCGTGCGCTTCGCTCGCAACGACGTCGAGATCGGGGGCAAGCAGATCAGCGCCGGGGACATCGTGATCTGCATGCTGGGTGCCGCGAACCGCGACCCGGCGCAATTCCCCGATCCCGAGCGGTTCGACATCGACCGGCCGGACATCCGCCACCTGTCGTTCGGCTACGGCATCCACTACTGCGTGGGCGCACCGCTCGCGCGTGCGGAGGCGGACATCGCGCTGCGTGCGGTGCTCGAGCGGTGGCCGACGGTCGAGCCGGGCGGGGAAGCGGAGATGGGCGGCACGTTCCTCATCCGCGGGCCGCAGTCGCTCCCGGTGTCCGTCACCCGGTAGGAGGCCCCATGCCCTACGACCCCGAGAACGTCTTCGCGCGGATCATCCGCGGCGAGATCCCGAGCGACCGCATCTATGAGGATGACGAGTTCATCGCCTTCCGCGACATCAGCCCCGCGGCACCCGTACATATCCTCGTGATACCTCGCCGCGAGGGCATCGCCTCGACGGCCGACCTGACGGAGTCTGACGTTCCGTGGACTGGGCGCATGGTGCTCCTTGCCGCGCGCATCGCGCGCGAGCAGGGCATTGAGGAGAGCGGCTACCGGCTCCTCATGAATTGCGGCCCAAACGGCGGCCAAACGGTGTCGCACCTGCACCTCCACCTGCTCCGGAGGAGCTCAAGCCGGCTCCCCCTCCGCCTCCTCCGGCGCCGGTGGTCGTCGCCGCGCCGCCCCCGCCGGTGGTGGTCGTGCAGGAAGCGCCTGCCCCCGCGAAGGCCTCGAGTTCGGGGCTGGTCATCGAAGCGGCGGGTGGGGTGGTGATG
>CAIXBH010000073.1 GCA_903917615.1 uncultured Chloroflexota bacterium | reverse complement strand
GGCGGTGGCGGTTCATCCGGCGGTGGCGGTGGCCACGGCGGCGGCGGCTCCTCAGGCGGCGGCGGCTCGTCCGGGGGCGGCGGCGGTGGCCACAGCGGCGGTGGTGGTGGCGGTGGTGGCCACGGTGGCGGTGGCGGTGGCGGTGGCGGTGGCCACCGTTAGCCGACGGATTTCACGCGCACCACGTCCGGCAGTTCATTTGCGAGTTCGTCTATGGCAGTGCGATCAGCCGCGCGCCACCCGCAAGGGTGGCCGCGGCTGACTGGAAGATCGAGGCCAGCTGCGAGGTCTTCGGCGCACAGAAGAAGTGGTCGCCATCCGTGTTCTCCGCCGCCGTGCACCCATCATCGGTCGAGGATGTCGCCATGTCGGCGAGCAATCGCGTGACCGAGCGGTTGTGGTAGAACCCGGTCGAGTCGGGGCACAGGTCCGACGCCCCCACCCCGAAGCCGATCGTGAACACCTCGATGCCCGCGGTCTTGGCAGCCTGCGCCTGGGTGTTCGCGGCGGCGCAGGTGTAGTCGGCCGCGTTTCCCGCACCGCTGTAGTTCGGGCTGCCGTCCGTCTCGATGATGATGCCCTTCTTCGCGTTCGGCCGGCCGTTCGCGAGGAGGTAGTTCTTTGCCTGCAGCACAGGCGTGGACAGGTTCGTCCCGGTGCTGGACGTATCGAAGCAGTTGATTGCCTTGACGATCGTGCTCGACGTGTCGAGCGTGTGGTCCGCGTGCGCGTACGCCTGATTCACGGGCGCACCGATCCCGGTCAAACCGACGGGGATCCAGTTCGCGGTCGCGTACTGCGCCGCGCTTGCGCCCTTTGCCTTCGCGGGCGAGTTCGCCCCACTGCACGACGTTCCCGTCTGGCTCGGCCCCAGGAGGCCCAGCGCGACCCACTGCAGTGATGGATCGTAGAGCCCGAGAATCGCCCCCGCTGCGGAGCGCGCGTTCGTGATGTCGGCCGCGCTCATGCTTCCGGTGCGGTCGATGATGAGCACGAGGTCCACCGGGCCGGTGGGCGGCCCGCCGCACACCCCGCGACAGGCCGCGCTCGTGATCGTGCCCGTCGTACCCGTATCGATGCCCATGGTGCGGGCGAACGAGAAGTCCACGGTGTTACTCGCGCTGACGACGATGACGTTGCACTTGTCACCTTCGGCCGGGATGCAGAGGCTTGCGGAGATCCCGCCGCCCGTCGTCCACGACGCGTTTCCGCCCGGATCGCAGGCCATCGGGATGTCGCCCAGGTCGGGCAGCCCATCGTGATTACGGTCGCCCACGACGCACCGGAACGAGACGCTGAGGTTCGCGGGGTTCAACTCGGGCGCGTTGTCGAGGACGTACTGGCGTGCGATGGTGTCCGCGCTGGCAGCGTTGTTCGGCAGTTGTTGTGCGCCAGCCAGCGCCCCGGCCTCGACGGCGTTGCGCACCGTGACACGCTCGTGGACAAGTAGCCCGACGTCGACGGTCAACGCGCCCACACCGCAGAGAGCCGCCATCATCGCGGCCCCCAGGACCACCGCCTGGCCGCCATCCGCGCGTGCGCGCTCCAGCAGCCACGCCGCGCGCCGCAGCCATGCGGACCGTGAGGAAGCCCAGACCGTGCGAATGTTTCCGCTCATACCCGGTAGACGGGCAGGCGGGAGCACTCCTTACAGGCTGCGCAGCATCCGCCGCCTACAGACCAGAGAGCAGCTCGAAGACGTTTCCGTCCGGGTCCCGTCCGTAGGTCAGGACGACGCCGGGCGACACCTCGAGCGGTTCGCACTCAAACGTGACTCCGGCCGCCAGCAGACGCGCGTACTCGGCCTGCACGTCGTCGACGGCAAAGCAGAAGTGGTTGATGCCGTGGTCAACAACGGGCGCGTCGACCGCCTGCGGGCGCCCGGCCGGATGCGCGTACTCGCGCAGCTCGAGGCGCATGCCGTCGCGCCCGAGCATCGCGGACTTCGCGATCGAGCCGGTCGCGTGCAACTGCCGGTCGCGGACCGCGTTCCCGGCGCCCCAGCCGCCGCTGTTGAGCACCTGAAATCCGAACATCGACGTGTAGAACTGCGTCGCCCGCTCGATGTCAGGGGTCGAAAGGCCGACGTGATGCAGGGGCCCGATCATGATGCACTCCGCTCGTTGCGACGCGTTGTCCTGGACACGGTGCCGCAGATCGCGGTCGGCGTGAAGCCCACAGGCAGCTCAGGCGGCCCGGAGCCGCCGTACGAGCGCGGTGGCGTAGCCCACGAATACGATCAGCGACACGATGCCCGCGGACAGGACGGCCCCAACGCCGGCTTCCTCCCCGGGGATGCCGCCAGCCACCGAGAGCTGCGCCAGGCTCTGCAGCAGCATCCCCGCCGCGGCGATCCCGAAGAGCGCCGCGCCGACGGTCGGCGTGAACGTCGAAGGAAGCAGCCGCACCCCGGAACCGCGCGGGAACGACCTTCGGATCGCGAAGAGCACCCCGAGCCCGAGCAGTCCGAGCACGCCCGCCGTGATGCGCGAATCCACCATCTCATCGAAATGGTGTGCGGTTGCCGCCTCCTCGCAGGTACCCGGGTAGTACTTCTGGAAGTCGGCGCAGCGCGCCGGCGTATACGTGACCCCGTTGTGGTCGCCGGAGACGAAGCGCACACCGAAGATGCTCCCCATACCCTGCGCGACCAGGCCACTGACCCCGATCGCAGCGAAGCCGACCGACCCCATCAGCGCCATCGCGAGCACCAGGTGCAGGAGCAGCGACGGCGGCAGGAGCACGCCTTCCTCGGCCGCGAAGCGGCGGGCCACCACGCTCGGAGCGCCAAACGCCTCGATGGCATCGCGCTGGGCCTCGACGACGTCGAGCCCGCGGGCCATGCCCGCCGCGGCGGCCTCGCGAAGGTGATCCTCCGATTCCGTGATGATCCGCCGCACGCGCTCGGGCCGCACGGTGAGCCGTGCAAGCAGCGCGTCAAGGTACGCATCGATCGCGTCGGGCGTGTCCCCGGCCGCCGGGGTGTCGGTCTCGTTCATCGTGCGCCCTCCAGTACCGCGTCCACGCTGCGCGCGAATGCGCGCCAGTCCCGCTGCCCGTCGACGAGCGCGCGCTGCCCGACGCCGCTCAGCCGGTACACCCGCCGGCGGCGGCCCTCCGCGACGGTCCAACTGCTCACAACCAGTCCCTGCTGCTCCAGGCGATGCAGCGCGGGGTAGATGGTGCCTTCAGGCAGGTCGAACGCATCGTCGCTGCGCTCGCGGAGTGCGCGGATCACGGCGTAGCCGTGCCCGGCCCCGGAGGCCACCACAGCGAGCAACAGCAGGTCGAGATGACCGCGGATGACGTCGTTGTTCATGACGCAAGCATAGGCTGCCTATGTATTGCGCTGCAAGCGGCATCACGCGCGCGATGGTGGCTCGACTTATCCGTCACGCAAGCCTGGTCAACGTTACGTGCGTGCGATGGACTCATCCGCGGGACGCGGGCAATAGTGGAATTGCTCCCGCAGAACCGAGAGGTACACGTTGACATGGCTCGCGCAGCTTGGCCGATCGATCCGCGGTAACGGACGGGCATTCGCCGCAGGCATCATCATCGGCTTCGCCATCATCGGCGGCGGTGCCGCGATCGTGCTGCCGCCGTGGCTGCTGACACACCGATCGAACCTGCCGGGGGAGGCCGCATACGGCGATGTCGCCGTCTCGCTCGCGGCGATGCTCCACGCGGGCTCGTCCGCAAGCCCGGTGCAGGCCTCGGACCGCGGCGTCATCGAACGCGGCCAGTACGCGTACACGGGATCCTGCGCGCAGTGCCACGGCCCTGCCGGCGACGGCAAGAACGGCGCGCTGTCGAAGGCGCTCTTCCCGCCGGCAACCGACCTGACGTCCGGCGACGCGAAGGAGAAGAGCGACGCCACGCTGTTCTGGATCACCAAGCAGGGCCTGAGTTTCACCGCGATGCCCGGATTCGCCGGCCAGTACAACGACCAGACGATCTGGGCGATCGTGGCGTACATGCGAGCGCTCCAGAACGGCCCCGCGAAGGCGCTCGTCATCCCAACGCCCACGGGTGGACAGCTGGCTCAGGCGAACATCGCCGGCGATGCGGTTGCGCGCGGCGCGGCCGTCTACTTCGCGCAGGGATGCGAGGCCTGCCACGGTGGCAGCGGCAACGGCCCGGGCGAACTGAGACTACGCGCGATCTCGACGAACGATGCGCAACTTTCGTGCGTGCTCCGCAATGGCCCGAACGGCATGCCGGGCTATGACACCGCGACCATGACGGACGCACAGCTGCGCGACCTCATCGCGTTCCTGCGGACGCTGGCGCCGCCGGAACAACCGCGCGTGCCGCGCGCCGAGGCGACGCCTGCCGCAGGCGCCCCACAGGGGACGCCGAGCCCACGGCCGGCGGGCGGCGACCGGCAGTCCTACAGCAGCCCCGCGTCCGCGCAGCCCGGTTTCGCCGGCTGCAGTGGCCTCGGCTAGCGACGCGCCGGCGGCCGCGATCTGCTAGCGTCCCGGCGATGCATCCCGCACACGCCGGCGAGCTCTTCGGCAGGCCGATCGACCTGATCTGCTTCGACCTCGACGACACGCTCGTCGACACGGAACGCGGCGCGCCCGCACGCTTCGAGGCTGCGGCCCAGGCGCTCCGCGCGCAGCGGCCCGACATCGCGGACGCGAACATCGACCGCGCCATCACGCGCGGGCTCGCAACGCACCCGACCGAGGGCCGCATGGCCAACTTCCTCTCCGACCTGAACCTCACCGCGCCCGCCGAGATCGGCGATCCGGGCCGCGTACTTCGCCGGCATGACCGACGGAATGAGCATCGCGGACGAGGCCGAAGCAGTGCTGGCAGCGCTCGGCTCGAGATTCCGGCTCGCGATCGTGACGAACGGCCCGGCCGCCCTCCAGCGAAGCAAGGTCGAGCGCTTCGGCCTTGAGGCGCGCGTGCACTGGGTCGTGATCTCAGGCGAAGTGGGAAGCGAGAAACCCGACCGCGCGATCTTCGATCACGCGCGCCAGCTCGCCGGGGCGGACGCTGCACGCACGGCGCACGTCGGCGACTCGCTCACGACGGATGTCGCGGGCGCGAACGCAGCCGGTGTCCTGTCGATCTGGCTGCGCAGCCCCCTCGTGCGTGCGCGCCCGGAGGACGCGGGTCTGTCGCCCGACGTCACCATCGGGCACATCCGCGAACTGCTCGACTAGCGCGCCGTCGTCTCGGGCCAGCCGATGCATTCGGCGATGCCCCTGCCGAGGATCCACTCGCGGTCCTCGGCCGACAGGAAGTCCATCTCGTCGCGGAAGAGGCGCAGGCAGTCCATGTACGTGCCGCGCAACCGCGTGAAGTCGGAGCCCCAGAACATGCGGCGCGGTCCGTACGCGTCATAGACGCGGCGGATGTGCGGGTGCACATCGCGGTACGGGTACGGCTCCGTCGAGAAGTTGGGGACGGAACTCACCTTCACGTTCACCTTCGGGAAGCGCGCCAGCGCGAGCGTCGCGTCGAGCGTGTTCCACGCCGTGCCGTCCTGCACAAGGCGCAGCGCCAGGTGGTCGAGGATGATCGTCAGACCCGGGTGCTGCTCCGCCACCTCCGCGACGCGGTCGAGGATCGGCCCACCCTGGGGCAGCATCATGATGGGGATGCCGTGCTCTTCGCAGCCGGCCCACAGCCACTCGAGCGAACGCTCCTCGAGCTGCTTGTCCACGCCGAGGGACAGGCGCACGCCGAGCATGCCCTGCTGCGACTTCCACGTGGGGAGGAGCCGCGCGGACGCCTCGGGGTCCGCGATGTCGATGCGCCCCATGATGCGGAAGCGGTCGGGGTACTTTGCCACGACCTCCTTCGCGTACTCGTTCTTGTCGCCGGCAACGACCGCCGGGACGATCACGGTGCGATCGACGCCGATCGCGTCCATCGCGGCGATCGCCTCCTCGCCCGACCATCCGCCCTCGCGCTGAGGTTCACCCCGCTGGGGCTTCGGCCACGGCCGGTCGGGACGGTCGAGCTCCCAGAGGTGCATCTGCGCGTCGGTGATCAATGGACTCCCCCTCTGGTCACGCGCGGAACCCGCGCATCCTCCCGATCCTAGCGAAGGCGACGAGGCTCGTCGTCCGAGCGGTCGGATCTCGTGGAGCCCGATCCGAAGAGGCCCAGCCGCTGCCAGATGTACGCGAACGCGGTGAAGAGCGTGAGCACCGCGGCGACCACCATCACGATCTCGAGCGCCGCCATCGCGCTACCTCGCCGCCGGGACCACCGGCGCCGGAGCGGCCGGAGCGATCGAAGCCGCGCCGAGGAACGGCAACGCGGCGTTCGGGGTCAGGTACTGCGGCAACTGGCCGTTCCACTTCTGAATCGCCTGCAACTGGAGGTACTCGGGCGTCAACGTCGTGGCCTGCGCCTTCTGTGCGTTCGCCTGACCCTGCGCGACGATCAGCGCCGTCTCCGCCTCGGTCTTCGCCTTGTCCTGCAGCTGCTTCGCCTGCAGGTTCTGCTGGTTGGCGACCTGGGTCGCGAGGATCGCGTCGTTGAATTCCTTCGGAAACTCGTAGTTCGGAATCGTGAACTCGTCCACAACGATGTAGTACGGCGCGAGCTTGTCGCGCAACACGGTCTTCGCGGTCTCTGCCACGGTCTCGCGCTTCTGGATCAACTCGAGGCCTGCGAACTGCGCCGTGACATCCTTGAACGCCTGCTGGATCTGCTGGTCGATGATCCGGTCTTTGTAGTTCGCGCCGATGTTCTGCAGGATCAGCGGCGCCTTCGACGATTCGATGTGGTAGTTGATCGTGATCGTCGAGTGAATCGTCACGCCGTCCTTGGATGCGGCGCTCGAGTCGACCTGCTCCTTCTGGATGCGCGTCTCGAAGATCACGACGTCGTCCCGGAACGGGATCTTCGTGTGGATGCCGGGACCGAACACATCCGGGTGTTCCGTATCGATCGCACCGAAGTGCTTCACGATACCGACCTCACCGACGCCGACGCGGGTGAACGAGCCGAGCACCGCGAGCACCACCACCACCGCGGCCACAGCGACGGCCACGCCGAATCCGCCGAAGCGCCTCGCAGCCTCGCCCATCTCCCTGTTCATCGCCATCGCTCACCCCCTTGCGTCCGGACGTGAACGAACGTAGCACGGCGACGGCGGCGCCCGCGTTACGCCTCGGGCCAGTGGAGCGCGTCAGCGATGCCGCGCCCCGTGATCCATTCGCGGTCCTCGGCGCTCAGGAAATCGAGATCCTCCTGGAAGAGGCGGAGGCAGTTCGCATAGGTCCCGCGCAGGCGCGTGAAGTCGGAGCCCCAGAAGAGCCGCCGGGGCCCGTACGCGTCGAAGAGCTTGCGCAGGAGCGGCTGGATGTCGCGGTGCGGATACGCCTCGGTCGAGAAGTTGGGCGCGGAGCTCACCTTCACGTGCATCTTCGGGAAGCGAGCCATCGACACGGTCCGGTCGAGGCTCTCCCACGCATCGAGGCCGGCGGCCGTGAGGTTCAGCGCCATGTGGTCGAGAATCAACGTCAGGTCGGGATGCCGCTCGGCGATCGGGATCGCCTTCTCGGGCATGCCACCCAGCAGGATCATGATCGGGATCCTGTCGCGCTCGCAGGCGGTCCAGAACCACTCGAGCGAGCCGTCCTCCAGCGCGCTCAGTGGCGGCGCGGCGATGAACGTCATGCGGATCCCGAGCATGTGCGGCTGGCGCAGCCAGCCTGCGAGGCGCGCCTGCCCGTCCGGCGCGGTGGGGTCGAACCGGCCCATCACGCCAAAGCGGCCGGGGTGCCGGGCGGCCGCCTCGAGCGCGGTCGCGTTGTTCTCGCCGATCCACGTCGGCGGAACGATCACCGCGCGGTCGACGCCGATGGCGTCCATCGCCGCGACGGCCTCCAGAGAGCTAAAGCCGCCCTCGCGCTGCGGCGCGTTGCGCGGCGGCTGCGGCCACGGGCGATCTGGGCGGTCGACCTCCCACACGTGCAGTTGCGCGTCCGTCACCATCGCCATGTCCGGCCCCCTCTGTCGTTTGATTTAGACGGCATCGTAGCGTTCGGTCACGCCCCGTCGAACGCCCCGGCGGATACCGGCACCACGCCGAGCCAGCGGCCGAGCCGTGCGGACCCCGCTGCGCGGCGCTGCAGGGCGTCCGAGCCACGCAACATCAGCGGATTCACGGTGATCGCGATCGCCGAGGCCGCCAGGACGGCGTTATACGCCTCGGCTTGCAGCAAACCGAGGGCGACCCCGGCATCGGCGAGGATGAATGAGAACTCCCCGCCCTGCGCCATGCCGGCGCCAGCCAGCAGCGCGGCGCCGGCCGGAAGCCGTAGCGCGACCCCGCAGCAGAGGCTGATGATCGGCTTCAGCACCAGGAGACCGAGCATGCCGACGAAGACAGGAATCGGATGTGCGAACACGACACCCGGATCGATCAGCATGCCGACCGATACGAAGAACAGGACCGCAAACGCATCGCGCAGCGGCACGACGTCCTGCGCCGCGCGATGGCTGACCGCGGTCCCGCCGACCACGACGCCGGCGATGAACGCGCCGAGCGCGGGCGATACACCCGCGCGCTGCGCGCCCGCCGCGATGCCGAGCGAGAGGCATACCACCACCAGCAGCAGCAACTCGCGGGGTGCGCGATGTGCGATTGCCGGAAGCACACGCGGCAGGAGGGACATGCCGCCGACCAGCACGACGGCCCCGTACGCGAGCGCGCGGACCGCGAGCGCGATCTGCCCGATCCCGATCGAACCACCGGCCAGCGTCGGCAGCGAGAGCAACACGACAATGGTGAGTAGGTCCTGCACGATGAGCCACCCGATGATCGCGCGTCCGCGCTCGGTGTGAATGATGCGGCGATCCTCGAGCGCGCGGACGAGCACGACCGTGCTCGTCATCGACAGCGCGAGACCGAGGACGATCGCCTCGCGCAGCGGCATCGCAGCGACACTCGCGAGCACCGCGATCGCAGCTGCGACGAGCACGGTCTGGATGATCCCCGCAGGTAGTGCCGTTCGTCGAAGATCGCGCAAGTCGCGCGGCGTGAAGTGAATGCCCACACCGAACATCAAGAAGACAACGCCGATCTCGGCAAGCTCGTGGATCGTCGCGGGGTCGGCTCGATAGCCCGGCGTGAACGGCCCCATCACCACACCCGCCAGGATGTAGCCGGCGATCACTGGCAGCCGCAGCGCGTGCGCCACAAGTCCACCCACAAGCGCGAGTGACAGCGCGATCGCGAGATCGTTCACGAGGTGAAGGTCACTCATTGAATCAGCGTAGCCGAGCCGCGCTCGCCCCCGCGCGCCTAGAATCGCGCCACGAGGGTCACGATGCCGACAGTCGACGAATTGCCCGTTCCCGGACGAAGGCGGCTGCCGCCCACCATCTTCGCGTTCGTAATCGTGAGTTTCCTCTCCGACGTATCGACGGAGATGCTGTTGCCGATCCTGCCGCTGTTGCTCGTCCGAGAGCTCCGTGCCCCCGCCGGGGTCGTCGGGGTGATCGAGGGCGTCGCGCAGGCCGCGCAGTACATCGCGCAGGGGTTCTCCGGCTGGGTCGCCGACCGCGTGCGTCGCCCTCGACCGATCGCGCTCGCCGGCTACGCGGTCGCCGCCATCGCGAAGCCGTTCATCGGACTGGCAGTCAGCTGGCCCACGGTGCTTGGTGGGCGGATGCTCGACCGGGCGGGCAGCGGAACGCGATCGGCGCCGCGCGACGCGATGATCGCGGCGGCCGCCGGCGACCGACGCGGGGCGGCGTTCGGGCTCGAGGGCGCCGGGGACAACCTCGGCGCGGTCGCCGGACCGCTGCTCACCGCGGCCCTGCTCGCGGTCGCGCAGCCACCACTGCGCGTCCTCTGCTTCCTTGCCGCGATCCCCGGCGCGCTGGCGCTTGCGCTCATGGCCTCGATCCCGGTCGCCACCGATGAGGCGCCCGTCGCGCGAGAGCGACTGCGCATCGGCGCATTGCCGGGACGGTACTGGTGCTACGTCGGTGCCGCGGCGGTCTACGGCCTGGGTAACGTCAGCAGCGCCTTCGTGATTCTCCAGACGGTCCGCGCAGGCATTCCCGTGGCCGCAACGGTGCTGGTCTACGCGGGGTTCAACCTCGCCGCAGCCGCGGTGTCATACCCCGCGGGCGCGTTGTCCGATGCGCGCGGACGCGGACGCGTGCTGCTGGCAGGAGCGCTGTTGCCCCCGTTCGCGTTCCTCGGTCTGGCGCTCACCAGCAGCACGATCCTCGCGGTACTGCTCTTCGCTGCCTACGGCGCCTATCAGGGGGTGTTCCGCGCGGTGGGTAAGGCGCTCGCGACCGACCTCGCACCACGTGAACTGCGCGCTTCCGCAATCGGGATGTACTCCGCCGCCATCGGCGTCGCCGCACTCGTCGCCAACATCGTCGGCGGACAGATCTGGGACAGGGTCTCGCCGGCTGCGATGTTCGAAGCGGGGGCCGTCATGACCCTGATCGGGTGGGCGCTCCTCGCCGCGCTCGTGCGCGACTCGACAGCCTGATCGGGTTCAGAACGTCCAGCGCGCGTTCGCGCTCGTGAACGCGCCCTCGAGCCACGCCCAGCCCGTGTCCGGGACGACGCGGAACAGCCGCGGTTCATCGCCAAGCGCGGGGTACACATCGAACGGCGCGCCGGTTTCGCCATCGACGTACTTCGCGCGGAACGCCTCCGCGGCGCGCGCAATCGCCTCGCGGTCCTGCACGACCTCGACCCGCCCCTGCACCATGATCACGTCGTCCGCGCTGTCGAGGTGGACCACCGCGTACGGCATGTGCGCGAGGTTCCGCAGTTTCTGCCCCTCCGTGCCGAACCAGAGCGAATCATCGAGCCACACCCCCCAAACGGGAGCGGCGTGCGGCCGGCCGTCCGGACGCGTGGTGGCGACCCAGTAGTTCATCGCGGTCCGCAAACGCGCGAGCGCCCGCGCGTGCAGCATCGCCTGTGTATTCGCGGACACCGCCCCGGTCTGTTCGTCGGTCACAGGCCCCTCCGGTTCACGACGCGTCGATAGTCGTAGGTACGAACGCGAGCGGCAGCGTTGCGGGCAGCCCCTCCGCGGTAGCCGCCACCTTCAGCGTGCGGAGGTCGAGGTCGATCCGCTGCGCAACGCCGGCGGCCGCACGATGGTGCAACGCGAGCAACACGCCCGCGACCGCCTGCCAGGCGGAGGTCACGTCGGCACGCACCTCGTCTTTCCGCGACGCGATCGCGCACCAGACGGCGTTCGGATGCGCGACCCGCGTACCTTCGACATCGAGTCCCGCCTCCCCGAGGACGCGGCGCGCGCAATCCTCGAGCACGAAGTCCGCCTCGGGCAGCAGCGACTGCAGGAGGTCGACGCCCTCGTCCGCTCCGGGCTCGACGGCGATCGACACCATGTCGGCACCGAGGAGAGCGAAAAGCCCGGCGGCGTATGCCGCGGAGGGCGACTCCGTGACCGCAATACCCCGCAACCCATCAAGCGGCCCGCTCATGGCTCCACCGTGCCAATCACACCCGACTCGAAGTAGGACATCAGATGGTCGTCGGTGACGCCTGCGACCGTCCGCAGCACGTCAAACGAGTGCTCGCCCGGGCGTGCCACGGCGCGCCTGACCTCCCACGGCGTCTCGCTCAGCACGACCGGCGCCACCGCGTCCCGCTGGACGCGCAGCGACACGCCCTCAATCGCCGCATCCACGTCGAGGACGACGACCGCCCCCTCGCCGGCGTGGCGGTCCCGCCGGCTCAAGGCGGCCAGGATGCCCGTCGCCGCCTCCAGCCCCGCAAGGTATCCACCGCCCGGGCCGGCATCGGCCGAGATCTCGGGCACATGCGCGACGATCAGGCCGGGTCGCCGGAGGACCGCTGCGCTGATGCCGCGGGCCTCGAGTTCCTCGACCGACGCGCTCACGACCAACACGTCCGAGCGGCGCGCCAGGTCGAGGGCGATGCGCTTACCTCGGGCTTCGTCGGCGTCGAGTGCCACCGCGCGCTTGTTCGTAAACAGCGCCTCCGCATCGGCGTGCGCGCGCAGCGGGTGCCCCGTGCGCGGCTCGATGACGATGACGTCGGCGCCGAAGTCAGCGAGGACGCGCGTGCACCACGCACCCGTCGACGATGTCGACCAGTCGATGATCCGCAGGCCGTCGAGTGCTGCCGCCAGATTCCACCCCTCCCCATCGAAGCCACCGGAATGACGCGACCATAAGCGCTGGATTCGTTGCGTCGATTAGGCATCTTCTTGACGCGATTATCGGTCTTATGTGCTCGTTCCAGTTATGTGCATGGCCCAACCCGAATCTTATGTGCGCCGGGCGCCTGTGCGCGCCCTAGAACGTCGCGATGGGGTTCACAGGTGAGCCGGTGCCGCCATTCACGACCAGGGGGGCGACCGTCAGCATGAACTCGTACCGGCGCATCTCGGCGCAGTTCGCGGACAGCCGCTCGAAGTTGGCGTTGTCCAGGAGCGGCAGTCCCATGTAAGGCACCGCGATGCGATGGATCGGCGTCCCGGTGTCGTACCCCTGCCCGGTCGCTTCCATCAGGTCCCAGCCGAGGAGCGCGGCGTCCGTCTCGTAGAGGAACTCGAGGCATGACGCGGCGAGCCCGGGGGTGTTGGGTGGGTACTGGAGATGGAAGTCCGGGTGCGCCGTCCAGAACGGATCCGAGCCAGACCGGACGAGGACCGCGTCGCCGGGGCGCGGCGTGATGCCGTGGCGGTCGGCGAAGTCCCGCAGTTCCCATCCCTGCACGGGCTCATCGACGTCGATGTAGGGCTTCCCACGCATGTGCGCGATGTCGTACAGCACGCCCCGCGTCACAATGCCATCGCGCCAGTGCTCGACCGAGTTGGTCTCCGCACCGTCTTCGTGCAGCAGCGACGGCGAGCGACCGTTGTAGAGCATGCCATCGGCGGCGAAGATGTGACACAGCGCGTCGATGTGCGTGTTCACGAACCCGTGGTAGCCGACGGTGATGCGATCCGTGCTACCGCCCGTGCCGGGGTCGCCGGGGACTGCCGGGTTCACGGTCAGCGCGACTTCCGCGGGACGCGCGTTGCGGAACTTGTCCGCGACGACGCTCGCTGTTGCGAGCGGATTCGAGCACGACACGCTGTGGCCTTCGCGCACGAGCGCGGCTGCGGCGAGGCGCACATCTGGCGTGATGAAGTTGAGCGTGCCGAGTTGATCGTCCGTTCCCCAGCGTCCCCAGTTGTTGAACCGTTGCCGGTACGCCACGAATTCCTGCGGCGTCGGCGGCGTGCGTTCGGCGTACCCCATCGTCTTGCCTTTCGTGCGCGTGCGTGGCGGCAGCTCGCCACCGCCGCACGCGTTGAGGCTAACCGCATCGCGGCGAATCATGCGAGCCATTCTTGCTGCATCTGAAGGAGTCCCCATGTTCCGCTCGTACCTGCGTGCCGTGGCCGTCCCGTTCGTGGTCATCGCGTCGCTCTCCCTCGCCGCGTGCGGCGGTTCGGCTGCGCCGGCCACGACCGCGCCGGCCTCTGGCGGCGGCACGGGAGCGTCCGCAGCGGAGGGTGCCGTAAAGGCGACGCTGAAGGAGTTCACGATCACCCTCGCGCCGACGTCGGCGAAGGCGGGCGCCGTGAAGGTGGACGCGACCAACGCCGGCACGCTGCCCCACGAACTGATCTTCGTGAAGTCCGACCTGGCGGCGGACAAGCTTGCCGTGAAGGACGGCAACGTCGACATGAATGCGCTGAAGGCAGCAGGCACCATCGCGCAGTTCGACGCAGGCAAGAGCGCGTCCGGCTCGTTCACGCTGACTGCAGGCAAGTACGTGGTGTTCTGCAACATCGCGGGGCACTACGTCGGGGGCATGCGCACGACGTTCACCGTCGAGTAGCCTCGCGCCGCGCCGTCGGCGTCAGCGAGGCTTCGCCTCGTCACCGAGTGCGCCAGGCTCGTAGTACACGTGCCCCTCGACCGAGGGCGGACGGTGAGTCTGGCCCAGCGCGAGGTGCCCCGGCTCGTTGTGGGCGTAGCGATAGCCGGCGCCAAAGCCCATCCCGCGCATGAGGCCGGTGACCGCGTTCCGGAGGTGCATCGGCACGGCGTCGTTGCGCGTCAGCTCGACGTCCGCAAGCGCGCGGTTGTACGCCGCGTAGGCGCTGTTCGACTTCGGTGCGCGTGCGAGGTAGACCACCGTCTCCGCGAGCGGCAGCCGCCCCTCGGGCATGCCGAGGAAGTGCACCGCCTGCTGGCAGGCGACCGCCAGCGGCAAGGCGGACGGGTCCGCCAGCCCAACATCCTCGGACGCGAGGATCACGAGACGGCGCGCGACGAACATCGGGTCCTCGCCAGCCTCGAGCATGCGCGCGAGCCAGTAGAGCGCGCCGTCCGGATCGGAGTCGCGCAGCGTCTTGATGAAAGCAGAGATGGTGTCGTAGTGCGCGTCGCCTTCGCGGTCGTACAGCAGCGTCGGCGCCTGCGCGGCGCCCTCGACCGTCTCGCGAGTGAGCACGCGCGTGCCGTCCACGCCCGCCTCCGTCGAGGCCACCGCGAGGTCGACGATGTTCAGCGCGGTGCGCGCGTCTCCGCCCGCGAGGAGGCCGATCGTGTGCAGCGTGTCGTCGTCAACGACGACGTGCTCGGCCCCGAGGCCACGCTCCATGTCATCGAGCGCGTGCCGCACGATCATCGCAATCACCTCGGGCGTGAGCAGGTCGAGGCGGAACACGCGCGAGCGCGAGAGCAGTGGGGCGACGAGATAGAACGACGGGTTCTCGGTCGTCGCACCGATGAGCGTGACCGTGCCCGCCTCGACGTGCGGCAAGAGCGCATCCTGCTGACCGCGGTTGAATCGATGCAGCTCGTCGATGAACAGGATCGTGCGCCGACCTGTGATCTTCTGGCGCTCCGCCGCCTCTGCGATCACCTTCCGCACATCCGCGACGCCGCTGCTGACGGCGGAGAGCTCGGCGAAGTACCGCTTCGTCTGCGCTGCGATGATCATCGCGAGCGTCGTCTTCCCGGATCCCGGCGGCCCCCACAGGATGATCGAGGGCAGCTGATCCGCCTCGATCATCCGGCGCAGCGGACGGCCCGTACCAACGACCTGCTCCTGCCCCACGAACTCGTCGAGGCTGCGCGGCCGCATCCGTGCGGCGAGCGGTGCGCCCGCGGGAGGCGCCGCCACGACGGGCGCCTCGAAGAAGCCGGGCTGCACGCCAGGTGGGACGTTCGCGGATGAGCGGCGGTTCATGCGCCGAGTCTACATGCGGGCGCGAGGCGGCACGGATCTGCGACTATCGCGCGCCGATCCCGTTGTCGCGGCGCCACGCCTCGAAGCGGGCCTCGAACGCCTCGCGGGTCTCGCCGAACGTGTGCGGGAACGCGTCCACGGGAGCCTCGTCGCGGAGGCGTCGGAAGTAGGAGGCCAGGAGCGGCACCCCACCGTTGCCCACCAGCTGATCGACGGCAAGCTCACCGAGCGGATAGACGCCGGCCTCAGCCGCGCGATTCGCGGAGGCGATCGGCGGCTGTGGGTAGCGACGCACGAATGCGATGTTCCGCTGGCGCGCAGCTTCTCGCGTCCCCAGTCCGCGGTCGCTCGTCGCGGCGGTCGCCGCATACTCCGCCGAACCCTCGACGAGGTAGATCGGCGTCGGATACCCGCCGCGCGCGAGCGTCCACTGATACAGGTGAAAGACCTCGTGGCACATCACGCCGATCCGCTCCGTGCGGCTCAGGCGAGGCCAGCCGCGGTGGCCGACGAAGATCGTGACCGTCTGGCCGCCGGATTCGCCGAGGGGGCCGTCCCGCTGCGTCACGTCGAGCCGCACGCCGGGTCTGCCGGTGAGGTAGTACCCCGTCTGCGTGCGATAGAAGTCACGCGCAATGTCACCCGCCTCGCGCAGGAGGTCGACTTCGCTCTGGGGCACGGCGTCCGGGATGCGGAACGTGAACCGGGTCGGCACCTCCGCGGAGAGGCCGAGCGGTGGCGGGGGCCATTCCTCGTCCGCATCGGATCGGGCGCCGCCGGGCGGCGCGTCTGTCGCCGCCGCAGCCGCCGGCGC
>CAIXBH010000072.1 GCA_903917615.1 uncultured Chloroflexota bacterium | reverse complement strand
GGCGAGCGCCGCCAGCAGCGGCTGCGACGCCGGCACGCCCGCCGAGCGTGCGGCGAGGGCACGCTCGTACAGGACACGCTCGTGCGCGGCGTGCTGGTCGACGAGATACAGCCCGTCGGCGGACTCCGCGACGAGATACGTGAGGTCGATCTGCCCGAGGGGCCGCAGTGCCGGCAGCCGCGGCTCGGGATCCGGCGCCGAGCCGAGTGGGGGCTGTTCCCCCTCCGCCGCCGACGTGGCGCGCGGGGCATCGAAAACCGGTGCCGGGCGCGCGCCGGCGATCACGGAGCGACCGGGCGGTGGTGCCTCGTCCGCGCCGGAGGGCCATGGCTCGCGGTCAGCGGTCGTGCGGTGCTCCATCGCCGGCCACGTCCCCGGGCCGGAGTCCAGATCGGCGAACGCGACCGGGCTGGTGGTCAAGGCGGCGCGCACCGCCTCCGCGACCGCCGCATAGACCAGTCGCTCATGCCGAAAGCGCACCTCGGCCTTCGTCGGATGCACGTTCACGTCGACCTGGTCGGGCGGCACGTCGATGCGGACGATCGCGACCGGATGCCGTCCTGCGGGAATGAGGCCCGCGTACGCCTGCTCGATCGCGTAGGCGATCTGCCGCGAGCCGATGGTGCGCCCGTTCGCGACGAGGTGGAGCGCGGCGCGGCTCCCGCGGTGCAGTGCCGGGGGCCCGATCAACCCCGTCACCTCGACGGCCGCGCCCGTGTCCTCCTCGACGCGGTGTGCGCCGATCGGCATCAGCACGCGTGCCACCTCGGCGCCGTGCACGGCCGCGATCGCGTCGCGCGGGTCGCCCGTGCCGGGCGACGCGAGCACAACGCGCGCCTCGCTCGTCAGGCGAAACGCGATCTCCGGATGCGCGAGCGCGAGTTCCGCGATCGCATCGACGACCGCGCGCGTCTCCGCACGCGCCGCGCGCAGGAAGCGACGGCGCGCGGGGAGCGCCGCAAACAGGTCGCGCACCTCGACGCTGGTGCCCGGCGCGGCCGCTGCGCTGCCGAGGTGCGCGATATGTCCGTCCCGCACGCGAGCGGCGGCGGCACCCTCCTGCACGGGCGGCCGCGTGATGAGGTCGACGTCTGCCGCGGCGGCGATCGCCGCGAGCGCCTCGCCGCGGAAGCCGAGCGTGCGCACCGCGAAGAGATCGTGCTCGCTGCGCAGCTTCGAGGTCGCATGGCGCTCGAAGGCGTCCGCGACCTGTTCCGGCGGAATTCCGCGGCCGTCATCGCGCACGCGAATGCGGTCTGCGCCTCCCCCGTCGATCTCGATGTCGATGTGGGAGGCCCCGGCATCGATCGCGTTCTCGACCAGCTCCTTGACCACGCTCGCGGGGCGCTCGATGACCTCGCCCGCGGCGATGCGGGCCGCGACCTCGGGCGGCAGGATCGCGATCCGCGGCGGCACGGGGGCGGCCGGTGCGGTCATCGGATCGTCCCTCCGCCGCACGTGCCGGTGCGGTTGCCGGGGGATCGGGGCCTGACTAGCATGGATTGCGAGCCTCCCGGAACAGGATCAACCACCTGCGACACGCGCGTCCGCGTCTGGTCCGACCGTCCGCGCGCACCGTTGTGCGGGGGCTGTTCGTCATCGCCGTCCTGCTTGTCGGTGGGCTGGCACTGCGCGGCCTGCGCGCGGGGGCTGCCGACGTGACCGTCCGGCGTGCGGCCGGTGTCGTCCTTCCCATCCCCGCGGGCACCGACCTGATCCTCGTCTCGCCGATCCGCAGCCTCGACGTGGGCGCGCTGCGCACCCGGCTGGTCTCGGCCGGGTTCGACGCGCTGCCGGCTCGCATCGACGACACCGCGGTGACGGTGCGCGTCCCCGGCGGCACGGACGGTGGCGCGCTGGCCGCGCGGATCGAGGCCACCGGCCTCGCGCGCGGCGTCGAGCCGAACGCCGCGGTGCACGCCGACCGCGTACCGAACGATCCGCTGTACGAGCGCCAGGCGCGCTACATGGACGTCATCCACGCCTCCGCGGCCTGGGACGTCACCACGGGCGGCGCCGGCGTGACCATCGCGGTGGTCGACAGCGGCGTGTCGTACAACCATCTCGACATGCGCGAGCGCATTGCTACGAACGCGCGCGAGCAGCCGTTCTCGGGTCGCGACGACGACAACAACGGCTGCACGGCCGACTATGCCGGCTGCAACTACGTGAGCCTGGGCACGGCGGACCCGTCGTGCGGCTATACGCTCCCGCCGCCCAACGGCTTCGCGAGTGACGACGACGGCCACGGCACCTTCGTCGCCGGCCTCGCGGCAGCCGCCGGGAACAACGGCATCGGCATCGCGGGCGTCGCGTGGCAGGCGCGGATCCTCCCGGTGAAGGTCCTCGACTGCACGGCCACGGGGCGCATCTCCGACGCTGCGGCGGGGATTCGTTACGCGGCGCGCATGGGAGCAGACGTCATCAACGTCTCCTTCGGCGGCTCGAACGACTCGCTGGTGTTGCGGGAGGCGGTCGAAGAGGCGCAGTTGCGCGGCGCGCTCGTGGTGGCGTCCGCTGGAAACGACGGCCGCCGCGGGCTCACCTACCCGGCGGCGTATCCCGGCGTCATCTCGGTGGCGGCGAGCGGTCTCGTCGGGCCGACGGGGGTCGATTACGGCACGCTCGCGTCGTTCACCAACTTCGGCACGGTCGATGTGATGGCACCGGGCGTCAACGTGCTCAGCACGGTGCCCGGCGAGCTCTGCGGCACGCACGGCTGGATCTGCACGGACGGCCCCTACGCCTCCGCCAGCGGCTCGTCGTTCGCCACGCCGCTCGTGTCCGGCGCGGCCGCGCTCATGCGCGCGCGCTACCCCGACGTGTCCGCGCAGCTGCTGCGCATCCTCCTGCTGAACAGCCGTCAGCCCGGCGCGCAGCCCAGCGATCCAGGCCTGCTCGATGTCGGCGCCGCGCTCTCGGCGCCCCTGTACCGCATCGGTGCACCGGGGACGGCGCGGCCCTCTGGTGGCGCGCCGATCGGCCCGCTCTCGCCCTGACGCGAAGGGGGCTGACGCTGCGGTTCCTGACGCGGGCGTGGGCACGACGCTAGCCCTCCATGCCGAGGCGGCGGCGGGCGTCGGCGCGGAGTTCGTAGAGACGCTGTAGCGCCGCCAGCGGCGTCAGCGCGTCGGTCTCGATCGCGGACAGTTCGCGCAGCAGGGTCTCCTCGGGCGCGGCCGCGATGAGCGCGAGCTGCGCGTTTGCCGCCGCCTTTCCGGCGGCCTCACTCGCACCCCCCGCGGATCCCCCGCGGGGCGCCGCTTCGAGTTCGGCGAGCAGCTCCCGCGCGCGCGTAACGACCGCCCGCGGCAATCCCGCGAGCGCGGCCACGTGTACGCCGTACGACCGGTCCGCGCCGCCATCCACGACCCGATGCAGGAACACGATCTCCTGGCCCTCCTCGCGCACGGCGACGGAGCGATTCGCCACGCGCGGCAGGGTGCTCGAGAGGGCGGTCAGCTCGTGGTAGTGCGTCGCGAAGAGCGTCTTCGGCGTGCCGCCGGGGCGGTGGTGCAGGTATTCGAGCACCGCGCGCGCGATCGCCATGCCGTCGTAGGTGGCCGTGCCGCGCCCGACCTCGTCGAGGATCACCAGTGAACGCTCCGTCGCGTTGTGCAGGATCGTCGCGGTCTCGAGCATCTCGACCATGAACGTCGAACGGCCGGAGGCGATGTCGTCCTGCGCGCCGACGCGCGAGAAGATGCGGTCGACGACGGCGATGCGCGCGCGGGTCGCGGGCACGTACACGCCGCACTGCGCCATCAGCACGATCAGCGCGGTCTGGCGCAGGTACGTGGACTTGCCGGCCATGT
>CAIXBH010000071.1 GCA_903917615.1 uncultured Chloroflexota bacterium | reverse complement strand
TCGACGTGCGCGAGATCACCGACCTGCTCGACAAGACGCGGAAGTTCGGCCCGAAGAAGCTGGGCATGTGCTTCCGCGGGAACCTCCATCGCATCAGCGACGAGGACCTTAAGACCATCGAGGGCCTGCTCAAGGCGCGCGCGTAGGCGTCGAGGCAACGATGAACGCTCCTCGTCGCCTCCACCGCAGTCACGACCACAAGCTCGCGGGCGTGTGTGGTGGCATCGCGGAGTACTTCGCGATCGACCCGACGCTCGTGCGTGTGGGGTTCGCCGCGCTCGTCCTCCTGAGCGCGGGCGCCGGCGGCGTGCTGCTGTACGGCATCCTCTGGCTCGTGCTCCCCGGGCCGGTCGGCGAGGCGCCACACGGTTCAGGCGGCTCAGGCGGCTCGGGAGGGGGCAACGCTGCGATGCTCCTGGGCGCCGGTCTCGTGATCTTCGGTGTGCTGTTGATGCTGGAGCGCATGCCCATGCTCTGGGCGTTCGCCATCGGGATGATCCGCTTCTCAATTCCCCTCGCCGTGATCGCCGTCGGGGTGCTGCTCCTGCTTTCCCGAGGCCGCCGGTCATAGGGCGAAGCCTGACGGGATCGACACGGCCC
Organism: uncultured Chloroflexota bacterium; assembly: GCA_903917615.1. Classification (GTDB taxonomy): domain Bacteria; phylum Chloroflexota; class Dehalococcoidia; order UBA2979; family UBA2979; genus SHYQ01. The sequence goes on along the minus strand of CAIXBH010000071.1, from coordinate 14,999 downwards.
GGGTGTTAACCTCGATCACGAAGGATCGAGGCGGGACCGTGGTCGAATACAGCACTGAGGCACCGTTCCGCTTCTCGCCGCGACCGAACCGCGCGCATGAGATCCCGTGGCGCGAGTGTGGCGACGAGGCCTTCGCCTACGCGCGCGCGAACGATCTGCCGGTCCTGCTCTCGATCTCGGGGACGTGGTGCCACTGGTGCCACGTCATGGACGAGAAGACCTACTCCGACGCGGCTGTGATCGAACTGCTCTCGCGGCGCTTCGTCGCGATCCGCGTGGACACCGACGCGCGGCCGGACATCAACGCGCGCTACAACGCTGGCGGCTGGCCGACGACCGCGTTCCTCGACCCCGAGGGCGAGGTGATCGCGAAGACCACCTATCTCGACCCGGAGCAGATGCTCGAAGCGTTGCGCGGCATCCAGGAGTCCTGGCTCGTGAACCGCGACGGCGTCACGCGCGATCTCGAGGCCGCGCGCGCGACCCGCGCTGCGGAGCGCACCGCCGAGGCCGGACGTCGCACTGCAGGCCTGCTCACGCCGGGCGTGCTCGATGTGGCGCTCGAGATCCTCGACAACGCATTCGACTTCGAGCGGTTCGGCTTCCGCGAGGCGCCGCTCGAGAGCAGCGACGAGGACCGCCTGCGCCTGCGCTTCCCGCACGCGGACGCGCTCCGGCTGTGGCGGTACGCGCACCATCGCCGCGGCACCCCGGACATCCTCAAGCAGGCCGCGTCCACGTTCCGGGCGATGATCGACGGCGGCCTCTACGACGCCATCGACGGCGGCTTCTACCGCTATGCGACGCAGGCTGACTGGTCGCTGCCGCACGTCGAGAAGCTTGCCGCGGATCAGGGCGCGATCCTCCTCGCGATCGCCGAGATCGCCGGCTCCGATGTCGACGCGCACGAGGCGATGCGTGAGGCCGTTGAGCGCACGGTCGAGTACGTGCTCACCACGCTCGGCGATTCTTCCGGCGGGTTGCGGCACGCGCAGGACGCGGACGAGGCATACGCGGCGCTCGACGCGGACGGCCGGGCGGGTCGGGAGGCCCCCGCCGTTGATCCGCGCATCATCACTGCTTCCTGCGCCCAGGCGGCGCGCGGCCTGCTGGCGTGTGGCATCACCTACGGGCGGCGCGACTGGGTGGAGCGTGGGCTCCGCGCGGTCGACTTCCTCGTCAGTCGCATGCGTGCCGGTGAGGCGGGGATGTACCACGCCTACGTCGATGGGGCTCCCGAGTTCCTCGGGCTGCTCGCGGACCAGGCGTACACGCTGCTCGCCCTGCTGCACGCGTACGAGATCAGCGGCGGCGAGGGGTACCTCGAACAGGCGCGCTCACTGGCGCGGACACTCGCGGATGACTTCCGCGAGCCCGGGCGTGGCTTCTGGGATACCGCAGAGGAACACGACGATGTCGCGATGCTGTCCGAGCCGCTCATGCCGCTCGCGGAGAACGCCGCCGTCGCCGAGGGGCTCATCTGGCTCGGACGGCTCACCCACGACGAACGACACCTCGAGGTGGCGCTCGAGACGCTGAACGCCTTCGCGACGGGGCTCGAGGCACGCGGTCTCGCGATCGCGGACTACGCGCGCGTCGTCGACCGCATGCTGTCGGCCGAGCCGGAATTCAAGATCGTGGCCGAGTGGGCCACCGGCGAGCCCGACCGCGTCGCCGACCCGCTGCACGCCGAGGCGCTCCGGCTGCCGCTCGCGGCACGCACGGTTCAGCGGCTCTCGCCGGTCGAGAACACGTCGCTGATGGAGGCGCTCGCGCTCCCTCTCGACGTCACGAAGGTCGCGTACGTGTGCGTGGGCTCGCGCTGCTCGTCGCCGCTGACGGACCCCGAGCAGCTCCTCGACGCGGTCGAGTCCCTGACCGACGCGCCTGTCTGGTAGGCGGTTCGGCTAGACGGCGGCGCCGGTGCTGAAGAGCAGGCCGCGCGCCAGCACCTCGCCCGCGAGGATCGCGCCAAGAGCGATGTAGAGCAGCCCGGTGGCGGACATCATGCCGCGGATGGTCGCCGCCTTGTACGCGAGGTAGGCGACGCCGACGGGGAAGAACAGCCCGACGCCGACGCGCAGCCAGAGCGCCGGGTTGCGCGCGAGCGTTACCCCGATGGCGCCCTCGGACAGCGGCACAGAGCGTGCCGGCAGGACGGCGCCGACCAGCACGAGCACGACCTGCACCAGCAGCGCGCCGATCAGCAGCAGCGCCATCTGCTCCATCGGCTCCTTCGGGAGGCGTCCCGACGTCAGGTACCAGTGGCCCCAGAGCATCGACATCAGTCCGGCGCCGAGCACGGAGGCCGAGACAACGACGCTCAAGAGCACACCGGCGTACGACCACGCGGGGGGTGCGATGAGCCCGGCGAGCAGCACGAGGGCGACGATCCCGATCGCACTCCCGGCCGCGCCGAGGCGCACCTCGAGTGCCTGCCGCTCGCCGAGGGCGGCGATCGTGTGGGCGCCGCTTGCGACGACGAACGCGCCGAGGGCGATACCGGTCGGCCCGTACCAGGACGTCGCGAGCGCGTAGCCGTCGAGCGCCTCCGCGGGGCCGAGGCTTGTCCAGGTCCAGAGCGCGAAGGCGGCGAGCGGCAGGATCGTCAAGGCGGCCGCCTTCACGTAGCCAGCCGTGACGGCCCGGCGACCGTCGAAGATCGTCAGCACGGCGAGGCTCCCCACCGCGAGTTCGATGAGCAGCAGAAGCACGGTGTAGGGGAGCGAGGCGGAGTTCACGCCTCGATGGTCTGGCGCGCGGATCGCGGGGTCAACGGTGAGGGTGCCCGGGACCGACGGGTGCCGCGCCGTCCGGGGGGCGCCGTCGCTGCCCTTGCCCGAAGGCGACATGGCTCAGGGGGTGTGCGAACATCAGCCGGCCATGCCGCAATACCCCGCCGCCCAGTACGGAGACCGCCGCCGCTACCTCGTGAAGGCGCTCCGGGAGATCGGGCACCGCATCACCCGGCTCGTCTCGAACCTCGACGACGACGCCCTCGGCACGCTCGCTCCCGGCGAGGACTGGACGGTGACCGAGATCATCGGGTTCCTGCGCGACAGCGAGCGCGAGGACCTCCAGGCGCTGGAGGCGATCCTCCGCGTCGACGGCTCGCCGCTGGCTGAGCGCCGGGCGGTGGCTGCCGTCGCGGACGGCGCCTACCGCCACGCTGACGTCGCGGAGCTGCTGTGGGACTTCGCGACCCTGCGGGACGAGACCGTCTGGCTGCTCCAGAGCGCGGGCAGCGCCTGGAACTACGTGGGCATGCACCCCTTTCGTGGCGAAGTCAGCGTGATCCAGTGGGTGCAGGAGATGAACGAACGCGATCTGGATGCCATGTGGCGCATCCAGCGCGTGACGGACGCCCTGCGGCCGATGGAGCGTCCTCGCGCGGCGAGTCGCGAGTCGCGGTCTCCGTTCGAGGCGTGACGCATCCTCCTCGACCGCGTCGGCGTATGATCTGGGCGCAAGGACGCTCGCACCCGCTGCTGAGGCTGCCCCGTGGTTGACAGCCCCCTTCCGCAACCCGTTCCCGAGCCCGAGCGTGCGCGCCGGTTGCTCGGACGCCTTGGCGCCGGTCGGTCGCGCCCGTCAGCAATCCGCACGGCATCTGACGACGTAACGTTTCCGAACGCGGACGCGCTCCTCCGTCGCGCCGAAGATCGCGCCCGGGACGACGCCGCGCTCATGGCCGCGCTGGGGGACGGCGACCTCGAGGCCCTAGAGGGTCTCTACGACCGCTACTCCACGCTGGTGTTCTCGGTCAGCCTGCGTGTGCTGCACGACACGCAACTCGCCGAGGACGTGGTGCAGGAGGTGGTCCTCCGGCTGTGGCGGCAGCCCTCCTCGTACGACCCGACGCGCGGGCGGTTCATCAGCTGGCTGATGTCCGTCACGCGGAACCGGTCGCTGGACGAGTTGCGTCGCGTGACGCGCCGTCTGCGTTCGGAGGACCTCGAGGAGGAGCCCGGTCGCGAGTTGCCGGCGCCCGAGGGCGTCGACGACCCGCAGGCGGGTCTGCTGCTCGCGGAGCGACGTGCGGCGGTGCGCGCCGCGATGACGCGGCTGCCTCCGGCGCAGCGCCGGGTGATCGAGCTGGCCTACTTCGGTGGGCTGACGCAGGTGGAGATCGCGCAGGCGACCGGCGACCCGCTGGGGACGGTCAAGACCCGCGTGAGGCTGGGCATGCAGAAGCTCCGCGAGTCGCTCGAGGAGTTCATCAACGAGGACGGCGCCGTCGATGACGGTGGGGGGATCTGGACGTGACGCCAGAGGAACGTGAAGAGCTGCTCGCCGGGTACGCCCTCGGCAGCCTCAGCACGCCCGACGCGCTGGACGCCGACCGCCTCGTGCGGACGGACGCAAGCGCGGAGGCCGAACTCCGTGCGTTCCGCGAGATCGCGGACCTCATCGCGCTCTCCGTGCCGCTGCGCCAGGCGGACCCGGCGCTTCGCCAGCGCGTGATGTCGGCGGCCCGGCAGGGGCGCGTGTGGCGTCCCGCGCTCTGGCGCCGCTACTGGCCGGTCGCGGGGCTCGCGGCCTCGCTGCTCATCGTGACCTTCTGGGCCGTGTCGCTGCAGACATCGCTGGTGCACCTCCGTCAGCAGACGGAGCAGCTCTCCGCGATCGTCGAAGCGGACGCGAAGCGCCTCGACAAGCTCGGTGACCCGACGGCGCCCGGGGTGCAGCAGGCCAACGCTATCGGCGTGCCGCTGAGCCAGCTGCAGACGACCGCGAGCGACCAGCAGGTGCTGATCGCGGTGCAGACGGATCCTGCGGCGATCCTCGGCCAGTTCGACACTACGGCGGCCAGCCACGGAGCGAGCGGTCAGTACGTGTGGAGCAACAACGCGGACGCCGGCGTGGTGACGGTGCGCGACCTGCCGCAGCTGCCGCTCGGCGGCGCCTACCGCGTGTGGCTCGAAGACGGGCTCTCGCGCCTCATGGTTGCGCGCTCGTTCGCGCCCGACCGCAACGGCAAGGCCGAGATCGTGCTGCAGGCGGACGGCAAGATGAAGCCGGTGCGCATCTACGTGGTCGCGGCGAGCCGGGCGGACGACCCGCGCTCGACCGGCCCGGTCGTCCTGCTCGCCGACGTCACGCGCGCGTCGCTGTCCTCGACGCTCGTCCCCTAGGCGCGCACGTCCTCGACGCCGGTCTCGCTGTCGATCCGTGCGTCCAGCGGCAGATCCTCCTGCCGGCCTCCCGCGTGGCTCGCGGCCAGCGATTGCTCCGGCGTGCGCCCGCGGAGGCGTCGGTCGGCGTACCAGAAGAGCTCGCGGAGGATCGCGGTGAGCGGGATGACGGCGACCAGACCGGCGAAGCCCCACACGGCACCGGCGACGGCGAGCAGCATGATGATCACCGCCGGGTGCAGGTCGACGGCCTGGCCCTGGATGCGCGGGACGAGCAGGTTGTTCTCCAGCATCTGCACCACGAAGTAGGTCAGCGCCACCGCCCAGAACAAGCCGGGGTTCGTCGTGCCGACGATGACCAGTCCCGGGATCGCGCCGATCCACGGCCCGATGATCGGAATGAGCTCGGTGAGCCCCGCCCACAGCCCGAGGCCTACGGACAGCTGGACGCCCAGCAGGGTCATGACGATCCCCACCGAGACGCCCACCACGAGGCCGAGCATCAGCTGCCCGCGGATGTAGCGACCCAGCAGGTGATCCGCGATGCGCGCGACGTTCGAGACGTCCGCCCGCCCGCCCTCGGGTACGCCCCGCATCACGTTCCTCGAGATGAAGTAGCGATCGCGCAGGACGTAGAACATCCAGAACGGCACGATCGCGAAGCCGAAGAGCACGCCGACGGTTTCCGTCAACGCGCCGACGGATCCCTGCGCGCCGCTGACCGCCGTGCGCGCGATCGTGCCGGCGCCGCTCTCGATGATCGCGGTCACGCGCGCCTGCACTTCGGGCGGGGTGCGGCGCTGGTACTCCTCGAGCCACCCGGCGACCTGCGTCTGCGCATTCGCGATGATCCCGGGCAGTTCGCTGACGAACTGCCCGATCTGCCCGACCGCGATCGGGATCAGCACGAGTCCGACCTCGGTGACTGCACCGAAGGCAAGCAGATAGATCACCGCAATGGCGATACCTCGCCGGATCACGTCACCGGTCGGCGAGCGGGCCGGAATGAGACGAGACAGTCGGTCGACCAGCGGCGTCAGCGCATAGGCGACCACGCCGCCGATGATGAACGGCAGCAGCGAATGACGCGCGAGCCACAGCACCAGGAAGACCGCGGTGAACATGGATGCCCAGAGGGCGATGCGCCAGCGTGTTCGCGTCATGCGGGCACGGTAGTCGAAGCAACCGCGCGTTGACAGGCCGCGAGCGCCCGGGGACGATGACCGCATGACCACTGCCGATGCTCTGGAACGTACGCTCGCGCGCAGCGGCTATCGCCTGACGACCCCGCGACGTGCGCTCCTCGAGGTGATGCTCGGCCTCGGCGACCACTTCGCAGCCGATGATGTCGTCGAAGCTGCGCCGGGCGTGGGCCGTGCGACCGTCTTCCGCACGCTGCGTCTCCTGCAGGATCTCGACGTGGTGTGCCAGGTCGTCCTCGACGACGGGCGCGCGGCCTACCGCTTCGGCGCCGCCGACCACCACCACCACCTCGTTTGCTCCGACTGCGGCGCGGTGAGCGACTTCGCCTCCGGGGACGTTGAGGAGCTGATGGCGGGTATCGCCCAGCGCACCGGCTACCAGATCGAGGCGCATCGCCTCGAGGTCTACGGTCGGTGCGGCGCCTGCCAGGCGAAGGACGCCCACGAGCGCGCTCCGCTGGCTGGCGCGACCGCCTAGTCTCGTCACGCGCTCGTCCGCGCCACCGCCTCCGTCGCGTCCATTACATGCGTTGCTGCGAGTGACGCTGCACCGACCGCGCATCGGCGTCGGCTGTGGGTGGACATCGTGGACCCCGGTCACAGCCCCAATCTCCGCCGCGACACCGGTATTTCTGCATTTGAGGGCAACCTGAGCGCGGCCTATCGTGGGAGCACAGGACAAGTCGCGTCACGATGACGCAGGGGTACGGCGCTCATCGCAACGGTGCGGCGCAGTGCGGAGGATTGGATGCCCGAGCAGACCGAGGAGTCGGCGCCACAACGCCCCGTCGTCGATCGCAAGGCGCGTTTCAAGGTTCCGGCGTCGCGCCCGAGCAAGCAGCCTCCCGCAGAGCGCATCGGCAACTGGGACGAGGTCTACCACCTCTTCGACGCCGAGACCGCGAAGATGGAAGCCCTGCGCTGCATCCAGTGCCCGACCGCGCCGTGCCAGAAGGCGTGCCCCGTCCACAACGACATCCCCGGCGCGCTCTGGCTCCTGGAGCAGGGTGACTTCGATGGCGGCGCGAACGTCTTCCGCCAGACCAGCGAACTGCCCGAGATGTGCGGTCGCCTCTGCCCGCAGGAGCGCCTCTGCGAGGGGCACTGCGTGGTCGGCAAGAACGCGCTCCCGGTAGCGATCGGCAAGCTCGAAACCTTCGTGACCGAGTGGCAGCGCGCCAACGGCGGCGGGCCGAACACCACTGCCGCCCCGTCCACTGGACGCAGCGTCGCCGTGGTCGGCAGCGGCCCCGCGGGCATCGCCGTCGCGGAACGCCTCGCGCGTCAGGGACACGCGGTCACCATCTTCGAGGCGTGGCCGACGCTCGGCGGCGTGCTGCGCTACGGCATTCCGACGTTCAAGCAGAACAAGCCTGCCGTCGACCGCAAGTTCGGTGACCTGGCCAAGCTCGGCGTGCAGTTCAAGACCAACGTCCGCGTCGGCCAGGACATCGACTGGGCAACGCTCCGACATGACTACGACGCGGTCTTCCTCGGCGTTGGCGCCTCGGTCGGGACGCGGCTGGGGATTCCGGGCGAGGACGCCGAGGGCGTGCTCGTCGCGACGGATTTCCTCGTGCGCTCGAACCTGCCGGCCGACGCGCTGCCGGACGCGATGCACACGCCGCTCGGTCACCCGCAGCGCGTGGTGGTCGTCGGTGGCGGCGACACGTCGATGGACTGCGTGCGCTCGGCGCGCCGCCTCGGCGCGCAGGACGTCACGCTGATCTACCGCCGTACGGACGCGGAGATGCAGGGCCGCATCGAGGAGCGCACGCACGCGACCGAAGAGGGCGTGCACTTCGAGTTCCTTGCGGCGCCCGTGGAGATCCTCGTGGCCGAGAACGGCCACGCGCGCGGCATTCGGTGCATCCGCATGGAGCTGGGCCCCGCTGATGACACCGGACGCCGCCGTCCGGAGCCCGTGCCCGGGTCCGAGTTCGACATTGAGGGCGACCTCGTCATCGTCGCCATCGGGTATGGCGTCGATGCAGAGTGGGGCGACATCGACCCGTCGCTGTCGCGTGACCGCTGGGACCGCATCGTCGCGGACCCGGAGACCATGGCGACCAACCTGCCGGGCGTGTTCGCCGGTGGCGACGACGTGAACGGCGCCGACCTCGTGGTCACCGCCCTCGCCGGAGCGCACACGGCCGCGGCCGCGATCGACGCGTATCTCACGTCGCTCGGCGCGAAGTAGGCCAGCGCTCGGCTGATACACTCGACGCTTGGACGGCCTCGATAGGGTCGTTCCGCACACGTGACCGTGGCGCGCCCGCGATGGCGGCGCCGCGCGCTTGAAGGGACACATGATGGCAGTCGAGGTGGGCCAGGAGGCCCCGGACTTCACGCTGGTCGACGAGGCCAACACACCGGTGCACCTCGCGGACCTCAAGGGTTCGCCGGTTGTGCTCGTCTTCTACCCGTTCTCCTTCTCGGGCATCTGCACTGCCGAGAACTGCGAGATCCGCGACAACTACAGCGGCTGGGAGGCGAAGGGCGCGAAGGTCTTCGGCATCTCACGCGACTCCCGCTTCGTGCAGGCGAAGTTCAAGGAGCAGGAGCACTTCACGCACACGCTGCTCGCGGACGTGAAGGGCGACGCGGCGAAGGCCTACGGGGTCTTCAACGAGGCCGTCGGCGTGGCTGAGCGTGCGACGTTCGTCATCGACAAGGACGGCAAGGTCGTCTTCGTCCTCCACAACGGCATCCCCGACCGCCGCGACTTCAGCACGGTCGAGGACTACCTGAAGTAGCCGCGTGCCCGGGCAGCCCCCAGGGATGACACTCCCGGGGGGCTGCGCTAGGGTGCGCGAGAGGTGCCCCGTGGAGCCGAAGCTCGCACAGGATCGTGACGGACAGTTCTGCCCGACGCGCGCGACGCTCGCGCTGGTCGGACAGAAGTGGGTGCCGCGCATCGTGTACGAATTGCGCGATGGCACGCACCGCTTCAACGACCTCGCCACCACGGTCGGCGGCTGCAACTCGCGTACGCTGCGCGACCGGCTGCGCGCACTCGAGGAGGTCGGCATCGTCGACCGGAACGAGGTCGCGACCAACCCGCCCTGGGTGGAGTACGCGCTCACCCCGCGCGGCCTCGAGCTGGCCGAGGCGATCGAACAGCTCGGCGCGTGGGGGCAGCGCCACATGACGCCGGAGATGCTCTCCGGTGTCACGGAGTAACGCGTGACCGACCCGGCCTCGCACGACCCGATCGCCTTCGACACGCTCAGCCGCGGCGACAGCCTGCCGCCGGTGGCGCTCTCGATCACTGAAGCAGACGTGCTCGCCTACCTGGACGCCACGGGCGAGGATGCTGCGCGCTGGCCGGAGCACGTCCCGCCGATCATGCTCGATGCGCTGATGCTCGGCGTGCTCCTCGAGCAGGCCGAGCTGCTGCCCGGGCTGATGCACACGGGGCAGGAGCACGAGTCCCGGCGCGCCGTGCGCATCGGTGAGCCGATTACGGTGCAGTTCACGGTCGCCTCGAACTCCGTCCGGAGCGGCGCGACCTTTGCGGTCTTCGACGCCGAGGCGCGCGTGGGCGACGAGGTGGTCGCGACGATGCGGGCCTCGGTCATGGCGCCACCGGCAGGCCAGACCGTCGCAACCGGGGTGACGGCGTGACCGCGCTTCCCTCGGCTGAGGTCACGCGTGTCATCGACCAGTCGCACGTCGACCGGTACGCCGTCGCTGCGCACGACATGAACCCGATCCATCGCGAGACGTCCGAGGCGTATGCCGGCCCGTTCGGCCGCCCCGTCGCGCACGGGATGATGGTGCTCGCCCTCGTATCCGAGGCCATGACCGATGCGGTTGGCGCCGCGTGGGCTGCGGCCGGCGCGCTGAAGGTGCGCTGGCGTTCGCCGGCGTTCCCCCCCGTCCGCGTCACGGCCCGCGCCACCCTCAAGTCCGATGTCGACGGCGTCGCAACGTACGACATCGTCTGCGAGGACGAGAGCGGCGAGACGCTGCTGACCGGCACGGCGAGCGCGCGCCTCGCGTGACCGCGCCGTTCGACCCGCGGCTCTACGACCAGATCTGTTTCGCGTGCGGCGACCGGAACACGGCCGGCCTGCACCTCCATTTCGACCGCGAGGGCACGGACGGGGTCGTCTGCACCTACGCGCCGAAGGAATCCGACCAGGGCTTCCCGGGCGTCCTCCACGGGGGGATCGTCGCGGCGTTGCTCGACGAATCGATGGCGTGGGCGATGTGGGCTGCCGATCGCGCGCTCGGTGTCACCGCGAAAATGGAGACGCGCTACCGCCGTCGTGTCGGCCTTGACGGCCCGCTCACGGTGCACGGGCGCGTCGTCCGGACGCGCGGCCGCCGCATCGAGGTCGAGGCGAGCGTGGATGCGGCCGACGGCGCGCGGCTGGCGGAGGCTGAAGCGCTGTTCATGCGCCTGCCGTCTGACGACGAGGCCCGCATGGCCGCTGCCCTTGGATGGGACGTCGTCCCCTAGCGGTGGGGCCCTTAGCGGGTGGCCGGCGCGGTGTCTCCCGGCTCCGGCGCCTCCGCCGACGAACGCGCCGGCGCGCTGTGGTGCTGCGTTGCCTCGCGCGCGAGGAGGAACGTCGCGGACGCGACGATCATGAAGACTCCGTTCGCGATCAGCGCCGCGCCGAAGCCTGAGTGATCAGCGATCGCCCCCAGGATCGGTGGCCCGACCATGAATCCCAGGTCGCCCGCGGAGCGATAGAGCCCGAGCGTGATGCCCCGCATCCCCGGCGGCGCGATGTCGACCGCGTAGGCGACCGGCGCGGACGCCGAGAGTGACGTGCTCAGCGCGTGCACGAAGGCAGCCGCGAAGAACATCGTGTAACTCGATGCCCCGGCCATCCAGAACAGCGAGAGACCGACGGCGATGCCGCTGGGGACGATCGTCCACCGTCGGCCGTACCGGTCCGCGAGTGCGGACGCCGGCACCACCAGCACCATGTTCACGAGCGCCATCATGGTGAAGATGCCACCGAGGGCTGACGTCGACAGTCCGATCTGCGCGCCGAAGAGCGGCATGATCGTCTGGCGGCCGCCCGTGCGGGTGAAGAAGATGCCGATGTTCGTGATCGCGATGAGGATGAACCCTCGCGAACCGAGCAGCCGGAGCCACGCGAATCGAGGCGTGTCAGCTGACCCCGTACCCGCTGCGACGCGCTCCGCGCGCTCACGATCGGCCGTGGCCAGCGCGATGGCGCGCGTCTCTGGCAGTCGCCACCAGGCGTACGCGCTCGCGATGAGCGATGCGAGCCCGACGATCACAAACGGCGCCGCGAGGCCCCAGGTTTCCGCCGCGTACCCGCCGATTGCCGGGCCCATCGACGTGCCCAGGAGCAGGGCGCTCTGGTTCGTGCCGAGGAACGTGGCCCGCGTCTGCGGGGTCGAGATGTCAGCGAGGTAGATCTGCGCGCCGGTCGCGTAGATCGCCGACCCGGCGCCGGCAACGAATCGCCAGGCCACGAGGGATGGCAGGTCGGCAGCGAAGCCGGAGCCGAGCATCCCGAGCGCGGCGATGAACGGGCCGCTGACCAGGAGGAAGCGGCGCCCGTACCGGTCCGCTGCGATCCCCATCGGCACGTTCAGCACGAGGCGTGCCAGCCCGAACGAGGTGAGCGTGAGCGCGATCTCCGCGCTGGACACGCCGAACTTGTCCTTGAGCAGCGGGAGCACGGGCGAGATCACGCCCTGTCCCATCATGATGAGCACCGTCGAGACGGTGACCATGAGCAACTGCTCGTTCTCGAACAGCGGGCCGAAACTGCGGCGCAGCGCTCCGATGGGAGTCGCCTTTCCTGCGGGCGTGGGCCGCGGGCTAGCCGCCCGACATCGCGCGCTCCACGGGAACATACGGCAGGCGGAGGGCTGTCGCCACGCCCTCGTGCGTGATGTGTCCGCGGTAGGCGTTCACCCCGTGCGCCAGCGCCGGGTCGCGCGCAATCGCGGCATCCACGCCGCGGTTCGCGATCTCCAGCGCGAACGGTGTCGTGAGCGCGCTCAGCACGCCCGAGGCCGTGCGGGGCACCGCACCCGGCATGTTCGGCACGGCGTAGTGCACCACGCCCTCGTCGACGTAGATCGGGTGGTCGTGGTCGGTGGCGTGCGTGGTCTCGATGCAGCCGCCCTGGTCGACCGCGACATCCACGATGACTGACCCCGGCTGCATGCCGCGCACCATCTCGCGCGTCACGACGACCGGCGCGCGCTGTCCCTCGACGAGGACCGCGCCGATCACCAGGTCGGCGTCCTTCAGCAGTTCGGCGATGGTCGCCGGCGATGAGATCGCCGTCGCGACGCGTCCCGCGTACTGGTGGTCCAACTCGCGCAGTTGGTCGACGCGATTCCCCACGACGGTGACCCGGGCGCCCAGGCCCACGGCGATGCGCACCGCGTTGTGCCCCACGTTGCCGGAGCCGACGACGACGACGTGCGCGGGCGGCACGCCGGCGATCCCGCCGAGGAGCACGCCCCGCCCGGGGCCGGGGCGCTTCAGGTAGTGCGCGCCCTCCTCGACGGCCATGCGACCGGCCACCTCGGACATCGGCGCAAGCAGCGGCAGCGAGCCGTCCGGAAGACGCACCGTCTCGTACGCGATCGCGATGCACTTGGTCGCGAGGACGGCCTGCGTCACCTCGGGCTCCGCGGCCAGGTGCAGATACGTGAAGATCGCCTGGCCCTCGCGCATCAGCGCGTACTCCGAGGGCTGGGGCTCCTTCACCCCGCACACCAGCTCGGCGCGCGCGTAGACCTCCTCCATCGTCGCGACGATCTCCGCGCCCGCGGCGGCGTAGTCGGCGTCCAGGTGGTGCGCACCTTCGCCCGCGTGCGTCTCCACCAGCACGGTGTGCCCGGCGCGCACGAAGTCTGCGACGCTCGCGGGTGTGAGCGCGACGCGGAATTCCTCGAGCTTGCGTTCTCTGACGGTGCCGACGATCACGGGATCCTCCGATGCGATGCGACACATCGAGTATAGAAACGCCCCGCGCTGGCGCCGTGTCCGTGTTACGAGGGCGTGATGGTCTCGGCGGCCCGCCACATGTACCAGGACGCGACGGAGCGGTAGGGCGCCCACTTCGCGCCGACCTCGCGGGCCGCGGCCGGCGTCGGCGGCGCGTCGAGTCCGTACGCGCGCCCCATGCCGATGCGCACGCCGAGGTCACCGACCGGCAGCACGTCCGGCCGACCGAGCTGGAACATGAGGAACATGTGCGCCGACCACTCGCCGATGCCTTTGACCGCGGTGAGGTGGGCGATGACCTCGTCATCCGTCATACGGTCGATGTCGTCGAAGGGGAGGGTGCCTTCCATGACGTGCTGCGCGAGGTCGCGCATGTAGCCCGCTTTCTGGCGCGAGACGCCCGCGCTGCGGAACTGCTCGTCGGTGGTCCTGAGCAACTCTCGCGGTGTCGGGTAGCGCCCCTCGGGCGCCTTCTTCGTCCCGTAGAGGGCGAGCCAGCGCCGCTGGATGGTGCGTGCCGCGGCGCCCGCCAGCTGCTGGAAGAGGATCGTGCGCAGGAGCGACTCGAAGTGGTCCATCGCCGGCCGCGGGGTGTACGGGCCATGCGCGTCGATGAGGGCGCCGACGACGGGATCGGCGGCGCGGAGGTGCCGGTAGGCGGCTGCCGCCGAGAATCGCAGTCGAGATGCCATCGTTCTCTCCTGGCCAGACGCCCCTCACCCTAACCCTCTCCCGCTTCGCAGGAGAGGGGATCGGACGAAGCATCGGCTTCGTCTCGTGCGGGGAGGGAGCAGGACGGCAGAGGGCAGGGTGAGGGTGCCCTATTTACCGCAAATAAAGTGCAAAAAACGTTGACATAGGCGCAAAGGCGGGCCTAACCTCGATTCAGCAGGCAGCGCGGGGGTACCAGAACACCGATGGAACGCACACGCGACGAAGTCGTACGGCTGCTCCACGAGCGTGGAGCGTGCTCGGTAGCGGATCTCGCCGAGGAGATTGGCGTCTCCGCAGGTTCCATCCGTCGCTATATCGACCTCATGGTCGCGGATGGTCTCGTCACCTCGCAATTGCAGCGCCAGTCGCGCGGCCGCCCGACGGCGCGCTACCGGCTCAGCGAAGCGGGCGAGGAGCAGACCTCCGCCGGCAACTACCAGCGTCTGCTCGCGCGTCTCTCGCCGGCGCTCGCCAGCCTGAGCGCGGACGAGGTCGGCGGGCAGGACGGGGCAACCGTCCTCGACCGGCTGTTCGACCATGTCGCCGAGTCCGTCGCGCGTGAGCATGCCCCGAGCGTGCGCGGCACGTCGCTCGGCGAGCGCGTGCACGAGGTGACCCTCGCGCTCTCGAACGAAGGCATCCTGCAGGGCGTGGAGGACGCGGGGGACTTCTTCCGTCTCACCAATGCCTGCTGTCCCTACCGCAGCACCGCGGAAGAGACCCACGCGTGCTGCGCCGCGGACCGACGCGCGATCGAGCTGCTGCTCGGGGCGCCCGTGGAGCAGGTCACCACGATGGCGGGTGGTGGTGCGACATGCGAGTACCTCGTCGCGAAGGAACAAGTTGACGACCGGGCGGCGGGCGGTGGCCTGCTGCCGGTGATGGAACTGAAGGGCGCGTCCAGCCGATGACCGAACCATTGCTCGAGTTGCGCGACCTGAAGGTCAGCCTCACCGAGAAGCCCGATCTCCAGATCATCAAGGCCAAGGT
>CAIXBH010000070.1 GCA_903917615.1 uncultured Chloroflexota bacterium | reverse complement strand
GCCACATGCCGCGCGCCGTAATCTCCAGGTGCGCGTCCTTCAGCGTACGCACCGAGGCGGGCGTCGCCATCACGATGTTGCGATCGCGCGGGCTCTTGCCGTTGTCCTTGCACCACTGGTCGTAGTCCGCAGCAGTGAGCGCAAGGACGAGCGTGACCCGGCGGTTCTCCGTGGTGCTTGCCTGGCTGTAGCTGTCACGGCTGACCGCCTGGTCGATCTCTTTCTGACTTCGGCCTACCACTCGGACCTCCTCGACGCGGGGTGGTGCGTCGATCCCCATGCTACGCGCGTCCCGCGCCGGGCGCGCAGGTGGTGTGTCGCCGGGCTATCCCCGGCCGACGAACGGCATGCTGGAGGCCATGACCGTCATGAAGAGCACGTTCGCCTCCGGGGGGAGGCTCGCCATGTAGACGATCGCCCGCGCAACGTGCTCGACATCCATCGTTGCCTCGACGCGGATCGTCCCGTCCGGCTGGCGGATCCCCTGCGCCATCGGCGCCACCATCTCGGTCGCCGCGTTGCCGATGTCGATCTGGCCGCAGGTGATGCCGCTGGCGCGCCCATCGAGGGCGATCTGCTTCGTGAGCCCGGTCAGCGCGTGCTTCGTCGCGGTGTATGGCGCGCCGTTCGGTCGCGGGCTGTGCGCGGCGATCGAGCCGTTGTTGATGATGCGCCCGCCGGAAGGCGTCTGGGCCCGCATCATCCGGATCGCGGCCTGTGCGCACAGGAAGGCCCCATTGAGGTTCACGTCGACCACGCGCTTCCAGTCCTCGAACGGCAGGTCCTCGATCGGGACGGCGGGGGCGCCGATGCCCGCGTTGTTGAAGAGCAGGTCGAGTCGCCCAACGCGCTCCGCGATCGCCTCGAACAGCGCGGCGACCGAGGCCGGATCCGCGACATCGGTTGGCACCACGAGGGCGTCCCCCGCGATCTGGGCCGCCGTCTGCTCGAGCGCGTCACGCCGCCGTCCGGCCAGCACGAGGGTGTACCCCTCGCGCGCGAGGGCGAGCGCCGCCGCGCGGCCCACGCCGCTGCCGGCGCCGGTGACAAGCGCGACAGGTGTCGATGCGTTCATGCAGGTTCCTCCGCGGAACTTCGGGATTGCCGGGGAATCGTGGAGGTCATGATCGCACGCGGGCGCGGCACGGCCATCACACGGGCCACGTCAGGCCGCGGGGCGCGCCGTCGACGGATGCGGCAGGTCTCGCTGCGATGCGGCGCCCAGCGCCAGTGCGGTGACCGCGACTACGCCGCACACGGCAGCGAGCAGCGCCAGTGTGACCGCGAAGCCTCCTGTGGCGTCCGCGAGGATGCCGGTGAGCGCCGGACCGAGCACGCCGCCCACCTCGCCGGCCGTGAAGAAGAGTCCGCCAGCGGCGCCCATGAGCGCCGCTTGCCTGCCGGGCTATGGCTCGTGGGGCTGGACGGCGGCGCTCGCACCCTCGCAGTGGATCTGGACGTCGGCCTGCACGTCCACAGACACCGCCACGCACTCCTTCTCCAAGACGGTGAAGGTCGATGGCAAGGTCACGGCTGCATCGATTCAGGTGGCGATCGACAACATGGGCTCGGTGCTCGTGAACGGGCACGACGTGCTCGACGTCGCCATGCTGAACTCTGGCGACATGGCCCCGTTCAACCAGGTCCACACAGTGGACGTCACGGCGTGGCTCCACGGGGGTGAGAACAAGGTCACCATCGTCGAGAAGAACCTGCCGATCGGCAGCACCTCGGCCTGGGGCAACCCGGCCGGTGTGGTGGGCACGCTGACGGCCACGATCAAGGGCGACGACTAGACCCTGATCGCGCTGCGACTGTCATCGGCCCGGGAGTTGCGCCACCCAGTGCGCTCCCGGGCCGATTTCGTTGAGCGACGGCATTCGCGGGCACGCTGCGACTCGTCCCGGACGGCCTCGAGAAGCGAGTTCAGGGTCGCCCCGCCCCTCGGCTGATGCCCCAGTTACGTCGGCCCTCGCAGCGGTCGTCGTGGATGGCCTCGCAGGCCGTGCAGACGAAGCGGTCACACCCCTCGCAGGCTCGCACCGTGGACGAGCCGCAGTGCAGGCAGCCGCCGACGCGCGTGGTGTCTCGATAGGTCGCCATGGCCGCATGGTAGAGCGGGGAGGAAGACGGCGAAGCGGGAGCCAGCGGGGCACGGCATTCGGCGGCGAGGTCGCTGTCGGGGCGCGCCTTGACGAGGGCACTCGTTTCTTCTTGCGCCTCAATGCGGCGGTGTCGGCGCGGGAGGGACGTCCGGCTCGTCGCGCGCCCGACCGTCTGCCCATATATTCCGACCGTGGCAAAGCGCTCCCGGCACATCGAGGCAGCCAGGGTGGCAGACGCGCCGACGCCGGCTTCGGCGCCCGTTCGAGACGGGCTGCCGGTGGCCCTCGGAAATGGTGCGTTGCTGCGGCTCGCGGCGGTCGGGAGAGCCGGGTTCCTGGCGGCACACCCGTCGATCGCCGCCAGCGCCGGCAATCACGCGGTCCAGCGCCTGATCGATCCCGTCCAGCGCGAGACCGGAGACGACGACGCCCAGCCGGCGGCGACCACGCTGGTGACGTCGGCCACCGCTACGGCGGGCGCAACGACGCCCGGCGACGTCACGCCCGGCCTGACCAGGGCGAACACGCCGGTGAACCCTGCGACCTCCATCGCGGTTGCGACGGACTCGACCTTTCGGAATGCGACGACTGCGACCGATGTCGCTGGCGGGCTGATGGCCGCGAATACAGCGGCGAACATGGGGATGAAGGCTGCACGGTTCGCCGGTGAGTACACCGGCGCATTGCCGAACGAGGTCATCGATACGAGCGGATACCTCATCCCGGGCGTGGGCGAGGCCCTGAGCCTGATGAACATTGGCGAGAACGCGACGCGTGCTTCAGCAGCGACCGCCCGAGGACAGGCGATGACACAGGGCGCGGAAGGGATGCGTCGCGCCGACGGGCTAGACGTCGCCGCCGGTCAAACGGGGACGCGCGGACGCGCCGCGGAGATCTTCGAGCGTGGTGCGCTCGAACAGAAAGACGAATCGGATGCCCGCGCGACAAGTGCGACGTTGAGCGGCGTGCAGGCTGCGCTGCTCGGCACCGGCATCGCTCTCGACCCAACCGGCGTCGGCGGGACCGGTGCGCTGGCGTCCGCCGGAGTCATCGGTGGCATGAAGGGAGCGCTGGGTGCCGCGCGTTTCGCGCGCAAGAAATGGACCCAGAGCTACGCCGCCTCGCACGCACAGCAGGTGCTCTTTGCGGCCCACGCGGGCGACCCCGATGCGATCAGCACGTTGCAAGCAATGAACATCCCCACGGAGGGCCTGGACGATCCCGCCACGTGGCAGTCCGCGGTGCAGGGGCTCAGCGAGGCGATGCCGCGCGACGCGGCCGGTTACGCGGACGGCACGGGGATCCCCGGGGCTTCGGTCGCGATCGACGATCGTCGGCCGCCGCATTCCGATGATCCGCGGTATCGCGGCTTCGGTAGCGACGATCCCCAGCAGACGCCGATTCCCACGACGGGCGTCAATCCGTTGGTGCACGACCTGAATGCGACGGACGACGACGTCGCCGATCCGGTGTTGGATGCGAGCACCATGACTGGGAGCGCGCTGTCGGTTCGTGCGCCGAGCCCACACGAGAGCGGGACGCTGAATGCTCCTCCTCCGGCGTTCGGCGTATCGGATCAGGATGACAGAGCACACGACGTCTACATCGACGATGTGGACGAGGACGACCATGAGCCGCAACAGCAGCAGCCGGCGGCAGCGCTCACCGCGAACGGGTTCACCGGCGCGGGCGACTGGTTCATGTAGCTCGCAGACACAACGACGCCGCCCACGAGGGGCGGCGTGTCGAGACGAGATGAAGTCTCGGCTAGGCGGTAATGGCGACCCCGATCGGATTCGAACCGACGGTCTCCACCGTGACAGGGTGGCGCGTTAGGCCGCTACGCTACGGGGCCGCTGTAACGAGATACTACGTTACCGACGGGCTCCGTCCCGGTCAAACATCGCCCGTTCTACACAGAGGTGTCCTGTGCCGTTCCGATTCGCTCGCTGGAGCCAACGACTTCAGGTGATGGCTGCCACCGGGCTCGCGCTGGCCATGCTCGTGGCGGGTGTTGGCACCGCCTCGGCGCAGACGCCGGCGGGTGGCTTCCTGGCGGCCCCGGCGTTCAGCGCGGCCGGGCAGGCCGTCGTGGTGTTCGGGGGCGGCTCCGTGGGGCAGCTCGAGGCGGCGGCGCGTGGATCCGGCGCCGGCGGGGTATGGGCGCAGGACCGGAGTGGCGCCTACCAGCTGCTGCTCGTTGGCGGGCCCGCGTTCCTCAACGCCACCTTCGCCGACCGATTCGGCGCCGGGTTCCCGGGGCTGGTCTCCGTCACGCTCACGCGGCCGCCTCGGCCGCGCACGTTCCTGCTCGACCCGGCCGCACTCGCCGCTTCGAGGGCGCGCGTGCTCGCGCGCGACCCTGCGCTGACGGCTGCCGTGGCGCGGCTCAAGCGCGACGGCGACCGGGCGCTCACGACGGGGCCGTGGGCCGTCACCGACAAGACGACGTTGCCGCCCAGCGGGGATGCACACGACTACGCGAGCCAGTCGCCGTACTACTGGCCCGATCCGTCGACTTCGAGCGGGCTGCCGTACGTGTATCGCGACGGCCAGATCAATCCCGAGCGAGCGACCATCCCGGACGAGCGCGGACTGAGCTCGATGATCTCGACGTCGCAGAGCCTCGCGGTGGCGTACTACTTCACCGGGGACGAGCGCTACGCCGCGCGGGCGGCGCTGGTGCTGCGGACGTGGTTTGTTGATCCGCGCACGCGCATGAATCCCAACCTCAACTTCGCGCAGTTCGTGCCCGGCAAGAACTCCGGCACGAACTCCGGGATCATCGACACGAACGCGCTGCCCGAGGTGCTCGACGCGATCGGACTGATCGACGAGTCGTCGGCGCTCACGGCGGACGATCGTCGCGGCCTCATGCAGTGGTTCACCGACTACCTGGCGTGGCTGAGCACCAGCAAGCTCGGGCTGGACGAGGCAAAGACCGCGAACAACCACGCCACGTTCTACGACACGCAGGTGGCATCGATCGCGCTCTACCTCGGCGACGCGACGCGGGCACGGACCGTGCTCGAGGCAGCGCGCGCGCGGCGCATCGCGACGCAGATCGAGCCGGACGGGCGGCAGCCGCTTGAGCTGGCACGGACGAAGGCGTGGAGCTACTCGACGTTCAACCTCGAGGCGATGTTCCGGCTGGCGGCGCTGGGCGATCGCGTCGGCGTCGACCTGTGGGGCTACCAGACGTCGGACGGTCGGAGCATCCGGAAGGCGCTGGACTACCTCGTGCCGTACGCAACGGGGGACCAGGCCTGGACGGCGTCGCAGATCACGCCGTTCGTGCCGAGCGAACTGTACGAGTCGCTTCGACTCGCCGCGAACGCCTACGGCAGCGCGGTGTATCGCGCGGCCGCGGCGAAGGCGGCGCCCCCGAACCCCGACCAGGACCGGCTGAACCTCACGGTGCCCTTCGCGCCGTGACGGGCGACCGCCCGAGGACTCGCGCGGCGCGGTGGGCGAACGTACACTCGACGCTAACGTCCGTCTGGGGAGGCCCGATGCCTGATTCGCCACGCCGCCGGCTCACCCGCCGCCCACCGCCGCGCCCCACGTTTGAGGGCGCGCCCGGGGCATCGATCGCGGTCGCTCCCGTCCGGCAGGAGCACGAGAGCCAGCGCGTCATCTCCCACAGCGCGCGTGAGGTGCCCTACCTCGTTGCCGAGTTGAAGCGCGTGGCTGGCGTGACCAGCGTCTGCCTCGGGCTGCTCGCGGTCCTCGTCATCGTCGACAAGTTCCGGTAGCCGCCGACTAGCGCAGCCGAGTCCACGCGACGAGGATTGCGACCGCGGCGATGACGCCGCCCGTCACATCGCGCAGAACGAACGCGAGCGGCGCGCCCCCAAACCACAACCGCAGGATCGCCGCGGCGACGATGGTTGCTGCGGCAATCACCTGCACCGCCGTGCCGCGCTTGCGATTCGTCGCGAGGTCCAGTCCCCACGCGACCGCGATGCCCGCTCCGTAGCCGATGGCGAGCGCGATGAAGATCCCGAAGCTCGCGAAGAGCCTGATCGATCCCAGGATCGCCCCGGCGAAGCCGAGAGGGCCCGCCATGACGGCGCCCGCGGCGATCGCCCGGGCGTAGTCCAGGGGCTTCAGCTCATACATCGGCGGACGGCGGAGCATCGCGCAGTCGGGGCAGCGCGTGCCGGCGGGCGTGTAGACGAGGCAGCGCGGGCAGATCGGCGTGCCGCAGCGGCCGCAGGAGAGGCCGGTCTCGGTCTCCGGATGGCGAGCGCAGAAGACGATCGGCGTCGGACCGGAGGTTGGCTCGGCGGGGGTCGTGGTCACGCTGCGGCACTCCTCGGGCGGGCGGACGGCACGCGGCCGCCCGGTGGCGTCGAGTTTAGTGGGCCACCGCCGAGGCGCGCGTCTCGCGCACCACGGTCACGCGGATCTCGCCCGGGTACTGCATCGTCTCTTCGATGCGGCGCGAGACGTCCCGCGCGAGGCGGCTCGCGCCGAGGTCGTCCACCGCCTCGGGGTGCACGATGATCCGCACCTCGCGGCCAGCCTGCACCGCGAAGGACTGCTCGACGCCCTCGAACGAGTTCGCGATCGCCTCGAGTGCCTCGAGGCGGCGGACGTACTCCTCCGCCGACTCGCGGCGTGCGCCGGGGCGGCTGCCGGAGATCGCGTCTGCGCAGATCACGATGAACGCCTCGGTGCTTTCGGGCCGCACCTCTTCGTGGTGCGCCTCGATGCAGTGGACGACTTCCTTGGGCAGCCCGAAGCGGCGGGCCATGTCGGCGCCGAGGCGGGCGTGCGTGCCCTCCATCTCGCGGTCGACCGCCTTGCCGAGGTCATGGAGCAGCCCGCCGAGGCGCGCGACCTCAACGTTCGCGCCCAGCTCGTGCGCCAGCGCGGTGGCGAGCCACGAGGTCTCGATGCAGTGGCGCAGCTGGTTCTGGCCGTAGGAGTAGCGGAACCGGAGCTTGCCGAGCGTGCGGACGAGTTCGGGATGCAGGCCCGTGACCTCCGCGTCGAGGACCGCCTGGCGGCCCGACGCCTCGATCATCTCCTCGACCTCGGAGCGTGCGCGCTCCACGGCGCCTTCGATCCGAGTCGGCTGGATGCGGCCGTCCTGGATCAGGCGGGCGAGGGCGACGCGGGCGATCTCGCGGCGGACCGGGTCGAAGCCGGAGACCGTCACCGCCTCGGGCGTGTCGTCGATGATGAGGTCGCAGCCGGTGGCGGCCTCGAAGGCGCGGATGTTGCGACCCTCGCGTCCGATGATGCGGCCCTTGATCTCGTCGGATGGGATCGGAACGACGGTGACCGTGGTCTCCGCCGTGACGTCGGAGGTGATGCGCTGCATCACCGTCGCGAGGGTCTTGCGGGCACGGGTGTCGGCCTCGGCCTTCGCCGTGGCCTCCATCGTGCGGACCCGGCGTCCCATCTCGTCCGTGAGTTCGCGGTCGAGGGCGCCGAGCAACTGCTCGCGAGCTTCGTCGGCGGTGAGCCCCGCGACGCGCTCCAGGTCGGTGCGCACCTGCGCGCGCATCGCCTCAAGCTCGCGCTCCTGCTTCTCGACGGCTGTTGTGCGGTCGCGCAGGGACTGCTCGCTGTGGTCCAGCGTCTCCGCGCGACG
>CAIXBH010000069.1 GCA_903917615.1 uncultured Chloroflexota bacterium | reverse complement strand
GCACGCAGGAACTGGCTCACGGCCGGTCGTCTAGCTGCTTGCGGCGGTGCTGTCGTGACAAACGAGCAACTTGTCCGGTCGTGATGGCCCGCCCGAAATCGTCTTCACCTCTCGCAGCGACCGGAGTCGATGGTGAGGGTACGACTCGAAGACAGCCTCGAGGGAAGGCGGCGACGGCCTGGGGTCGGTCGCGGTGCTGGCTTCGCCTGCCAGCCCCTCTCGACGACGGGTGGGTCACGAAGGTCATCGCCGCGACGTTGTGTTTTCGAGGCACTTTGGCGGAGTTCTGGTCGCCCTGGACACGTCTAGGAATTAATCGATCATGCCTACTCGTCCGCTGATCCATTCTGTGATCTACGGCCCGCCATGTCGGTCGTGGATTCGCTGAAGCGAAAGTACGCAGCGTTGAGCAGTTCCCTCTCGGAGCGATCTCGCCGTTTGTGGGCAGGAGCGGAGGCCGAGGCGCTGGGCCGAAGCGGGGTTCGTCTGGTCGCAGCTGCGACCGGCCTCGCCATCAGCACCGTCGGCAAGGGCCGCGACGAAGTCCGACGCGGCGTTGTTCCGAGCGACCTCGTCGCCGACAGGCGGAAGGGCGGCGGTCGCCCTCGACTCGAGGAGAAGCATCCACTGCTGGTTGAGCGTCTGCTTGCTCACGTGTCCCCATCAGAGCGTGGCGACCCCGAAACCCCGCTGCGTTGGACGACCGTGAGTCTCAGGTCGCTCGCGAAGCAACTGAGGGCGGAGAAAATGCCCATCAGCCCGCAGAAGGTTTCAGAACTATTGCACGCGGAGGGCTTCACGCTTCAGGGCACGTCGCGAGTCAAAGAGGGCGTCCAGCATCCCGACCGCGACGCGCAGTTCCGCCACATCAACGAGCGTTCCACAGTGCACTTGTCTCGCGGCGAGCCAGTCATCTCGGTCGACACGAAGAAGAAGGAGTCGGTCGGCGACTATTCGATGGCGGGCCGCACTTGGCAGAAGCAGGGCAAGCCCATCGAGGTCAGCACCTACCTCTTCCTGGACCGCGACGGCGCCCGCGCAATTCCCTACGGCGTTTACGATGTCGCCGCGAATGCCGGCTTCGTCAACGTTGGCGTCGACCACGACACGCCACGGTTCGCTGTGAACTCGATTGAGAAGTGGTGGGAAACCTACGGCCGCGCACGATACCCCGACACTCGCCGCCTCTTCATTACCGCGGACTCCGGCGGCAGCAACAGCGCCGTCTCTCGCGTTTGGAAGATGAAGCTGCAGGAATTCGCCGACAAGTCTGGCCTCATCATCGAGGTCAGCCACTTCCCCGCGGGGACCAGCAAGTGGAACAAAATCGAGCACCGCCTCTTCTCGTACGTGACGATGAATTGGCGCGGCCGACCGCTGTGTACTTACGAAACCTTGCTCTCCCTCGTCCGAGGTACGCAAACAGCGAAAGGGCTGCGCGTCGAAGCGGCGCTTGACCGAAACGCCTACGCGATCGGCGAGAGCGTCACCAATCACGATTTCGCGGGGCTCGCGCTTGCGCGACACGCCTTTGGTGGGAAATGGAACTACGAACTCAAGCCACGCTCTGAGGCCGAGCGTCAGGCAGCTCGTGAGCCCGCGCCACGCCGACCTCGCCTTCACGAAATCTGGGAGACCAAGGTCGAAGAACACATCGCGAGTGGACTCAGTTGCGCAGCCTTCTGCCGCAAGAAAGGGCTGAACTACGCAGCCTTCATCTCAGCCCGCCACGAACTGCGCGGCGTGCTGAACCTGAACATGAGTCGCGGACGTCGCAAGGCTCTCGCGCAGATCCGCTACGACCGTGACACCGCTGAGTAGTTCTCGGACGTGTCCGGGGCGACCAGAACTCAGCCAACTGCCTCGCCACCATGACGACCTTGGTGACCCCAGCGGTCGTCGATGAGGTGCTGGCGGGCGAAGCCAGCACGGCGCGCGTCGTCACGCCCTCACCGCCATCCCTCGAGGCGTCTTCACGTCGAGCCCGACCGCATCATCCGCCCTCAAACGCACCTACGCGTCGGCACACGTCCCTCTGAACCTGAATCGGCTCGCCATCGCGCTGGCCAACGCGCCCCAGTTGACTAGCCTCCATGCCGTGCTCCGCTTCGTGCTGGCCGGGTTGTGGGCGTCTTCCGTCTTCGCCGCGGTCCCTTCGGACTTCCGCCCGCCGCCACGCGGTCACTGGGTCG
>CAIXBH010000068.1 GCA_903917615.1 uncultured Chloroflexota bacterium | reverse complement strand
GCGCGTTCCGCGGGGGGTGTGGGGGACGCAGTCCCCCATGTATTGGATTGACTCCCCTCGCCCGCGGAGCGGGAGAGAGGCCGGGGGTGAGGGTCCGCTCCCCCTACTCCGCGAACCGCGCGCCGAAGCGCGCGCGATGCTCCGCTCGCACGGCCTCGATGTTCGTGAGGGCGTCCGCGCTCGTGAGGTCGAGGATCATCACGTCGGCGTCCTCGTGGTTGTCTTCGTAGTACGCCTTCAGCGTGCCCTTCCGCACGAAGCCGAAGCGCTCGTAGATCGCGCGGGCGCGGGCGTTCGTCACGCGCACCTCGAGGACCACCATGCTGAGTTCGGCTTCGATGCCCATGTCCACGCAGTCCAGCAGCAGCCGCTGGCCGACGCCGCGCCCCTGCCACTCCGGCGCCACCGCGATGGTCACGAGGTGCAACTGGTCGACCATGTACCAGACGCCCATGAACCCGACGATGCCGTGCCGCGACGGCCCGCCGAGGGGACGCGCCGCCCACAGCGGGAGTCGATCCGTGAGGGGGTCGAGGAGGGACGGCGCGGGCGCGGGCACCTCGACCGCGACGCGGTAGCGCGCGAACGCGTTCTCCAGTTCGCCCTCGAACGCGCGCGCCGGCCAGGCGTCCGCGTACGCCGCGGACTCGATGGGGCGCACCGGCCCGATGTCCGCGCGCGTCATGTCGCGCAGCGCGATCTTCGAGGTGGGCGGGCGGTCGTCGGGCATTCCGCCATTCTGCCTCCCTCCCTCGTCGCGGGGGAGGGCTGGGGCCTCCTCGCCCATTCATGGGAGAGGATGAGAGGTGAGGGTTCTGCTCTCTGCGCTCTGCTCTCTGACTTCTCGCTTCCGTCAGGCCAGCACCCCCTTGTCGAAGATAGAACGCACGTTCTACTCTCCCGCCAACAGGACACCTCTCCTCCTGGCGGGGGTAGGGGTGAAGAGGAGGACCGGAGATGAGCGAGCGAGATGGGTTCGAGGATGACCTCGAACTGGGCGAGGACGCAGACGCCGTGACCGACGACGGCGACGGCCTGCCGGACGAGGTGCGCGCGGAGCTCGAGGCGGTCGCCGCGCTCGAGGCCGACGCAACCAGCGAGGCAGAACGCGCGCTGGCCGAGGTGCAGGCGGAGCTGGACGCGCAGCGCGCCGCGACCCGCTCCGCGGTATCGCGCTACCGCGAGGCGCTGCTGGCGGCGGAGCCGGAGTTGCCGCCGGACCTCGTCGGCGGCGACACCCTGGAGGCGCTGGACGCCTCGGTCGGCGTTGCGCGCGAGACAGTGGCGCGCATCCGCGCACGCCTCGCCGCGACCGAGACGCCCGCGCGAGGCTTCCCGGTCGGCGCCCCCGCGCGCGGGCTGCCCTCGCGGTCAGCGCTGTCGAGCGCGGAGAAGATCGCCGTCGGCCTCGCCTCGGCCGGCGCGCGCCGTTAGACCTCGACGCCGGCGCAGAGCGATCCGTGCAGCCCGCAGTCCTCGCACCGAGGGCTGCGGGCTCTGCACATCAGGCAGCTAGTCGACGATCGGCAGGGGGAACAATGCTCGCTGGCCGAACGTGTTCGGGTCTGCGTTGATCTTCTTTGCGTAGGTAGCTTCCCGTGAGAGATCGCGTCGGAGAGTCTGAACCGCGCGGTCAACGGGAGCCTCGAACCATTCTCGCTGCCGAACGGCGGCTCGGATCCCGGTCGGTGCTGCTGCCGCCTCACGCGCGAGTTCCTCGAAGATGACACTCATGGCGTCAGGCGCCCAATCGTCCAGGGTCTCTGCGAGTTGTAGAGACGCTGCAGCCGGGAGGTATCGAACTTCGGGCAAACCGAGCCAGTCCTTGACCACGCGTGCAACGCCGGCGACGAGCGGATACCGAAGATAGGTGCTGCCAGCCACGCCGACGCCATGCGCGGTCACGTACGCCGCAGCCGCCTCGTACAGAACGTACGGAAAGAGTAGTTGCGCGGCCTGCGCCTTCTCCGGGAACACCTGGTCGTAACGTTCCGCGGATTGGAAAACGAAGCGCGGGCCCTCGATCGAACCGGCTGGATTGCCCAGAAATGCGAGCCCAGCCTGCGCGAGGTCTTTCATGGCGATGTGCCGGTATCCGCCTTCAGTCCGCAGGTACTTCGTCTTGTCCTTCTTGTAGGGGTACTCAGACACCCAAACCCCTCTCTTGTGTTCGTAGAACCAAGGGGGTACGAGGCGATCAAACTCGACCTTCAGCCGGATCTGCCGCGCATCGTTGGCTTTGTCATCCTCGGCCTTCATCGGGTTTTGCGTATTCGTCCGCTGCATGATCAGCGGCGCAATCGACTTGGGAGCCTCGATTACTCGGAGTAGTACGAATACGTTCTCAAGTTGGGCGTCGCCTTGCCCTTTGTCGAACGCCTCGAATAGCGTCGCGGTCGTTTGACATCCGTTCACGATCTGAAAATCGCGGGCATCGAGGCGTGTTCCGCTCTCCGTCGTTTCGACGCGAATGCTCTCGCAGACGGCTGTAACACCGTTGTTGTACAGGAAGAAGTCCGACCGTTCGTTAGGGTCGCGCAGCGTGCGAAGCATTCCTCCGTTGACCGAGCCGCGTGATGACAGGTAATAGCGGGGATTAAGTCGGAAGAGATTCGTGCGGTTGTCGCGGAAGAGTCTTGCCAGATCGAGAGCAGCCACCGCCAACGTCGCCGTTCGGTACTGGCTGGCCGTCGTAAGTTGGAATGAGCGCCCTGCAGGAACATCGAACTTCGCGTCGATCGGATCAACGCGAACTACTCGGAGCTCGCTCACCAGATCGCGGAGGTCGTGCAGAGTCGAACGCGACGGGATGTCTCGTTCAAAGAGCGAAAGAGTGCGAGTTATTCCCTCGATGTCCTGTCTCAGTCCTGCTGAAGCAATATGTGACGTGACGACGTGGAACTCGATCACCGTCCCGTCTAGGAAGGTTTGTCGCAGATCGGAGGCCCTGCTCTTCGCATCGGAGTTGGCGAGGCCTGATCGCTGATCGAAGAGGGATTCCACCCCGTTGATCATCTTGAGAAGGTCGTCAACTTTCGCCCGGGTGTTCTTGGCTTGGATAATGTGAAGAGTCGGTGGCTCGTCGTCCGTCGCGTAATACCAACCATCGATCCCGCGATCGCGCGAATAGTCGAGCGCAGTCGCGTCTTCAATCTGCTCGCGTGACAAGTCGTAGTCCCAGAGCACCTGAGCTGCTGCCCAGTCGCGGAAGGCAGCGTCTTCGCTCTTCTCGAGTGCGCGCCATTCGTCTAGGTACGGCTCAACAAATTCCAGCAGTCGGCTTCGCTCGTCTCCGGGGGGCATGGTCTCTCCGTCCGTCGGCACCTTCGGGGACCATAACCCCGCGAGTGAGCGCGTCAAGGATCGGTGTTGTCCTCTCCGTCCAGCAGGATCTCAATCGCCTCCCACCCAGCCTCGACCATGGCGTCCTGGATGAGCCCTTCGCGCTCTTCGAGGAACTTCCGCGCGTCTTCGTCAGAAATGTCCGGGCGGAAGCGGCGCACGTCATCGATCGACCAGCAGGTCTCGGCGAAGCCGTCCTCGGTCTCGTGGTGCCGTAGCGCTTCGCGGAATGCCTCGATCGCTGGCTCCAGCGGGAGTTGACCGTCGAAGGCCAGGACGAGCAGCCGCGCTCGGGCTACAAGCGTGCTGGTCATCGCGCCTCCCTCGCGTCGAGGTCTGCGATGAACTGCTCAAGCGCGCGGGTGCGGCGTGTTTCGAGGTCGGCGTGGTACTGCTCCACCGACGTCCCCTCCACCGGTTCGACCTCGACGATCTCGCATGATGTGCAATCCCATCGCTCTGGCTCGATGTCCCAGACGGCGTCGACTTCAGTCTCCCAAGCGGCGTCTTCGTCCTCGGCTTCGACGAGGTATGTCTCGACGATGTGGTTCATGAACGTGACTTGAAATAGCGGCATCGCTCACCTCCGTGCCATTTCCGCGTTCGGTGTAGCAGGTCCGATTCCTACTGTCGGTCCCCTGAGCGCACCCCTCGGAGCGGGCGCGCGGGAAGGGGTGGGGCGGATGGCACTGACGCTGGCCGAGGGGGCCAAGCTTTCGAACGATGTGCTGCTCGAGGGCGTGATCGAGACGGTGATCAACGACTCGCCGGTGCTGCAGCGGCTGCCGTTCATCGAGATCGTCGGGAACGGGCTGACCTACAACCGCGAGAACGCGGCGGCCACGGCCGCCTACTACGCCGTCGGCGACACGTGGAGCGAGAGCACACCGACGTTCACGCAGGTGACGGCCGCGCTCAAGGTCCTGGGCGGCGACGCGGACGTCGACAACTACCTCGCGCGCACGCGCAATAACGTGCAGGACCTCGAGGCCGCCGTGGTGACGCTGAAGGCGCGCGCGGTGCAGCAGCAGTTCGACGACACCTTCGTGAACGGCGACACCTCGACCGCGGCGAACGCGTTCGACGGCATCGACAAGCTGTGCGTCGCCGGGCAGACGGTGTCGATGGGCACGAACGGCGCGACGCTCACCCTCGCCAAGCTCGATGAGCTCATCGACACGGTGCGCGGCGGCAAGCCCGACATGCTGCTCGTGTCGCGGCGCACGCGGCGGTCGCTCACGGCGCTCTCACGCGCCACGGGCAGCGGCATCCTGGAGCAGAACCGCGACGAGTTCGGCCACATGGTGCAGTTCTACAACGGCATCCCCGTCGGCGTGAACGACTACATCCCCGACGCGAAGACGGTCGGTACCAGCGGCGACTGCTCCACGATCTACGCGCTGCAGTTCGGCGAGGGCGCGATGGTCGGCCTCACCGGGCCGGGCGGCCTCACGGTAGAGCGCGTTGGCGCGCTGGAGACGAAGGACGCCACGCGCATCCGCGTGAAGTGGTACGTCGCGACCGCGCTCTTCAACACGCTCAAGCTCGCGAAGCTCACCGGCGTGCGGCCGTAGCGAAGCGGAGGACCCGATGACCGACGTCCGCCTGGACAGCAACGGCGTGCCGAAGGCCGCGGTCTTCGAGGCCTCGACACCGGTGGTGCACCGCATCAGCGTCACCGCGGTCGACTCGAGCGAGCCGAGCGTGAGCGCCGGCGTCGACGCGAGCGGCTTCGAGTTCGTCGACTTCGACCTCGACGTGACGCTCGGCGGCACCACCCCCGCGGTCGAGGTCGCGCCGCTGCACTACGACGCGACCGCCGCGCACTGGTTCCGCGGCGCCTCGACGCTCTTCACGGCGAGCGGCCGCTACCGCTTCCGCGTCGAGGCGCGCGGCGGCGTCGTGTTCCTCGACGTGGTGGCACTCACCGGCACCTCGCCGACGTTGTCGCTGAATGTGTGG
>CAIXBH010000067.1 GCA_903917615.1 uncultured Chloroflexota bacterium | reverse complement strand
TTACCCCCGGCGTCCACCGCCTCGCGATGGTGCGCAGGATGCTCGAAGGAGTCTTCTGGGGCGCCGGCAGCGGCATCGAGGTCGAGCGCGAGGGCCCGACGTACTCTCTGGACACGGTGCGTGCGCTGATCGCGGGCGGGAACGCCACGGACGAGTGGTGGTTCATCATCGGCGTCGATGGCTTCCGCGGTCTGCCGACCTGGCACGAGCCGGCCCAGCTGACGGAGCTCGTCCGCTTCGCGGTGGCGCGCCGCAACGGCGGCTCGACGCCCCTCGTCACGCCGGAGCTGCGCGCCGCGCTCCCCGGCATCGACGACCGGGTGGACGAGGTGCCGATGCCGCGCATGGACATCTCGTCCACTGACATCCGCGCACGCCTGCTCACCGGCGCATCGACCGAGGGCCTCCTCGCCCCCACCGTCCGCGCGTACATCGACGAGCACGGGCTGTATCGCTAGGGCGGTCCGAGCAGAGGCCCCCGCACTGGAGGGCCGCGATGATGACTTACGGTTGCCCGAGGATGTCGACCGAGATTTCAATGGCCGGGGTCGTCCCCCGGTTCTCGAGCCAGTGCGTGGTGTTCCTGTCCTCAGGCCAACCCACGCCCGGCCCATACTCCCGCGCCACGCCATCGCGATGGTCGGTGATCATCCCCTGGAGGATGTAGACCACACCCGGTCGGTCGACGTGGTCGTGGACCGGGCCGAGAATTCCGCCCGGGTCGATGGTCACGAGACGCATGCGCAGCTCGCGCCCCGCCATGCCCGCGATCTCAGGGCCGAGGTCAACCGTGGCAAGGTGTTGCACCGTGACGCCCCTTGTCTCGGGTGCGTCCTGTTCGTCTGTCATTGCAGTCTCCCTCCGTCACGTCCGGGGCCTGCTACATGAAGCGCGAGAGGTCGAAGTCTTCGGGCGGGCGGCCCACGATGATCGAGGCGCGTGGGACGGGCGGCAGCAGGAACGGCCGCAGGTCCGCGTCGCTCGTGAACGGGAAGCCGACGTCCGTCGCCAGCCGGCGCAGCGTCGAGGCGGACCGCAGCCGCACGGGGGTGCCCTCGGTCGCCACGGCGCGCGCGTTCCAGGCGTCGAGGCGTGCGTTGCCGGTGGGGCCGAACTCCCAGAGCACCGCGATCCCGCCCGGCGCCAGCACGCGCCCGATCTCGTAGAGCAGCGCGCGCGCCTCGTCGTCGTCGAGGTGGCGCAGGACGTGACCGCACGTCACGAGGCTGAACTTCGCGTCCTGGAACGGCAGCGCCACGCCGCTCGCCTGCACCAGGCCGGCGCCGCGCCTCGGGTTGTGCTCGTCGCGCTGCGCCAGGTCGAGCGTCGCGCGCGAGAGGTCGATGCCGACCGGCGGGACGTCGAGCTGCAGCTGGTCGTCGAGGGTGCGCAGCATCGTGCCGCGCCCGCAGCCGATGTCGAGGAGCGTGGTGGTGCGGTCGAGCTTGAGGTTCTCCGCGAGCCGGTAGATCGCGGTGTTCGAGGCCCACTGCCCCGGCCCCAGCAGCCAGCGAAACGCCAGCGCGCCCGGCGTCGACGCGCGAAGCCAGCGCTCGTACGCCCCGCCTCGCCTCGCCTGCCCCGCGTACCGCTCGAGGTTCGTCGTCACTAATACCCCGCAGGTCGCGAGGTGCGCGCCTCCGGTGTTTCGAGGAGGAACGTCATACGGACGCGCGCCTCGACGTCGGGGGTGCCATCGGGAGTGGTGGCGCGGGCGGCGTGCCAGTCGCACATCGCGGCCAGCTCGAGGAGGCGTGGGGCGAGGTGCGCGTAGCCCTCGATGAGCGGGGCGAGCGTGGTGTCAGGGGTGGCCCATGCCTCGGCGACGGTGCGCGCGCAGGCGGCGAGGTCGGTGGCCGGCTGCCACGAACGGTCCATCTCGCGCTGGTCGTTCGCGGTCTCGATGTCGCGGTCGGCGTAGCGCAGCAGCGGACGCAGGTCGATCTTGAGCTTCGTCTTCAGGTACTGCGCCGCCTGCGCCAGCTCATGCGTCCCGCCGAACTCGAGGCTGTACGCCCACGACTGGAAGAACAGGATGATCACCGGGTCATCCTCGAACGCCACGGGGCACACCTCGCCGTCTTCAGGCGCTGGGTCGAACTCCACGAAGAACCGCTGCGGCGTCTCGCTCGTCATGCGTCGAGGATAGCGAAGCGCGCCGCCTCGACGCGAGTGGTCCGATGTATCGTGCGCGCGTGACGAAGATGG
>CAIXBH010000066.1 GCA_903917615.1 uncultured Chloroflexota bacterium | reverse complement strand
GATACCCAGCGACACGCGTGCGCCGTAGATGATGCGGCTGAACAGGTCACGGCCGAGGTTATCCGTACCGAACCAGTGCTGTGCCGTCGGGCCCAGCAGCCGTGCGCCGAAGTCCGTGGTGGCGTAGTTGTACGGCGCCACCAGTGGGGCGAACACGGCAGCCAGACCGATGACGACCAGGACGACGAGGCCGAAGAAGCCCATCGTCTTGCGCTGGGCGAATCGAACGAGCCACTTCCAGCTCGCGCTCCAGGCCCGCCCCCACTCGCTCTCGGATGCGACGCGTGCTCCCCGGATGGATTGCTGTGATGCCATCTGCGGTCCCCTAGCTCAACCGGATGCGGGGGTCGATGAGGGCGTAGCTCATGTCGACGGCGAGGTTCGCCGCAACGATGAGCGTCCCGAAGAACAGGTTCGTGGCCATCAGCACGTACAGGTCGAGGCGCTGCACGGCATCCAGCAGGTACCGACCGACACCCGGCAACACGAAGATCTGCTCGAAGATCACGGTGCCGGCGATCAGGTTCGGGACCTGCAGACCGATAACCGTGACGATGGGCAGCATCGCGTTCCGCAGGACGTGGCGGGTGTAGATGGTGCTCGAAGCGAGCCCCTTCGCGCGCGCGGTGCGGATGTAGTCCTGGCGAATCACCTCGAGCACCTGCGTGCGGACGAGGCGCGTCATCGTGCCGATCGGCGCGAGGCCGAGCAGGACGATCGGGATCGCCATCTGCCCGAGGTTCGCGCCGGGATCCTCCCAGAGGGACTTGTAGTCCGTGCTGGGCGCGAAATCGAACCAGAGGTTCCCAAAGACCAGCACGAGCGTGGCCACCCAGAACCCGGGCAATGCGTAGAAGAGGATGGCCGTGCCTCGAGAGGCGTAGTCGGCGATCGAGTCCTGCTTCACGGCCGAGAGCACCCCGATCGGGAGCGCCAGCAGCACCGTGATCACCAGCGAGCCGAGGCCGACCTCCATGCTCACGGGGAGGCGCGACATCATCTCCTCGGTCACGGAACGGCCCGTGTAGAAGGACTTCCCGAAGTCGCCGCGGATCATCTTGCTGGCCCAGCCGACGTACTGCATCGGAATCGGCCCGGTGATGCCGAGTTCCTTGCGCAACTCGGCGGCCCGCTCGGGGTCAGACACGCCCGCCCCGGCGAACTTGAGGTCCACCGAGTCGACCGGAACCACCACGCGGACGAGGAAGAACACCACGATCGTCAGGCCGATGAGCGTCGGCACCGAAAGTAACAGACGCTGCCCCAGATATCGGGCCACGGGTTTCCCTCCCCCGATCGCCGCGTTGTGTCAGTCACCGCGCGCCCCCCACCGGAGCGGTGGAACGGAAGCACGAGCGTATTACGCACGTACTGCCCGCCAGAGATGCATGGCGCGCCAGACGGGGCCAGTTGTATCACAGAGATGCCCCGCCCGTGTGCCTGCGGGGGCTCCCTGGGAGCGCCGATGACACCCCTCGCAGCCCCGGCTCCGGGACGCTAGGCTCGGGTCATGGCTCAGGCGACGTCTGTCCCGGCATCCGCGCTGTACGACGCCATCCTGGCCGCCGGGGTGACGGACGTGGTGGCCGTCCCGGACACGCACCAGCGCAGCCTCATCGACCTCCTGCTGGCGAGCGACGCCGTGCGATTCGTGCAGTGCACGACCGAGGACGAGGCGATGGCCGTGGCCTGCGGCCTGATCGTCGGCGGACGCCGGCCGATGCTCCAGATCCAGCACGCGGGCCTCTACGCCTGCGTGAATAACCTGCGCGGTGTCGGCATCGACGGCGAACTGCCCCTGGTGCTGCTGGTCGGCCTCCTGGGACGCGACCCGAGCCGCGCCCCCCGTGAGACCTTCGACTCGATGGTTCGGCTCGCCGAGCCGCTCCTCGACGCGCTCGAGGTCCCCCACTTCCTCATCGACGGGCCGGACGACGTCCACTCCTTCGGCGAGGCGGTGCGACTGGCGGAAGAACGCGAGCGGCCGGTCGCGGTGCTCGTCGGCATGCAGACGGTCTAGGGAGCCAGCCATGCCCGAACGCTCCCGGATGCCGCTCGACTCGGCGCTCGACGTCCTCGGCCGACGCCGAGGCGACGCGGTGGTCGTCTCCACCATGACCGCGCTCGCGCCCTGGCGCGCCCGCGCGGGCACCGACCGCGACCTGGTGTGCCTCGGCTTCATGGGCGGCGCCTCGACGCTGGGCCTCGGGGTGGCGCTGGCGCGGCCGGAGACGCCCGTCTGGGTGCTCGATGGCGATGGGTCGCTGGAGATGCAGCTGGGGTCGCTGATCACGATCGCGAACGCCGCCCCGCGGCACTTCCTGCACGTGGTGCTGAACAACGGCGTCTACGACACGAGTGGCGCGCAGCGCGTACCGGGCGAGGGCATGGTCTCCTTCGTGGGGCTGGCGGAGGCCGCGGGCTATGCGCAGGCCGTGCGATTCGAGGACGTGGAGTCGTTCGACTCAGCACTCGACGCGCTGCTCGAGGTCGATGACCCGGTGCTGGTGGAGCTCATGACGCAGCCGACGGGCGTCGGCTATCAGGTCCCGGAGTTCGCGCAGGCGCCTCGACGGCACCCGTTCGCGGCGAACTGGCGCGGCGTCCGCGACGCGCTCGCGCGCTAGTCGCGCTCCGCGGGCCGTTCGATCGGCGCCACGGCGTCCAGCGCCTCCGCAATCGTCAGTTCGAGGCCATCATCAACCGCGTCAGGGGCGTCGTCCGGGTGTTCGGAGCGCTGTTCCTTCTTCGCCTCGCGCTTGGCCGCCTTCGCGTTCTCGCGCTGAAACTTCTGGAACGAGAAATTCGGCTTGCGTGCCATCGGAGGCCCCATTTCGCTGGCGCACATCGACGATGCGGCGCACAACTATCGTAGCCCACCGGCGGCGACACGCCCGCACCCGGCGGCGCGGCCCGGGCCCTGACGGTCGAAGCGCCCTCGCCCGTCGAACCACCCGAGGGGGTCGCCATGCTCACGGTCTTCGGGATCGCCGCCGTCGGGACGATGCTCCTCAGCTACGCGCTGGAGGCGCGCCGCGCCGCCTTCGTGCTGGTGTTCGCCCTCGCCTGCCTCGCGTCCTCGGCGTACGGCTTCCTCCAGGGGGCGTGGCCGTTCGGCATCGCGGAGGCGATCTGGGCGGTGGTGGCCTACCGCCGCTGGCTCGCCCGTCGCGCGGCGGAGCGCGACTGACGGCGAGCCCGGAGCACGCCCCCTAGGACGCGATGCGGCGAGGCTCGCGGACGAACCCCTCGGCGATGCGCACTGCCTCGCTCGGCGTGAGGGCGGGGCTGCCGCCGGGCTCCGCCGAGAGCGTCACCGCGTCCAGCGCGTACTCCGTGTGCGAGTCCGCATCGACGAGCTGCATGAGCTGCGACCGCAGCGCGAGCATGTGTTCCGTGCCGGAGACGCGGTCAGCGCTCGCGCGGTCGTCCCAGACGGTCATGCGTCCGATGACGCGGCCAGCGCCGGGCCGGCCGCCGACGATCATCCCGCCGCGGAACCCGCGCTGCTGGCTGCAGAGGGCGATGATCTGGGAGAGCAGGCGGGTCGCCTCGTGGCTCTGGCCGGCGCGGGGGGTCATGAGAGAGATGCGTACGTAGTCCACTTGGACCTCGACTCCTTCGTCGTTCCTTCTTCTTTCTTTCTCCTTCGACCTTATGTGCGGGATGTAAACGTGACGTTGTCGCCTCACCGCGAGCACGCCGCGCGCTGGGCGCATTGCGTCGCAAGACACAGGAAGGCCCGCGGAAGCGGGCCTTCCCTCGAACACGACGCGAATGGGGCGCGCTAGCGGCGACGCGCCGTCAGCGCGCGACCACCGGCGACGGCGACCGCGAGCGTCAGCGCGAGGAGCGCGGCCCAACCTGCCGTCGCGTCCGTGACCTTGCCGGCGAGACCGGCAGAGCCCGTCTTCGCAGGCGCCGGCGCAACGCGCGGCGTCTGAGTGAAATCGAAGGCGTTCAGCAGGTTGGTGGCGGCGGCGTCACGCGTCCCGAGCGGCGCGAGATCCCAGCGAGCCTCGATGAACTTCAGGATCGACGCCGTGTCGTACTGCGTGTGGTCGACGAAGCCGGCCTTCGCGTATGGCGAGACGATGATCGTTGGGACGCGGATGCCCGGGCCCCACTTGTCGACGACCGGGGGCGCGACGTGGTCCCAGCGCCCGCCGTGCTCGTCGTAGGTGATGACGATCGCAGTGTCCTTCCAGAACGGGCTGTTCTGGACGGCGGACACAATGTCAGCGACGTGCTGCTGGCCGCGGGCGAGGTCCGCGTAGCCGGGGTGCTCGTTGTCCGGGCCCAGCGGCTTGACGAAGGACACCGCGGGCAGCGAGCCGTTCTGCAGCGCGCTGAAGAAGTCCTTCTCATCCTTGAGGTGGAGCGCCTTCCCGGGCGTCCCGTCCGCGTAGTTCGCGTAGTAGGCGAACGGCTGGTGGTGGAACTGGAACAGCGGGTCCGGCTTGCCGGCGACTGCGTCGTTCCATCCGCCGGAGTACCAGGCCCAGGAGACCTTTGCGGCGTCCATGCGGTCGCCAATCGTCGGAGCGGTCTGGTTCGGCAGCAGCAGGGCGGTGTCCGTGATGCTCGCCGCGTGCGGCGTGTTCACGGTCTGGATCGTGTTCACGGCGAAGCCGTCAGGCGTGATCGCGCCGTCGCCGGACGACGACTTCCCGGGCTGCGCGTCCGCGGCGGGATGACCGGTGGCGTCGAGCTTCGAGACGATCGCGACCGGGGCGTTCTTGTACGTTGGGGCGCAGGCGCAGATGAGGAACTGGTGGTTCAAGAACGAGCCGCCGAACGCCGCGTGGAAGAAGTTGTCCGCGAGGACGTACTGCTGCGCGATCCGGCCTTCCGGCATGTTGGTCGCGTCGAAGTAGCTCAGCACGAGGCCGGGGTTGTCCGACCACGCCATGAACTTGTCCATCTTGCCGCCGTCGATCTGCTCCTGCTCGGTGTAGAAGCGGTGCACGATGTCGCCGGTCTTGTCGGTCGCCTTCGTGTACTGGGTCAGGTCGAAGGGCGCGACCGGGAGATTCGCGGGGAACCGGGCGTCGAAGCCGGCCGGCTTCGCGTTGGTATCCCACGGCTGCGGCGTCACGGTGATCGGCGTGCCCTTGGCGTCCACCTGGGCGATCTTGCCGGCGGCACTCGCCAGGCCGTTCGCACCCGGGAACTTGCCGTAGAGGCTGTCGAAGCTCCAGTTCTCCTGGTAGACGACGATGACGTGGTTGATCGGGATGTTGAGCGGTGCCGCCTCGGCGACCGGCATCCGCACCATCGCGGCCCCCAGCGCCGCGGCCGCCAGGACGGCCATGAGCCCCCAACGGGGCATCCTTCTGATCACGCGACCCGCCTTCCGTTGCTACCTGTAGATCCGAGGCAGCGTGGATCGCGTGCGTTTTGCTTCTGTTGGGGTCAGGTTGCGGTCACGTTAAGGAACCGAGCCTCCGGCGCGCCCGGACCCGAGCGGGGAGCGGGTCAGTCGACGGCGAGGCGGAGGCCGAGCACGCGCGTCACGCGATCGCCGAGCTCCCGCGAAAGACCGGCAGCCAGTTGCGGGTTCGTGCAGCCCAGGTCGTCGCCGGTCAGGCGCCACGCGAATGGCTCAGCGTCGTGGGCGAGACGGCGCACGACGCCGTCGGCCAGCGCCAGGAACGCTCCGGCGATGCTCAGCGCCCGCCGGTCATCCTTGCGGATCAGCGGGCGGAATGCGCTGGGCGTGTAGGTTTCGTGATCGGCCTGGCGGACCAGCGCGCAGATGAGCGCGAGTTCCCGGTGGGACCAGCCCGCGAGCCCGCGCGACAGCAGCAGCGATTCCGTGTGACGGTGCAACCCGTAGTAATCGATGCGCCGGCCCAGGTCGATGAGGAGCGCCGCGGCACTCAGCGTCCGCAGCACGTCCGCGGGAAGGTCGAAGTCGCACAGGCCGGCGAGTTCCTCGACCAGCGCGACGCGATGCTCTGCGCGGCGACGCAGATCGGGGGTGAACGCGTCGACCGCGTCGTCGAGTGCGGCACGCCGCAGCGTCGGCACGTCGGGCAGATCGCGACCGACCGCCGCAAGCGCGACGCCCTCGCGAAGCCCCTGTCCGGAGACGACCAGCCCCCGCGCCCCGACGGCGTCGAGGATCGCCTCCACCGCGATTGCGCCCGCGACGATGCTGTCCGCGCGATCCTCGTTCAACCCGGACGTCGCACGACGCTCATCTGCCGTGCGGCCGGCCAGTACACCAACCAGCCGATGCAGGTCCGGTGTGGCGACCTCGTAGCCATGCAGCCGGTGAAGCGGGTACTTCTTCCGGGGCCGATCCATCTTCGCGATATTGCGGATGGTGCCACCGGTGCCCACGACCACGCCGCCCGGCTCCAGTTCCGGCATCCCCGTGCCGGCAATCTGCTGGCCGAGGAAGGTACGCAGCGCCTCCAACTCCGATGCGGTGGGGGGATCCGAATGCAGAAACTCGTCGGTGAGCCGCACGGCGCCCAGCGGGAGCGACCAGGCCGAGACGACCCGACGTTCGGAGAACTGCACGATCTCGAGGCTGCCACCGCCGATATCGATCACCAGCCCGTGATCGACGGGCAGGCTGTGCACGGCGCCCGCGAAGGCGAAGTGCGCCTCCTGGCGGCCATCGATGATCGATACGTCCATGTCGAGCTCGTGGTGCGCGCGCTGCACGAGGGTGTCGCCATTCGTGGCGTCACGCGCGGCGGAGGTGGCAACCGCGGAGATGGTGTCCACGCCCGCCCCGCGGGCGATCGCGCGGAAGTCGTCGAGGATCGCGAGCACACCGTCGATCGAGGCCCGGCTGAACTCGCCGGTCGCCTCGACGTCGCGGATCAGGCGCGGCGTGACGCTGGCCTCCTCGACGACGTGGAGCACGTCGCCGCAGACCTCGACGATGGCGATGCGGACGGAGTTGGAGCCG
Source organism: uncultured Chloroflexota bacterium (assembly GCA_903917615.1). GTDB lineage: Bacteria > Chloroflexota > Dehalococcoidia > UBA2979 > UBA2979 > SHYQ01. The sequence continues at coordinate 12,601 of CAIXBH010000066.1, read as the reverse complement.
ATGTCGATGGCGCCGACGCGCCGTGCCGCGGCGGCCGCCCCGGGACGGGGGGCCGGCAGAGTTCGCGATCCGCTAGTGCGATCCGAAGGGGGCAAGGGCACTCATCACTTCGTGTATCCCGGGTGCCGTGATGGTACCGTCCCGGTCCCATGTGCGGTCGACCAACTCCCAGGCCTGCCGACGTTCTGCCAGCAGCGCCTTGATGAAAGCGTCGATCTCAGCGATCGCCCGCGCCGCGCGCACCGGCGTGAGGACCTCGATCCGCTCGTCAAGATTGCGCTTCATCATGTCGGCACTACCGATGAAGTACTCAGGCTGACCGCCGTTCTCGAAGTAGAACACGCGCGAGTGCTCCAGGAATCGGCCGATGATGCTCACGACGCGGATGTTCTCGCTGAGCCCGGGGATCCCGGGACGGATGCGCGAGATTCCGCGAATCACGAGGTCGATGCGGACGCCGGCCTGGCCGGCCTCGTACAGGAGCCGCGTGAAGCGCGGGTCCTCGAGGGCGTTCATCTTCATCACGATGTGCGCCGGCCGCCCGGCGCGCGCATGCGCCATCTCGCGGCGCACGCGGTCCTCGAGCCCGGAGCGCAGGTTCTCGGGGGCGACGAGCAGCGCCCGCGTGTCGAGTCCGTCCGCCAGGCCGGTCAAATAGTTGAAGACGCGGAGCAGGTCGCCGCAGATGGCCGGATCCGCCGTGAACATCCCCAGGTCGGTGTACACGCGCGCGGTCCGGGAGTTGTAGTTCCCCGTGCCGATGTGTCCGTACATTCGGACGCCGTCGGTCTCCTCGCGCACGACGAGCGAGATCTTGCTGTGAATCTTCCGCCCGGGGTCGCCGTAGGCGACGTGGACGCCCGCCTCTTCCAGGCGGCGCGCCCACTCGATGTTGTTCTCCTCGTCGAGCCGGGCCGTCAGCTCGACCAGCACGGCGACCTGCTTCCCCCGTGCGGCCGCCTCCATCAGCGCCTCGAGGATCGGCGAGTCCGGGGAGGTCCGGTACGTGGTGTGCTTGATCGCGAGTACAGCCGGATCCTGGGACGCATCCTCGATGAAGCGGGCAACCGAGGCATCAAAGGACTCGTACGGATGGTGGACGAGGATGTCCTCTTCCTGAAGCGACAGGAGGAATGCACCTCGCTCCGCGGCATTCGCGAAGCCAAGCGGCACGGCCGGCGTGAACGGCGGGTAGTGCAGCTCCGCGATGGGAATGCCGCCGATCTGATGCAGGTCGGAGAGGCCGAGCGGGCCGTCCACGACGATCTGGTCTTCGACAGAGAGACCGAGTTCCTGCAGCAGCAGCTCATCGCGGTCGCGGCTCAGCGTGTCCGTGACCTCCAGGCTCACCGCTTCCGCGAGACGCCGCCGCTCGACCTCGTGCTCGACGAGGTCGAGGACGTCATCCGCAGCCTCGCCGGCCGTACCGAGTTCAATGCTGCGCAGCACGCGGAGGGCGCTCCAGTCGCGCACGGTTACGCCAGGGAAGAGGACGTCGAGGTGCGACGCGATCAGATCCTCGAGCGTGACGTAGCGGAGCGGGCTGGTCTCGATGAACCGGGGCCGGTTGGGCGGAATCTTCACGCGAGCGAACCGCTCGATGCCGCTGCGCGGATCGCTGATGTGCAGGCCCAGCGAGACGCTGCGCCCGGACATGAACGGGAAGGGATGCGCCGGGTCCACCACCAGCGGGGTGAGGACGGGATAGACGGAGCGCATGAAGTAGTCGGTCAGCCGGGTGCGCGCCGCGGTATCGAGAGACGCAAACGGGACGACACGGACGCCATGTGCGCGCAGCGCGGGCTGCAGGGTGTCGTGCCAGCAACTCGCCATTTCATTCCGTGACTCGGCGCAGCGCTGGCGCACCGCGTCCAGTTGCTCGGCGAAGGTCATCCCATCGACGGTCCGCTGACCGGGGTCGATCGCGGCCATCTGGATCAGCCAGGCAACGCGCTTCTCGTAGAACTCGTCGAGGTTCGAGGCCGCGATCGCGAGGAAGTGCACGCGTTCGAGGAGCGGATTCCGGGCGTCGTACGCCTCGGCGAGCACCCGATCGTTGAAGTCCAGCCAGGACAACTCGCGGTTCTGATACAGCGCCGGCGAGTCGAGGTCGAAGGTCACCTGCTCGGGCAGCGCGGCAGCATCGGCACGCGGCAGCGCGTCGTAGCTCACCATCGCCTCCGCGTCTGCGGCATCCCGCGTCATCAGCCGTAGCTTCCTCGCAGCCGGACGCTGCGGTACCCCGGATACGCCCGAGGGGGCGATACCAAGGGTACGCCCACCACATTGCCCACTATTGCCACCACGACCCATTGCCGCGTTCACCGTCCGTTTACACACGGGGGCGACGCTGTCCGTGTTACGAATGGATGATGACGAAGGACGTGCAGATGCCTTCGACGCTCGTCGTCGACGATGACGCCGCGATTGCCGATGTCGTGGCCTACCGCCTGCGCAAGGCGGGCCATGACGTGACGGTCGCCCGAGACGGCGTTGCCGCGCTCGAAGCGCTGCGTGCGGGAACCTTCGACCTCGTCATCCTCGACCTGATGCTGCCGCGGCTGCCGGGACTCGACGTGCTGCGTGTCCTGCGCCGGGAGGCGACGGTCCCCGTCATCGTGCTCAGCGCGCGCGACGGAGACGCCGATCAGGTGGCTGCCCTCGACCTGGGCGCCGACGACTACGTAACGAAGCCGTTCTCAGTCCGACAGTTGATCGCTCGTGCCACTGCGCTCCTGCGGCGCAGCGGCTACGTCGCGACCGATGACGCGGCGGAGCCGGAGCCGCAGGCCTCGCTGATCATCGACGTGGGGCGGCACGAGGTCCGCAAGCGTGGCGCCGTCATCCCGCTGTCCCCGAAGGAGTTCGAGCTCCTAGTGTACCTCGCCCGCCACGGCAACACGGTTCGGTCGCGTCACGCGATCCTCGATGCCGTGTGGGGCTACGAGTTCGACGGCGAGAGCCGCACGGTGGACGTCCACGTCCACTGGCTGCGCCGGAAGATCGAGGACGACCCGAACCAGCCCGTGCACCTGCTCACGGTGCGTCAGTACGGCTACAAGTTCGTGCCGAATCCCGCGGGCGCAACGAGCTCGGCGGCGGTGGTGGGGGATCAGCACGACCGGCTCGCGTCGCCGGCGGTCGACGAGACACCCCGGAGCCGTGCGCTGCGATCCTCCTGACCCGATCGCGCGCGACCACCGCGCGGATGCGCTGGTACGCCGAGACACTTGCGCCGATACATTGAATCAGTGAAGTTCCGCACCCCTCTGATCGCCATCGCGCTGTTCCTGGGCCTCGCCACGGTCATCTGGCTGCGCAGCGGCCCCTGCGATGGCCGCTGCGTCGTGGTGCTCGACCCAGGGCACGGAGGCGACGAGAGCGGCGCGTCCGATCACGGCGTCGTTGAGCGCGACTCGAATCTCGACATGGCGTTGCGCGTCGAGGCGATACTCAAGCACGACGGCATCGGCGTCGTGCTCACCCGGCGCACGGCGGCCCGAGCTGGCGGTGCAGACCTGCCGACCGATGCCGCGACGTTCATGGACCTGCAGACCCGCGTTGCCAAAGCCCGGTCGGCGCACGCGAACGTCGTCGTCTCGATCCACTCGAACTCATGGACCGATCCGAGCACGCGGGGCCTCGACGTCTGGTACGACTCTGCCCGGGATCAGGCGGCCGCCAACCATCTGCTGGCATCCTCGCTCCTGGCAGAGGTGCAGTCCGCCCTGATCGGTGCGGGACACGCCGTGCCAGACAACGGCGTGCGCGACGACACGACGCTCGTGGACGCGGCCGGACACACCTCGCCCCTGTTCGTCCTCGGCGCGACCCGCGAGGTCAGCGTCGATGAACTCGCACAGCGGGGCATCGACCCGAAGACGATCGGGCTGCGCGCCGGACAGGGCTATCAGACGGCGTCCGTCGACGCGCCGGCAGCGCTCATCGAGCTGCTCTACATCAGCAACGAAGCCGATGCAGCGCTCCTGAAGGACGATGGGGCGCGCCAGGCGATGGCGGAGGGGATCGCGCGTGGTATCGAGCGATACGTCACCGCGAGCCACGGGCGGACCACGGCGGCACGGACCTCGGCCACCCCGCAGTGACGCCTGGAGCAAACCGAGGACGGGACGTCGGCGTTAGGGAAGCAGAATCCGGGAGTTGCAGTTCCCGGCGCTAGGCACGGCGTCGTGTGAGCGGTAGTAGCAGGTGTCCGTACCGCTCCCGCCGTTGTAACTATTGAACGCGTTCTTTCCCCCGACGAGGACATCGTTGCCGCCGCCACCGTTCAGCGAATTCGCGATGCCGGTGTTCGATCCGCCGGCGACGATGCAATCCGCACCGTTCCCGCCCGTCAACGTCTGCCCCTGCGATCCGTTGCCGATGATCAGGCTGGCGGCGTTCGTCGACGTGGCGCTCGAACCCGTCGCGACGACGAGCGCGGTGAGCGTGAGGCTCGCGCACTGGGCCGGCTTGAACTTGTTCGCGCCGATCTGACTGCTGTCCGTGACCTGCTTGGTCCCGGCGATGTTCGTTGGAAGTGCCACGGAGGCGGCGCTTCCCTGCGCCGCCGTACCCGCGGAGACGAGCACCAATCCGAGGAGCAGCGCCGCGCACGCGCGCACGATCATCGCGAGCCTCCCCAGCCGAGCGGAGCGACCTCGGGCACACGCTCGTCAGCGGTGACGCCGAAGCGGTACGTCGTCCCGTTGGAGCGCAGCACGTAGACGTCGAAGCCGGGACGCGCCGCGTGCAGGATGGTCGAACCCTCGCGGATCGCGACCTGGTGCAGGTCCTCGAACCGCCGCACGTCGATGGTCCCCGGGTCGTGGTCGATGGAATCGGCGGCGACATCGACGATGACCTGACCGTAGTGGGCGCGGATGCGTGCCGCCTCGCCGCCGTGGCGCATCGACAGGGTCGCCAGGGCCACGAGGAGCAGGGTCGCCGCGGCGAGGGCAGCGCTGACCGCGGCGATGAGCGGGACGTCCGCGTAGCGCACCGACCAACCGGTCATCGGCACCGTCAGGTGGCGGTCCACCTCGGCCGGGACGGTCACGGTCCCGCGCTCGTCGAGGTGCAGCGTCGTCTTCTTGACGGTCGGGTCGAGTTGCAGAACGCGGTTGTTCATCACGAACTCGAGCGTCTGCGTCGTGTCCCGGGTGAAGCCCTGGCCCTCGACCGTGCCGGTGGCGTTCACGCGGCCGATCACGCGCAGGGTGTAGGTGGTGAGACCGTCGCGGATGCCGAGGACGTTTTCCACCTGCGCGGCGAGCCCGTCGATGTCCGCCATGTTGATGGTGCCGTCGGCCTGGAACTGCGCGCCAGTGAACCGCGTCTCGGGGCGCAGGACAATCGCGCGCTCCCAGCCGGTCTCGTGCCGGAGGACCGCGGTCAGCGTGTACGTACCCGCGACCGCCGCTGGCGCCGGGCCGCCATCGGCTGGCACAAGCCCGTAGCCCCAGTCGATGCGGAGGAAGTGCGTACCGCCGCGCACGATCGGCTGCGGCGCCGCCAGGCGGTTATCCTGGTAGAGGCCGCTCGGAACGTCCCCGGTGTAGTTGAGCGTGCCCTGCTCCGCGAATGGCACGGTGGTAGTCGTCGGAGCGGTCGCGCCGGTGCGCTGCACGAGCAGGAACAGCCCGAGCGCGCCGAGGAGCACGACCACTGCGGTGCCGGCCACCTGCGCGCCGACGGGGTGCCAGACGCTGAGCGTCTCGAGACCGGCGACCCGCGGCATCGCGTTCGCGTCGACTGGGCGGCGCCCCGCGCCGCGCGAACGCGCGGACGAGCGCAGCTTGCCCGCCAGCGGTAGCAGCGTCAGCACGAGCATGACGCTCGGGGACGACAGGAACTGCACCACCCGAAGGCCCTGTGGGATCCGCCACGCCATCGTGCCAACGACCTCGTCGTACGTCGGGCGGTACGGGTCAGTGGTGGTGCGGTTGTCACCCTGGAAGGTGAGACGGGCACCGTCGTCCGCGATCACGCGGTGGATGACGACGCCGAGATCCGGGTTGTGGTACGCCGCGACGTCACCGACGGTCGCGCGCTGGGTGTTCGACACGAACACGATGTCACCCGTAAACATCCCCGGCTCCATCGAGTTCCCGCGGACCACGATCACGGAGGTGTGACCGCCCACGGAGGGGGGCGCGAGAGCCACCCACAGCGCCACCGTCAGGAGCAGCGAGAACGCCGCCCCCAGAGAGGCGATCAGGGCGCGCTTCGGGGGATGAATCGCCCGGGCATTCGTGCTGATGGCCGCCATGATGTCGCTGCTTTCGTGGCCCCCGCGCTCCGGGGCATTCACCCATCCGTGTACCCGGCCCGTCCTCGACGGACGGGCCGTTCACCCAACCCCGCGCCGGCTACTGCGTGAGCAGCACGTCGTAGGTGGTCGCGCCGCTGACGGTCTCGCCAAGGGTGCTGCCGTTGTTGCACGTGATCGTCCACGGGCTCGCCGAGCCGGTGACCGCGCACGACTTGTACGAGGACGACAGCTTCAACTTCGCGGTCGTCGGGATGACCGTACCGGTCGCCGTGAAGACCACCGAGTCGATGTTGGTCGGCGTGGTGGCGTTCAGGTTGTAGGTCGGTGCCGAGACGGTGTACCCGGACACGGCCTGCGAGTTCTGACCGGCAGCGTTGCTGGAGGCCGCGAAGGTGTTCTGACCGGCGAAACCGGTAGTGCCAACCGCGAGGACGCCGGCGGCCAGGATGGCGGGGAGAAACCCCACTTGCTTCAGGATGCTGAACAGGAACATGCCCCAACTCCTCTGAGCGACGCGGCGAAGTCCGCCGCGGTGATGAAAGGAGACTACGGGTGCCGAACCGTGCTTCCCGGTGGGCCACGCGTAGAGGTGAGGTGCGGCCGAGTAGCGATTGGGGGGGGCTCGGGTAGCGAATCGATAAAGACCGCATCAAAACGCCCGAGCGGCGTCAGGTTCGGCGACGGACTCCGTGCACCCGGCCCGGAACGCCCGGTGTATAGTCCTCGACATCGCAGCGGCGACACAGGAATCGTTCGCGCATTTGATCGGTGGGCGCGGGCTCAGATCACCGAGAGGGAGGCCCCCGTGCGTCTAGCGGTGAGCCGCCTCGCGGGCGCCCGGGCGAGGGGACTCGTCCTCATCGCGATCGTCGCGCTCCCCCTGCTCGCCGCCACAATCCTGTCCTACGCCCGTGACCGCGCCGACGCCCGGGACAACGCGCAGCAGCGCGCCCTCAACATCGCGGCGCTCGCGCAGCACGAGTACCAGCTCAAGGTCGACTCTGCCCGGCAGTTCCTCGCGACCGGCTACCCGCTGCCGAATGCCGCAACGCTGTCCGCCGCTGCGCAGAATCCCTCCGCCTGCAACCGGACACTGGCGGGCCTGCTCAAGGAGAACCCCGGCTACCTGAACCTGTTCATGACCGGGCTGGACGGCATCGTTTTCTGCTCCGCACTCCCAACGGTCGGCGTCGTCAACTTGAGCGACCGCGACTACATCGGCGAGGTCCTGCGCACCGGGCGTCCCGCCGTCGGAGCGCCAGTCATGGGTCGCGTCAGCTTCCGTCCGACAGTCGTCGTGGGCAGCCCGGTGAAGGACGACCAGGGGAAGCTGATCGCGATCGTCGGCGTGAGCATCGACTTCTCCACCACCGTGAACCTGGCGCCTGCGGTGGAACTGCCGCCCGGCAGCAGCGTGACGATGCTGGACAAGGACGGCATCGTCCTCGCACGCAACATCGACGGTGAGAAGTGGATCGGCAAGCCGGGTCCGGAGGTCGTTGGGCTGCCAACGGTGGTGGCGACCGGCGGGGACGCCACCGCCACGGGCATCGGTGTTGACGGCGTCTCCCGGCTGTACGGCATCGTCGCCCAGCGCCCCACACCGGATGGCACGGTCCAGGGCACGCTGCTGGTGGGCATCCCCACCGCCGTCGCGTACGGGCCAGCGGAGAACTCCTTCAACCGCAACATCACGTGGCTGACCGCTGTCACCCTCGTGGCCATGGTCGCCGCCTGGTTCGGATCTGAGCGCCTCGTGATCGCCCCGCTCCGGCGCGTCACGGAGGCGACACAACGGATCGCCCGGGGCGAGTTCGGCGCACGCACCGGGCTCTCCGGCCAGGGTGGTGAGGTTGGGATCATTGCCGCAGCGGTCGACCACATGGCGGCGGAACTCGCGCGTACCCACGCGGAGCGCGATCGCGACCGCCTCGATCTCGAGAGCATCCTCTCGGCGGTACCGAACGTCGTCGCGAGCGTGGAGCCGGACGGGACTGTCACGCGCATCAATCGGGCCGTGGAACGCCGTTTCGGCTGGCCGGAGGGGGACTTCGTCGGCCGGAACATCGAGTTGCTCTACGACGCGCGCGTCTTCCCGCTCGCGGACGACTCCGTGCCGCCCCTGACCGAGTGCAACGGGCAGCGCCGCGACGGCAGCACCTTCCCAGTGGAGGTCGAGGTACGCCGGATCGTGGGCGGGAACGACCGCCGCTACCTCGTGGTGGTGCGCGACCTCACCGCACGACGCCAGGGCGAAGCCGACCGGGAGTTGGCACGGGTGGCCTCGGCGCGGGCGGAGTTCCTGCGTACGCTCAGTCACGAGCTCCGCTCCCCGCTGACGGCGGTACTCGGCTTCGCACAACTCCTCTCGCGGACCGTCCCCGAGGCGACGCAGCGGCGCCAGGCGCAGGACATTGAGAGCGCGGGCCAGCACATGCTGACACTCGTGAACGACCTGCTCGACCTCGCACGCATCGATGCCGGCCGCTGGGACGTGAGCTTCGGGGAGATCGACGTCGCCGAACTTCTGCGCGGGGTGACGGAGGGCCTTCGACCGCTCGCAGCGGCGAAGGGACTGACCCTCAGCGTGGGCCTCTCCGAAGAAGCGATCTTCGCGCGCACCGATGAGCGCGTGCTGCGCGAGGTGGTCACCAACCTCACCGAGAACGCGGTGAAGTACACGGATGAGGGTGGCGTCCAGGTCCTCTCCGCACGCGGCGACAACTGGCTGGAAGTACAGGTCTGCGACACCGGCGTAGGCATCCCGTCCGACCGGCTGGAGAGCATCTTCGACGAGTTCGAACGCCTCCGTGCCTCCAGCACCCAGGCGGGCACCGGCCTCGGGCTCGCGATCACGCGCAAGCTCGTGACCCTGCTCGGCGGCCGCATCGGCGTAACGTCGACGGTCGGTGCCGGGTCGGTGTTCACCGTGCGCCTGCCTGTCGAGGCCGACTCGACAGGTGCGGCGCCCCCCGCCCCGACCGCGAGTGCGGTCGCACCGACCGCCAGCTGAACCACGTCGGGCGCGAGCGCCCTCGGAGGACTCGATGACAGCAGCAGCACGCCCCCGGCGCATCGTGGCCGTCGACGATGACGAACGCACCCTGCGTCTCTTCGTGGATGCGCTGGGGTCAGAGGATCGCCACGTCCTGACGTTCTCCAGCGGGGACGTGCTCCTGAGCTACCTCGAGGAGGCCGACGGCTGCGATCTACTCCTGCTCGACATCGAGATGCCGGACATGGACGGATTCACCATCGCGCGGGCGGTCCGACAGATGCCGCAGATGCAACACGTGCCCATCCTCGCGCTCACCGGCATGACCGGTCCAGAGGTGGCAGTGCGCATTCTCGAGGCCGGTGCGGATGCGTACCGCAGCAAGCCGGTGGACGTCATGGAGCTGCGCGAGCTGGTCTCCGCGCTGATCGCGGCGGGCCGTTCCGAGACGCCGTAGCCCCTTCCGCGCTCACGTCGAGTTCGAGTGCGGTTGCCCGCGGGCCGCGAGCTGGAGGACGCGGTTGACGGCGTCCTCCAGCGTGTAGCCCTCGGCGACGGCCGCGCGACACGAAGCCTCGACCTGTACGCGTTCCGGTGTGCGGAGGCCGATCACCCACCGCAGGCCCTCGACAACGGACTCGACGTCGACTGCGCGAAGCGCAAACCCGGTACGTCCGTGCTCGATGAGCCCTTCCTGACGCTCGGCGTCCGTGCAGAGCACGGGGGTGCCCACGGCGAGCGCCTCGATGACCTGGAAGAGCTGGTACTCCGTCCGCGCTACGTTGACCGTCGCATCGGACGCTCGGATGAGCAGACGGGCGGTCGCATCGTCCACGCGACCGAGGAACGCAACGCCCCGATCGCCACCGGCCGCGGCCTCCAGCCGCGCGCGGTCGCGGCCCTCTCCCGCGATGACGAGGCGCAGATGCGGGAACTCGGGGCGCAGACGACGTACGGCCTCGACCGCGAGGTGGATCTGCTTGTCCGCGACCAGCCGCGAGACAATGCCGAGCAACACCGCATCGGCAGGGATGCCCAGCGCAGATCGCGCTTCCTCGCGCGGCAGCAGCGGCGGGTCCGGACGCTTCCAGTTGTGGATGACCACGGGCTCGGCGAAGGTCGCCAAGAGACCTCGCATCCGCTTCGTATGCCACGGCCCGGCGGTGCCGAAATACGTCGCCTGCCGCACGCCCCGTCGGAGCATCGGCCCATACAGGGATCGCAGTCCAAGGCCGTGAAACCCGGGTGTGACCAGCCACTCGAGGCCGAAGGGAAACACCAGCGAAGGCGGTCCGCCCGTCACTGCGTGGAGGTCGCCGTAGAACGACACCACGAAATCGGCGCGCACGCCGGGCAGGTAGCGCGCGACCTCCGCCGTCCACCGGCGATAGTCCCACCAGCCGCGTACACCATCACGCAGCGATGGCGGCAGGAGCGTGACCCGGAAGGGGAACCGCCCCAGATCCGCCGCAACACCGCTCCGCAGCCTCGACGAGATCAACTCCACCTCGACGCCTCGCGCGGCGAATCCTGTCGCGAGTTCTGTCGCGGCGCGCTCGAGTCCGCCGTGACCGTTGATGTAGAGCGCCCGGTGAGCGACGACCGCGACGCGCACGATCCACGCTACCCGACCGACGACGCGGGACGCGGATGAGCGAGGTACCAGGCGATGGTCGAAGGCAGCCCCTCGTCCAGCGTCACGCGCGGCGCGTAGCCCGTCACCGCCTCGAGGCGGCGCGTGTCCGGTCGCCGGCGCGCGACCGAGCCTACCGGGGCGGGTTCGCTCCGTACTTCGTCCGCCACGTTGAGCGCCCGAAGGATCCGGTGCGCCAGATCGACGATCGCGATCTCCTCGCGTCCGTTGCCGAGGTTCACCGTACGCAGGTCGAGCGGCGCCTCGGCGAGCCTGACGAGGAATTCGGCGGCGTCTTCCGCGAAACAGAACGACCGCGTCTGGTCGCCGCCTCGCAACACGAGTGGGCGCTCGCCGCCCTGCGCCCGCTCGATCAGTTCCGGGATGACGTGATCCCAGCCCATCCGCCGGCCGTAGATGTTGTGCGGACGTACCACCACCACCGGCACCCCGAACTCGCGCGCGTACGCGGCACAGAGCGCCTCGCCGGCAATCTTGCTCGACGCGTAGGACCAGCGGGGATTCCCCACGTCCGAGACGATGAGAGGTACGTCCTCGGACGTCGGCAGGACGAGCCGATCGATGTCCTCGAGACCGGCGTACACCTCCGACGACGACGTCCAGATGAAGCGCCCACACCCGACACGCGCGGCCCACTCGAGGCCGTGCATGAGCGTCAGCAGATTCACGCGCAGCACGCGGGCGGGATGCTCGTAGAAGTTGCGCGTGCCGTTGACGGCGGCGAGGTGGTACACCGCGTCGAACCCTCCGGGGAACTGGTTCCACGTAGACGGGTCCGTGAGATCGCCCGCCGCAAACGTCGCGCGCACATCACGGCGCACGGCGCGGAGATCCTCGTCGTCGCGGCCTCGCGATAGATCGTCGACACCGGTGACATGCCAGCCGTGCGCGAGCAAGGCACGCACGAGGTACAGACCGAGCCCGCCGGCTGCCCCCGTGACCAGCGCCTTCATCGGTGGCGCTGCCGCGGTGTCATGGGGTGGCGACCGTGCCGTCGCCGATGCGCAGGAGACGGACCCCATCCGCGGCCAGGAGCGCCGCAGGATCCGCGATCGCATGCCACGCGTCGATCACCAGCAGCGGCCGGGCGCTGCCCGAGAGCAGGTCCGCCGCACGCAACCCGTGCAACGCGGGATGGTTCGTCAGGATCGCGATCACGTGTGCGCCCTCCACTGCGCGCGACACGTCGGTGGACTTCGTTCCATGAAACGCATGGGCGAGCGGGTCGTGCAGTCCCAGCCGCGGACGCGAAGTGCGCTCATCGAGCATCTCGTACAGCAACTCTGCCGGCCCGCCGCGGGTGTCGTCCGTCGGCGGCTGTCCCTTGAACGCCAGTCCGAGCATCGCAACCTTCGGATCGGGTACCTCGATCTCGTCGAGGAACTCCGCGACAGCGCGGACGACGCTCGTGGTCGCCTCGACGTTCCCGCGCACCGCGGCCCCGAGGACAGGCGTATCCACGCCAAGGGCGGACGCACTCACCAGCAGCGTCAGCGGATCCTTCGCGAGGCAGGGGCCGCCAGCGCCCAGGCCCGCCTGGAAGAGTTGCGTGCGCTCGTGGCCATCCGTGACGGCCGCGCGCACGACCTCGGAGTCAACCCCAAGTGATGCGCAGATCTGACCGACCTCGTTCGAGAACGCGATGTTCACGGCGCGATACGCGTTGTCGACGAGTTTG
>CAIXBH010000065.1 GCA_903917615.1 uncultured Chloroflexota bacterium | reverse complement strand
GGGCGGGTCAGCCGTGCGAGCTTCGCTCCGGACCGGACGGCGTTGGCAACCGTGTCGGACGGGGGTTCGGTGCGGTTCTGGCGCCCGTCGTAGCGCGCTGACGCACACGTGGCGTCAGGAGGCGTCCTCGCCGAGGGGAGGCGCAAGCGGGAGCGCCAGCGCGAACGTCGTGCCCTCTCCGCGCTTGCTCGAGAACGTGAGGTCGCCGCCTGCCGCCCGGGCCAGGTCGCGAGCCACTGTCAGGCCGAGGCCCGAGCCGCCCTTCCCCTTGGTCGTGAAGTGCGTGTCGAAGATGCGCTCGGCGATGGCGTCCGGGATCCCCGTGCCGTTGTCGGTCACCGTGACGACGGCGCGTCGGTCGCTGGGACGGGCCTCCACGTTGAGGGCGATGCTCGGGCGATATCCCGGTTCCGCCGTGGCCGCGCGCTCGAGCGTGGCGTCCCGCGCGTTCACCAGCAGATTCACGAGCACGCGCAGCAGGCTGTCCGACGGCACGAGTGCGTACACCGGCTCCTCGCCCACGTGGACGGTCATCGAGACGGTCCGTGCGATTGCCGCGCGCATGATCGTGTACGCCTCGTTCACAACGTCCGCGAGCCGCACGACATCCGCCCCCCGACGCGTGTCTGTCAGTTGCCCCGCAGAGGTCGAGTAGTCGCGGAGGGCCCGGGTGAGCACGGAGGCGCGTTCCGCGGCGAGCCGCGCCGAGCGCACGTGCGGCGCGGCCGGAGCGCCGTCGTCCATCAGCTCCGTCGCGAAGTCGAGGTACGCGAGCAACCCGGTGAAGATGTTGCCGAAGTCATGCGCGATACCGCCCGCGACCGTGAGCGCGAGGTCGGCGGCGTCGCTCCGCGAGGCCAGGTCGCGCAGCCGCACCTCCTCCGAGATGTCGACGAACTGCGCGGACATCGCCGGGCGGCCTTCGTACGTGACGGGCGCCGCCACCAGGAGACAACTCGCGATGCTGCCGTTCGCGCGACGGAGCTGGACCCGGGCCGGTGCCGACGGCTCGCCTTCAGCCACGCGCACCAGGTGCTCGGTGACATCGCTGAGATCCGATGGCTGCACCCAGATCGCCGGATTGTGATCCAGCAGCGCCTCCGCCGGGCGTTCCAGCAGGGCACAGAGCGCATCGTTCACGTAGCGCACCCGGGGCGGCGCGCCTTCGTGAGAGCGCCACCAGATCGCCATGGGTACGCGCACGGCGACAAGGAGCTCGCGGTAGCGTTCCTCGGTCTCGTGCGCCCGATCCAGTGCGCCGTACAGCGCCGTGAGGTCGCTCGCGTGGATGAGCACGTAGCCGTTGCCCAACGGGAGCAACTCCGTGCGCTCCACCACGGTGGAGCCATCTGCGCACTGGACCCGGCGGACGACCATGCCGGGATGCCCGGCAAGTGCATCGGACATCGTGTTGTGGGGGCCATCGTCGGGCAGCAGGTGCTCGCGGAAGTGTGAGCCCAGTACCTCCTCGCGGGGGTAGCCGAAGGCGCGCACGCTGACGTCGTTCACCCAGACATAGCGCCCGTCAGCGTCGACGATGCCCAGCGGGTCGACTGACGCGTTGAGCAGCGTCAGGAGTTGCTCCGGGAATGGCAGGTCGTTCATGCGCGCTCCCGTCTGAGTCTACCGCGGGGGTCGCGCCGGCATTCGGTCGTCCGACGCGCGTACGATCGGTCCAGGAGTACGCATGACGACACCCTCGACCGCGCCAAAGCCTCTCCGTCCTCGCGACGAGTTCGGTCGTCCGTTACCCGCGGGCTCCGCGACGCGCCTCGTGTTGCCCGACTTCGATGCGATGACGACCGAGCAATGCCTGCTCGAGGCGATTCGCCTGTTCGACGCGGGCAACTACTTCGGTGCGCACGAGGCGTGGGAGACCTGCTGGGCGCAGCGGAAGGGGAGCGAGGAAGAGGAGTTCTTCAAGGGCCTCGCGCAGCTCGGCGCCGGGTACACGCACTGGATGCGCGGCAATGCGCACGGTGCGATGGCGCTCATGGGGCGCGCCCTCGACCGCATGGTCCTCCTCGGCTCGCCGCACCGCGGCATCGACACCGTCCGGTTCGCGCGCGAGGTCGAGGTGCTGCGCGCCACCGCCGAGGCCTGCGCGACCGCGCGCACCGAACTGCCACCGCTCCCCGCCGCGCCGGTGCCGATGGCGTGACGCGCACGGCGTTGCTCTTCGTCCCGCTGGTGCTCGTCCTCGGTGCGTGCACGAAGGCGCCAGCGCCACCGCCGCAGATCGCTGCGCCCGCCGCTTTCGCGCCGAATCCGTCCGCTACGCCGGACCTGAATCGCCGTGCTGCCCTTCCGGAGTTGCGCGGCTCAGGGCCGCGCCCGTCGGGCGCCACGGGCGCGTCCGGGTTCGTCCGGTCGCCCGCGCCAGGTGAGGTGTGCGCGGACCCGCGGCTGGTGCTCAGCACGATCACCGGCGCCGGCGTGGGCAGCGTGACGTGGACGTTCATCGTCACCGCCGACTGTGATCTGGCACCCCTCTCGCTCAACATCCGCCTGTCGACCGACCGTCCGACCGATGCGCAGTGCTTCGATCAGGACACGTCGAAGCGACAGCCGGCCAGCGGACGCGAGTGGAGCGACCTCGGCTGTTCGCAGATCGGCTACCCGCCGAACAACGACCTGATCGAGGGCTGGTCGTTCGAATCGTCGCGCGTTGCGGCGGGCACGCGGCAGTCGCGGCTGACGGTGGTGCATCGCACCGCCCCCAACGCGCCTCCAGCGCTGCCGGAGCCTGCCGGGCTGCTCTTCACGTGGGCGTGGGCGGGCGGTACGCCCACGTCGAGGACATGGGATGCGCTCCCCATCCTCGGCCGGTCGAGCGCCGCGAGCGGCGACACGATCACGCGCTTGCTGCCGCTCGCACCGAAGTCGTAGGGGCGGCGGGAAGCAACCCTCATCCCCCGCCTTCTCCCGCTTCGCAGGAGAAGGGGCCTGGCGCCGCCTGAGTTTCTGATCCCCTCCCCCCGGGCGGGGGAGGGCTAGGGAGAGGGGGCTCCGGCTCGAGCCCAGTGCCCTCACCCCGATCAGATCGCGCGAGGCGATCGCTTCTGCTCATCGATCAGCCCGAGGAATCACTCGCACCCGAGCGCACGCAAACACAACCAGTTCCGCCAGGGGGTTTGGGGGCGCGCAGCGCCCCCATCTCTCTTCCGATTTCGTCTCCCCCTCCCGCTCGACGGGAGGGGGCCAGGGGGTGGGTCTGCCTCCGCGTTACGCCTTCCGCCCCGTTACGAGCGTGATGACGAGCGGCCGCAGCACGCTCGCGCCCTCCTCCGCCGCGACGAAGGCGCGCAGGTCGCGCAGGAACGCCTCGCGCCGGTCGGGTGGCAGTTCGAAGGTGTTCGAGTACGACCGCACGAGGGCGATGTACGCGTCGACGTCGTAGCGCTGGTCCCAGCGGTAGCGCGAGAGCCTTACGTCCTCGAACAGCCCGCTCGCGCGCACCTCCTCGAAGATCGGCGGCACGAGGTCCGGCTCGGGCCCGGGGCGGTACGTCTGCTGGTCAGGCCAGTAGCGCGCGTACAGCGGCTGCGATCGCTCGAAGTAACTGCGGTCGGCGTCGTCGCGCACCTGGTTCGTGTCGACGATCGCGAGGACGCCGCCCGGCCGCAGCAGCGCGTGCGGCCTCGACATGCGCACCGCCGCGTCCACCCAGTGGTACGCCGTCGCGGAGAACAAGAGGTCGGCACTGGCTTCGGGCAGCAGCGCGTCTTCGAAGGCCGCGTTCACTACCCGCAACGCGGGCTGGTCGACGTACTTCGCCGCGAGGAATGCCGCGAGCCGCGGCCCGAGCTCGACGGCCGTCACGCGCGCACCGCGCGCGAGGAGCGAGTGCGTCGCCTGCCCCGTCGCCGGCCCCACCTCGACCGTCGCAGGCTGCGCCCGCGCGCCGGGGTCGAGGTACGCCCACAGGTCGTCGAACAGCGCAGGCGGGTACGACGGCCGCGCGCGGTCGTAGTTCTCGGGGTCGTAGTCGAACTGACTCTCTGGCATCGGCGGGGAGTGTAGCGGAGCGGTCGCGCGTATGATCAGCGGCGTGAGAGCCCCGATGCGACTTGGTCTGCTGGTTGTGCTCACGCTCGCTGCGTCAGCGTGCAGCACCGCACTTCCGCCCGTGCCGTTGCCGTTCGTTCCCACCGCGCCCGCCGCTACGGCATCCGTAACGAGGGCGCCTGCCGCGGCCGTGTGCGCGAGCCAGAGACTTGAGGCTTATGCCGGTGGCTCGCAATCAGCCTCTGGGCGTTCAGTCCTCT